>JAHLLJ010000002.1 GCA_020444205.1 Deltaproteobacteria bacterium | reverse complement strand
CGCCCTCTCACGCCGAAGACACGGGTTCGAGTCCCGTTGGGACTGCCAAAAAATATCGGAGGGTTGCAGCTTCACCGCTGCCCCTCCTTCTTTTTGGTGAAGTAGGTGGTGAAATAGGTCCTTAATTCTTTTTTATGTGTGTAACACACATATATAATGATTCAAAAATTTTTAGCTTACTCGCTCGTTAACAAACTGGCGAACCTTTGCAACGTCAAAGACCAAAATAGTGTCCCAAGCAGGTGGCCTACTCATCACAGGTTTTCCCTTCCTGTTTCTCAAGTCCGTTAACCTCCTAAGACGTCCACCACTTAGGACGGTCAACTCTCCCTTTTTGAACTCCAGACCATAATCACCATCATCGCTAATGCTCACCATCCCTACCGGTATCCCATCAGCCAGATAAATCACACTGCGGGACTCATCTTCTTGATCTAAGGAATTGGTGCTGTCCTGCCAAGCGGTTATAGGCGGAGCATGTTTGCTGCGCATGTGAGCAATAACACGACTGGCCTGATCCCGTGACAGGCCAAAGGCAAGCAGTCGGCGAAAGGTTTCCACCAAGTAAACCTCTCGCAAACTGAACATCGCCTTTTCGCGTGAACCCCATGGAACAAACCTGCTAGGAACCACATACCCGCGTACTTGCCACTCACGTAGCGCCTCGCGCGCTATGCCCAACAAACGACAAACGCCGCCTGAGGAAAATTCTAAATCGCTATTCTTTTTCATTTTGATGTGTGTAACACGCACTGATCAAAACTATCAACTACTTTTCTATTTCCTGCTAACCTGACCTGTCCCCCTTAACCCAGTCCAATTGATCTTATCCAGTAACAGCGGACAATTCGTTAAACGGCCATTTTTTGTTCAAAGGCCAATGGGCTGATGTAGCCGTTGGCGCTATACCTCCTGGATCGGTTGTAGTCCACTTCAATATACTCGAATATGGCTCGACGCATGTCCTCACGTGTGGCGCAGCTCTCGCCGTGGACCATCTCCACCCTGAGAGTGTGAAAGAAACTCTCCGCCCAAGGCATTGTCATAGCAACCAGCCCCTGCCTTTTCATGCTGGCTGCTACGGTCTTGCGATTATATTTGTGGCCCAACTCATCAAGGTCAAGGGTAAGCCCCACCGAGCCGCTACGGCCCCTAGGGGCGGCAAAGGCCTCTGCCACCAACAGGTCTAGATGATAACGGGCAAACTGTCTTCGGCTGAGGCGATCTTGCCTGCGCCGCCAAGCGTAATAGCCGCTACGCGACACGCCATAAACCTCACACTGAGCTCGGATGCTGGCTTGGCCTACATGCTTGTGTATAAATGCGTACTTTACTTCAGGCCTTTCGCGAAGTACGCGGCCGCCTTTTTTAACAGAGCCAACTTCTCTTCCTGTTTGGCCAGTTGGCGCTTGAGCCTAGCATTCTCAATGGCCAGTGCCTTCTCGGTCTCGCTCCAGCTGGCCTCATACCGGGCTTTCTTGCGCCAAGCATAAAGCGGAGATTCATGCAGGCCAAGCTGCTTGGCCGCACCGGACAACCCCCCACCTGCTCGGCGAGGCCAAGGGCTTCTGTCTTGAACTAGCCCGAGTACCGCCGCCGGCTTACCTGCCTCCGATTCTTCTGATCGGTCATGGATCACCTCCGTAAAGCAATTTACTCGCTTAGCAAGGTGTCCGACAAATATGGGCTGGATCAGCCCCGGCGAAGCAATAGACACAGCGCAGATTGCAGCGCTGGGTCAGCGACAGAACCAGGAATTCGGCCCTGTCGTCCATGGCCTATCAGGCCGCCCGGAAGGCGGAACCGGATGAGGCGACTTCCTCGAAAGGCTTACGCCGCACCCGGTGTGGTAGGACCAGCTCCAAGGCCCGGTCCACGTCGGCGGCCTCCACTTGCACACGGCCCTGCCAGGCAGCCAGGGCCTTGGCCGTCTTAAGGGTTATGATGTCGCCCCGGTGGCCGTCCACGCCCACCTGTAGACAGGCCTGGGCGATGCGCAACATGATTTGGCGGTCAGCCTCCACCTGGGGCCAGCGTTCGCGGGCCTGGCTAATCTTTTCGGTTAGCTTGGCCGATTCCCTTTCATAACCGCGGGCAAAGGCTTCTGGGCCCTGTTCATAGGCCAGGCGACGCTCCATGATCTCCACCCGCTCCTCGGCGTTGCCCAGACCCTGGACCAGCACGCATAGGCCGAAACGGTCCAGCAGCTGGGGCCGCAACTCGCCTTCTTCGGGGTTCATGGTGCCCACCAGGGTGAAGCGGGCGGGGTGGGTGAAGGAGACACCCTCGCGCTCCACGGTGTTCACCCCCATGGCCGCGCTGTCTAGGAGCACGTCCACCACATGGTCTTCCAGCAGGTTCACCTCGTCCACGTAAAGAATGGCCCGGTGGGCCTGGGCCAGGATGCCCGGCTCAAAGTGCTTTTCGCCCTCCTTGAGGGCGCGTTCCAGGTCGATGGCCCCCACCACCCGGTCCTCGGTGGCCCCCACGGGCAACTCCACCACTTTCACCGGCCGGGCGTGACTTTTGGTCCCTTGCTCCGCAGCCTGTTTGTAGCCGCAGTCAACCACGGTACAGGTTTGGCACAACTCCCCCCCGCACTCGCCGGGCTCCAGGTTGAAGGGACACTCGTCCACCACTTCGATATCCGGCAGAATTTCGGCCAGGGCCCTGGCAGCGGTGGATTTACCCGTGCCTTTTTCGCCTCTGATCAAAACCCCCGACAGACCTGGATTGATCACGTTGAGTATCAGCGAGAGTTTCATGTCTTGCTGGCCGACCATGGCCGCAAAGGGATAGGTGGTGTTCATAGTCTTTTCATTCCTTCCTGGCGAGGTTCACCAGGTCTTGGACTTTTAGGTCGTCGATCTTGAAATATTCCCCGCCCAGGGCCGTGGCCAGATGCGAGGCTAAGTTGAGGCGCACGATACCCGGTGCTTCGGTATCCACGACCACATAGCGGACCCGTTCGTCCTGGCCCATGCGAGCAGCCAAGTTGATTGCTTCTTCATGAGGCGGCGCGTCCGAGCCAAGGCCGGCATTGGCCCGGCCGTCGGTGAGAATCAGCGCTATGGGCCTGCTGTCCGGGTCTTTGCGCAGGTGGCGGGTCAGCTGTTCCTGGGCCTGGACCAGACCAGCGGTCAGGGGCGTGCGCCCGCCTACGGGCAGTTCGGCCAGCAACTTGGCTGCCAGTTCGATGGAGTTGGTGGGTGGCAGGGCCAATTGGGCCTCCCAGCCCCGGAAGGTGATCAGCGCCACCTTGTCACGCTTCTGGTAAGCATCCAACAGCAACGAAAGTACAGCACCCTTGGTGGCCGACATGCGGGCCTGGGCTCCCATGGAACCCGAGGCGTCCACCAGAAACAGCAGGAAGTTGCCCACCCGCTTTTCGCGGACCTTCAGGCGCAGGTCCTGGGGCTTGACGCACACCGCCAAACCGGTCTGCTCCCGCCGGGAGAGTTGATAGGGAGCGGCGGCCCGCAAGGTGGCATCCAGGGCGAGGTCCTGCTCCGGCCCACGCAGGGAGCTTTTTACGTAGCGCCCCAGCTTCTGAGCCGTGCGGGTGGCCGAGCGGCGACCCGAGCCCCGGCGCAACTTGCGGTCCTTGGGCTGCTTGATGGGCTTGACCTTGAAGGTCTGGCCGATCTGGTGAACCTCCTCGGGGGGATCGTTGCCCGCCTCGCTGTCATTGTCCGGGCCTTGTTCCGGAGGCTCGGGCAGGGGCAGCTCAAAGCCTTCCTCTCCGTCGCCCTGGTCCAGCTGGCCCTGGTCCTGCTCGGGCGATGGCTCGGGCTGATCCGGATCCTCCTGCTCCCGGTCTTCCTGGTCGTTGAGTTCTTCCTCGGGTGGCTCGGGTGGCTCGGGCGGTGGCGGGGCGGCATCGCGCCGGCGGTGGCGCAGGGCCAGCGGAGCCACGGCGGAGATGTCTTCTTGGTCTACCTCGCGGCGGCCCTGCAGGGCGGCCAAGGCCCTTGCGGCCCGCTCGATGACCAGGTCGGCGCGGTGTCCGGCTACGTTGTTTTCCACGCACAAGGCGGTGATGAAGCTGCGCAAGCGGCGGGGCAAGCTCACCGATGGCAGGAGTTTGCGGGCCCGTTCCACCTCATTAGCCACGACCTGGTCTGTTTGTTGGTATTGTCTGCCATAAGCCTCGGGGTCCCGGTCAAAGGCCTCGCGCCGTTCCATCAGCTCCACGCGAGCCTCGGGCTCCGGTTCGCCGCCCACCTCCACACACAGGCCGAAACGGTCCAAAAGCTGGGGCCGCAGCTCGCCTTCCTCGGGGTTCATAGTGCCCACCAGCACGAAACAGGCGGGATGGCTGAATGAGACCCCCTCGCGCTCCAAGCAGTTCTGGCCGCTGGAGGCGGCGTCCAAGATCACGTCCACCAGATGGTCGTCGAGCAGGTTGACTTCATCGATATACAAAAAGCCCCGGTTGGCCTTGGCCAGCAAGCCGGGCATAAAGTGGCGTCGGCCGGTCTTGACCGCCTTGCCGAAATCCAGTCCGCCCAAGACCATGTCCTCGGTGGCGTTCAGCGGTAGATCCACCACCCGCACCTTTTTGCTAACAACGCTGCCCTGCCTAGCGGTCTGAAATGCTTCGAGGCAGTGGTCGCACATCAGGCGGGGGTCGGTGGGATCGCAGCCGAATGAGCAGTCCTCCACCGTCTCGATTTGGGGCAGGATGGCCGCCAGGGCGCGAACTGCGGTGGATTTGGCGGTTCCCTTTTCGCCGCGCACCAAAACACCACCCACGCCCGGGTCCACGGCGTTGAGTTTCAGGGACAGTTTCATTTCCTGCTGGCCCACCAGGGCGCTGAAGGGAAACACTCTGCCGCGCACAGGGGGATGCGTATCCGACGGATGGCCGTGTTCCGTGCGATTAGCTGGCTGGTTCATTTTATTTCACGCCTACTGAGCCAGCAAAAGCTGGTAATCGAGCCGCTGTTCATATTGCTTGTAGCGTCCTTGTGAGGTGTCAAGGGCCAGACGGCAGGCTCCAGCCCCCTGGGCCTTTAAAAGCGTGCCGCACTTGTGGCCCTCGGGTGGGGAGCTGATGAGGCAGCCGTGGTCATGGGCCAGGGCCACGGTAAGACGTTCCAGGCTGCGCATGGACAGCACATGGCATTCCTCCGGCGCCAATTCCGCGCCGCTGACCGCCACCAAGTCACAGCCGCGTTTGGCCATGGCCAGAGCCAGCTCGGGGTGCAACAAGTCCCGGGCCATGCAAAGCCCAACCCTGGCCGGTCCCAGGTCCACCACCGGCGGTTCGCAATTGCCTTGCTCAGGCAAGCTCCATCTCTGGGTGGATCGGTCCGACGAGTACAAGTTGATGTCTTGTGTCTGCGGGGCCTGGCAGATCAGACGCATCTTCAACCTATCAGCCAGCTCGGCCAGATCCGAAGCGGTCAGGAGCCACGCCGCCTTGGAAGGCAAAACCGCCATTCGGCTGGCCGCAGCGGGCAGGGTCTCCAGACGCGCTGCGATATCGGTGCCTTGTTGGTCCGGGCCCAAACCCAGGGTGTGCACTTCCATCACCCCCGGATCGGGTAGTCCCAGGTAGGATCCGGGGTCCTTGATACGGTTGAGCTGGGAGTAGATGTAGTGATACCCGCCGGGTTTTCGCGTGCTGAGCCTTGCCCGGCGTTGGTCGGCAGCGGCCAGTTGCCCCCCTTCCAACGGCAGGTGGGCTAGAAAGATGTGAGGCTCAGACTCCACCGGACGCAGCAGGTTATTGCCCTGAGGGTCGAACAGGTACGACCGGGCCTGGTCCATATCCATGCGCTTGTCCTGGCCCCCCCGGTTGCAGGCCGCCAGATATATGCCGTTTTCAATGGCCCTGGCTCGCCATAAGGTGGCCGGGTCCAGCCCGCTGGGCGGCCAGTTGGCCGGAACCAGCAACATTTCAACACCCTTGAGGGCCATGGCCCTGGGAATTAGGCTGAAATAGGTCTCCGAGCAGATCAAAAGGCCCAGGTTTCCCCAGGGAGTGACAGCCATGTCGTCTTGCTGTACCTCGCCAGGGCAGGCCCATTTGGCTTCAGCGGTTATTTTGTGGCGCAGGGCATGGCTGCGACCATCGGGACCGAACAGGATGGCCGCGTTGTAATAAATGTCGTTTTGCGGATCGCGCTTGGCCAGTCCCAAGGCCAGATACACGCCACGGGTGGCGGCCAACTCGGCAAAGGCGCGCACCACCGGGCTTTCCTCGGTCTGCACCAGAGAAGCGATTTCGGCCCTGGAGTCGAAACCATAGCCGCTCAGGCCCATTTCCGTATTGACGATGAGGTCTGCGCCCAGCCCGGCCGCCTTGCGGTTGAGATCCAAAAGCAAAGCCTGGTTACCGGCGAGGTCGCCATTGATCAGAGGGCAATGGACCAAAGCAACGTTAAGGGTGTCGGACATGCCTAGTCATCCTGAAGAGCAAATAAAAAACCCCTTCCAAAATCATGGAAGGAGTTACGCAATCGCCCGCTGATCAGTCGCAAACTCGTTCTTCGGCGCTACCCTGCGCTCGCGGAGGCCGAAGTATGTTGGTTTGGCAGGTCTTCTGGCTCCCGGATCAACCTACTCCCCGCGCCTTCCCACGCCTTTGCGCAGTGGCCGGCGTCTCCCATGGACGCCTGCGGCTTTCGTTCCCGGTTACAGCGGCGGGCCCGCGCCGGATTCTCACCGGCTTCCCTTTCAAGCCCCTAAGGGCACCAATAATTTTCAATTAGCAGCCGCAGTGGTTAGTGTCAAGCTATAACACCAAGGTCTCTGAATATCCGGGGTTTAGCCCAGATTCTCCAGTGACACCATGGCGGCGTAAAGTCCGCCCGCTTCCATCAGCCGTTGGTGATCGCCCTCTTCCACCAGCCGCCCGCCGCGCATCACCAAGATGCGCTGAGCTCGGCGGGCGGTTGATAAAGGGAGGGTTTTCCACGGTGATTCGGTAAGGTTCCATCACCAGCAGGACGGAATCCGACATGCGCGGTGGCCGGGAAGCCTATTTATGTCGCAAGGTTTTTCGATTAATGTAAGATTTCCTGCCGCTCCGAATTTAAGAAGGCCTTTCCCAATCCAGCTAAGCATTGATAGAGTTCAGTAGAGGCTTGACGTTCTACCTTGGCCAGGCACTCGCCTCCCCAGGCCAGCAAGTGCTCCCGCAGAAACGACTCCTGATGATCCTTCAAGCGTAAGGCGTTTTGGGATTCGCCTTTGTCCAATTCCTCGGCGGTCAGCCGGCATAGGTGGGCCGCAAAGTCTAACTGAGCTCCCAAATGGTCGGGTTGTTCGTCAAAATTTCCGCCAGGGGTCAGCCCCAGTTCCTGGTAGGACTCGACCACCAAACGAGCCCGGTTAGGGTTTAGAACGAGCTTATCCAAACCCACATTCCGATCCTGGGCCGCCAAGTAAGCCGACTCATAGGGATGGGTATAGGTGTCCCCCGGCACCCTGAACAGAGCCTCGTAATCCAGGAGAAAATCCTCACGCAGATGATGTATGCGCAGAGGCTCGGCAACCAAACGAGCCAGGCGTTTTGTTGCGGAGTGATCCGGAAAGATCAACTGCAAGGCCGCCAGGACCTGTTCGCTCAACAGGCCCGTCAGCATCTGCTGGTCGGGCCGGTTGAGCAGAACGTAGGCAAAGAAGCTGTATATCTGTCCTCTGGGGCGTTCCCAGCCGGCGTCCAATTGCCGGTTTTCATAGCCCATGCCTGGCTCCTCTATACCTTATCCACAGCCACCTTTGAATCGTAAAAAGAGGAGCTGCCACCGATGGGGTCCTGCAAGCACACGTCCTTGAGGTGGGGGTCCACCAACATAACCGGGTTGGCCGAACAACCGCGTCCGATCCAAGACGCGGAGGCGGTCTCCTTGCCGTTAAGGTCGTACGGTTTGCTGCTGTACTGCCAGTGTCCCAAGGAATGCGGTATCACCACGATACCCGGACGCACCGCCTGGGTAACCAGGGCCTTGCCCCGCACGCCCTGCTGGTTGCTGACCGAAGAGACCCGCACCAGATTGCCGCTCTCAATACCCAGCTTGCGCGCGTCGGCCGCGTTGATCTGGACCCAATTCTCGGGGGTGACCCCCATGAGCCAGCTGCTGGCCGCGGTGCGGGCCTGGGCATGATACACCGGGTGATAGGTGAGGATATAGAAAGGATACTTGCCCTGGTCCACCTGCAGGGGCCTCCCCAGGCAGTCGCGAACCGGTTCATAGAAAGGCAGGGGATCGTAGGGCTTGCCGGTCATGGAATCACGGGCCGTGGCCAGCTTCTCGCTGTAGATGCGGCAAATGCCCTTGTAGGCGTGGCTGGTGTAGGGCCCCTTGTAGGCCTTGTCGCGGTTTTGGAAACGCCCTCCCCGCTCCAGGACATAACGGACCTTATCCTCCTCTGTGGCCCCAGGCACGGCATGGTCCTTCTTGTCGCCATAAGCGATGTTGGCCACCAACAGCTTGTACCAATCCTTGGGCTCGTTGAGGTCGTGCCCCGGCCCCAGGCCGTCCTTGCCATAGCCGGGCAACCCCATCTTCAGGGCCAAGTCTATGAATATCTGCTCGATCACCTTGGTGTCCTTAAAGGCCGGCTGCGCCACCGGCTGGCGCACCCCACTGGTCTGGGTCAGGATGGTGGGGGCCACGTGGGGAGTGGCGTAATCCTCCAGGAAATGCCGGCAGGGTAGAATGTAGTCGGCCAGGGAGGAAGTCTCGCCCATCACGATGTCTATGGCCACGTGCAGGGGCAGCTTTTTGGTGTCCTTGAGCAGTTCGATCTGATGGCTGCCGGCCGGAGCCGAGTAGACTACGTTGTTCCAATAGGTGATCAAGCACTTGATGGGGTAAGGATATTGGGCGGCGATGCTGGGAATCACCTCCTGATAAACGTTGTGATAAGCAAAGGGGAACCAAGGGCGCTTGGCCGGATAGCCATTCTGCTTGAACTCACTGGTGTCCTCATACCGGTTCTTGTGGCGGTCAATGTTCACCCCTTTGGCCTTGACCTTGCCGGGATGGAGATCCTTGGCCAGGTTGTAAGGGTTGCCTGGCTTGCCACCCATTTCATGCCAGTGGCCGCCGCCATGAGCCTCGCAGCCACCCTTCCAGGAAACATTGCCGATCAGGAAGTTCAGGATGCCGATGGTGCGGGCGGCATAGGTTCCGTTGGTGTGCTGCACTGGACCGCGGTAGAAGTCAGCTACCGCCCTCCGGCTATGCGAAGTAAAGGCATCGGCCTCGCGTTCGATAGCCCGTGGCTCAACCCCGCAAATGGCGGCATACTCCTTGACGGCGCGCTCCTTGACCCGCTCCAAGAGGAGCTGGTAAACGCTCTTGACCTTGACTCCCTTGACCGAGGCATCCACCAAAAGCTCCGCCTGCTTCACCTGCGAAGCCGGGGTCGGTTTGCCGCCGGCCATGACCAGGATTTCCTTGCCTTCCTTGAGCAGGGTGCCGTCATCGGCCCTGACCAAATAGGTGGCGTCGGACCAAGTAAGATGGCCCGCCCCCTCCTTGGCCGCCTTGAGGTTGGGAAAAGATAGGTACTGCAGATCCACCCGATCGTGCTCCATCATCCAGCGCATCATACCCAGGACAAAGGCGGCGTCGGTGCCCGGCAATATGGGAATCCAGCGGGCGGCCTTGGCCGCGGAGTTGGAAAAGCGCGGATCCACGATCACCATTTGGCCCCCGCGCTCCCGGAAGAAGTTGAGCTTGCGGGCCAGAGCCTGCATGGGGAAGTTGGCCTCGTAGGGGCTGGTGCCGAAAAAGATGATGTACTCACAGTTCATGATGTCGGGCTTGATGTGGTGCTTTTTGTGAAAGCACAGATCCAAGCCCACATGGTGGCTGGTTTCGCAAATGGAAGTGTGGTCCAGCCGCTTGTTGACCGTGCCAAAGGCGTCCTTGAACCAACGGTCGGTGAACTCCTTGCGGCCGTGCTCAATGCGGCCGGGCATGAAGCAGAGTTGGTTGGCCTTGGGACCCAGCTCCGGCGCGGCGGGATTGATGGGATCGAAGCTGCGTATGGCCTTGAGCCCCTCCACATGGCCCTCGCCGAAAAGATCACCGCCTTCGATGACTTCCTTATAGGCCTGCTCCCAGGTGATGCTCTTCCACTTGCCCGAGCCCCGTGGCCCCACCCGCTTGAGGGGGTGCTGCACACGGTAGGGGTTGTACATTGTCTGCATGGTGGCGCCGCCCTTGGCGCACACCGTGCCGTTGACCTTTTCCGCCTGGCGGGGATCGGTGCCATAGGACAGGAAGTCTTCCTTATTGTTGGGGTGGTAGGGATTGCCGTCAATTTTGATGACCACCCCGTCCTTGACCTTGACCTGCAGCCCGCAAGCGCTGTGACAACCCAGGCATACGGTGCGCACCACCTTGGCCCCAGCCGCGGGGTCGGGATCGGGGCCGCCCTTATTCCAGGTCTTGGCCTTTTCGGTGGGTTGCAGACAGCCCCCCGTCGCTATCAGCCCGGAGAGGGCCATGGCTCCCTTGATAAAGTTTCTTCGATTGGTACTCATGATTAAGCACCTCCCTCAGAGACATCGGCGTTTTCATAAGGCAAAATCCGATAGGTGACCAAGAAGACCAGGAACATCACCACCATGGTCACAATGCCGAAGATCATCTTTCCCGGTTCGGGCGCCAGTTGTTCCCAACGGAAGTTGGTCATGGGAAGACTTTGGCCGCCCATGAAGATGTTGACCACCCCAGACAGAGTCCCCACCAGTGCTGCCACCGCAGCCAGCGAGGCAATCAGGGGCTGTTCACGCAAGCCGCGGAAAAGAGTGAGCAGGAACGGAAGGGCCAGGCCCACCGCCACCTGTAAGAACCAGAACTGCAAGGCTCGCGGCCCATCCATGAACAAGTAGCTAGCCACCCTGCCGCCCATGCCGGTGTATTGCAGGAGCACCAGATAGACGAACCAAACCGCGGCCTGGGCCAGGAGGGAGTATTTCAGGATGATGCCGAACTCAGCCAGGTAGCGTTGTTGGGACGCAAGCGCCTGACTCGGGGTCTTAGCCAGCAGATTCTTGAGATGGGTGAGTAGGATCAAGAAGGCCGCGCCTCCGGTGATCCCCACCGCGACGAAGATGAACACCATCATCGAGGAGCTCCACATGACCCGGCCCTTGAAGGCCGAGAGCAGGATGCCCAGGTAGATGAGGCCCAGGAAGGAAAAGAAAAGGCTAATCCCTGCCCAGGTGCGCTCCCGGCCCCGTTGCCTGGCCAGGATCTCGCTCCGGCCGCCATCTTCGCTCTGGCCCAACAACAACAGCCGATAGAGACCGCCCAGGGCTCCGCCCTGCCGGGCGCGGATGATCAGCTCGGGGCGGAATAGGTAGTAAGAGTGAATGGCGTAGGAAATCATGCAGAAGGTGATGATATACACGCCATAGGCAACCGGGGAGGTCCAGTGCCAGTTATAGAACATGGTGTAGAAGCGTTCAGGGTGGCCCAGGTCGGCCACTAGGAACAACGGCACCAGGGCCAGGATGATAAAGGGCTGAAAGGTGCCTATCTTTTCCAGCGGCCGGTAGTCCTCGCTGCGGTAGTAGAGCCAGCTCAGGTGCGCCACGATATGGGTGCCCTCAGCCAGAGATATCAGCCATAGATACCATGCGATGAGGTAACCAAGGGGCACGCCGTGCTGAATCCAGTAAATATACTGCACTGACTGATCCATGGTTACCTCCCCGCCAAGAGCAGGCTGTAATCCGGCCCCATCACGGCTTCGTCGGCGTACACATAGTAGACCTTGGGCCGGGTGTTGAGGTCGGCGCGCAGGCGCTGGGTGGATTTATCGGCCATGTAGATCGACACTGCGCTTTGGGGGTCGTTAAGGTCCCCGAAGATGCGCGCCCGTCCCGTGCAGGCATCCACACAGGCGGGCTCCAGCCCGCGGGTGATTCGGTGATAACAGAAATCGCACTTGTCCGCGGTGTTGGTCAGAGGGTTGACAAAGCGCGACCCATAGGGGCAGGCCTCAACACAGATACGGCAGCCCACGCAAATTTCTCGGTTCACGTGCACTACGCCATCTTCTGTGGTGCGGTAGGTCGCGCCGGTGGGACATAGGTTCAGGCAGGGTGCGTCCTCGCAGTTATTGCAAAGCCTGGGCAGGAAGTGGCTGCTCACATCAGGGTAGTTTCCCTTTTCCATAACTTTCACCCAGCTACGGTAGTGGCCGTCGGGCACGTTGTTCTCGCTCGTGCAGGCTATGGTGCAGCCGTGGCAGGCCAGGCAGCGGTTGGTGTCGATCACCATTCCGTACTTCTTGGGCCGGCCCGCGGCCTGGGCCACCCTAGGAGGTTGAACCAGTACCATCCCGGTCCCCAGAGCGGTCAAGCTTGCTCCGGCCTTCCCAAGAAACCTGCGTCTGCTTAGAAGCTGGTCAGGTTTTGGCATTCGCGGCCTCCTTTTCAACCAGCGGGTTCGTTGCAGCCACTTTATTCCTATTTACATACTATTTTACTATGAATTTGGGGGTATGATAAAATTTTTTTAGTGAGACCGTCATTTAGTCTTCCCCTAGCTGTAGTTAGCAAGGACGTTGTTCACACTTTGCCAATCTTGAGATCGGCGGTTGGTAGTTAAGAGCGGTGTGGGGTCTGGTCTGGTTGTAGTAATCCAGCCATGGCCCCAGCCGCTCATTCCTTTCCTCGGAGCTCTCGTAAGCCCGTTTGTAGGCCCACTCCTTGATGCTGGTCTGGATGAAGCGCTCGGCCTTGCCGTTGGTCCTGGGGGCGTAGGGCCTCGTTCTGACATGCCGTGCCCCCAAGCTGCGCACCACTGTTTGGAATAAATGAGAAACATAGCAGTTTCCATTGTCGGTCATCACCCGCCGCACCATGACCCCGTGACGCCCCAGCCAATCAGCGGGACGGATCAAAAAGCAGGTGGCTGCAGTGGCCTTCTCGTCGGGCAGCAGTTCGGTGTAAACTAAATGGTTGTGGTCGTCCACGCATACGTGCAAATATTCCCAGCCGGCCCCGCGACCTCACTTGGTGCGGTCGCCATGGATGCGGTGGCCCACCCCGTCTATCCTGCTTAACTTTTTGATATCCAGATGAATCATGTCACCTGGGGACTTGTGCTCGTATCGAATCACCGGCGGCCTAGGCTCCAGGTGCGGCAAACGATTCAGACCCAAACGCCTCAGCTCAAGGGTCACCGTGGAAAGAGGCATGAGAAGGGAAAAAGCTATTTGGGGCGAATTCATGCGCATACGCTTCATGGCCGCGGTGGTGGCCACCCGCTCCACCGGCAAACGCCGGGGGCTGCAAAGGGGTCGGGAGCTTCTATCACGCAGGGCGTCCAGTCCTCCGGCCCTGTAGCGGGCAAGCCATTTGTAGACTGTGCGCCGGCTCACACCCAAGGCCTCGGCCACCTCCCGCACACTCTTTCCTTCCTTCAAAACCCTCTTCACGATCAGGCCTCGACTATAAATCGTGGTCCTGGCATTCTGATGGTGGTTGTTCACGCGGCTCTTCCAGCTTGGGTTTGGTAGTCTTGTCAACCACCAGTCTCCAAGACTGGAACCGTGTGAACAACCTCTTTAGCAGCTACACCTAGGGGAGAGTCTTCGGCCCAAAATCCTGGCTTAAATATTAGACAAGTAGTATCTGACCATCCGGCAAGCTCTCTTTTTTCTGTCCTGCCTTGACCTGCGAATCATTGCTGATCTACAAGGCAAATTCGTCGATGACCAGCTCTGATGCGGGCAAATCAGATTGACACTCCTCAATGGTCTTGCTATAAATTTTCCTACATATTTTCTACGGATGCCTAAAAGGCTTAAAAGGGAAGCCGGTGCGAATCCGGCGCGGTCCCGCCGCTGTAATCGGTGACGAAAGCCGCTTGTTGCCACTGCCGTTTTTCATGACGGTGGGAAGGCGCGGCGAGTAGGGTGACCCGAGAGCCAGAAGACCTATCCGGAGAAATCCCTGGTGCGCACGTGGACATGCGCAAGGGGTGTGGCGGGAGCAAAGAAACTGGGTGCGCTCCGAGACTGCATGATTATGCATTCTCGGAGCGTTTTTTGTTTACCCGCCACCTATTGGCCACGTGTGCCCTTACACATCTTTGAGAGGAAAGAGGAGAGACGCATGCGGCAAATAGCGAGAATCTTAATGTGCGCTGGTTGCGTACTGACGTGGGCCTTGGCACCCGCGCTGGCCGCGCAGAATGTAACCGGCGCTGAAACCCAAGCCGAGGCCAAGGCCGAAGATAGCAAGGCCAAAGCCCAAAGCGCTCAGGCTAAGGTGGTCATGGATACCCTGAACGTAACGGCCAAGCGCTACCAGGCAGAAGATCTGGACACCGGTTCCTTTACCACGGTGATTACCGCTCAGGATGTCGAGAAAAAAGGCGGCGACAACGCCTATGAGGTGCTGCAGCGCACCGAGGGTATGAACTTCTCATCTTCCCTGCCCGGCGGCATAACCCAGGGAGGCATGAACGGCGAAATCGGCATCCGTGGCATCAGCGGCGGCGAGCAGATCATGCTTAACGGCATTCCCATAATCGAACCCACGGCGGGCAGCTATGATTTGGACCAGATCCCCTCGGCCTTTCTGGAACGCATTGAGGTGGTAAAAGGGGCCAATTCTGCCCTGTACGGTTCGCGGGCCATGACCGGCGTGGTCAACATGCGCACCCGCCGTCCCGGTGAAGACGCCATCGGCGGCCGCCTGCTGGGCGGCTCCAACGACTATTTCAACGGCGACGCTTGGTACCGTAACAAGTATGTCTTCCTGGGCGCCAGCTACATGCGCTATGACGACATCACCGACGCCAAGCGCAACTACAGCACTCGCAGCCCCTACAACACCAGCCTGAACGCGCCCCAGAAGTACTCGGCCATGATTGCGGTTCAGCCCTGGACCCCGGTGGTTATAAGCTACATGTTCAACTACACCAATACCGGCTACAACGCCCAGTACACCAAGAAGCCTACCAGCAGCTACGAGGTGGACGAAAAGGTGTACCACCACTACCTGACCGCCACCTATGAGCGGGGCGCCTTCCGGGCCACCGGCTTTTTCAACTATAACTATATGGACACCGACTATGACTACTACGGTGCCGCGGGCAAACCGGGCCGTGATAACGAAAAGAAAAGCTTCACCACCGGTCTGGACGCCCAGAACAGCACGATGCTGTGGAACACCCTATTCCTCTACGGCGGCACCTACATCTTTGAGCAGCAAGATGAGGTTCGCCAGGACGTGAAGGGCTCCAGTTCCTCGGGCTATTACATCGATTCCATCGACCTGGACAACACCCGCCACCTGCCCTCGCTGTTCATCCAGGCGGAAAAGACCTTTTTCAGCGACTTGATCCTCACCTTGGGTATCCGTGGCCAGGGTGTCATCAGCACCGAGGAAGACTCCGACAACTACTACGAGCCTGTGCCTCAGTTCCAGGCGGTCTACAAGCTCACCGACCGGCAATCCTTTTACGGCAATGTGGGCCGAGCCTTTAGGGTGCCCACCTTTAACCAGCTCTACTCCGAAACCGCCACCTTGGTGGGCAATCCCAACTTGGAGCCCGAGTACGGCTGGACCTATGAGTTGGGCTACAAGGTATCCTACGGCATCTTCACCGGCACCCTGGCCGCTTTCCTGATGGACTACACCGACAAGATCCGCTATGTGAAAAACCCAGAGGATGACCGCTACTACGCCCAGAACATGGACAAGTACCGCACCACGGGCGTGGAGTGGAAGCTGACCGCCCAGGTGCATGAGTACCTGCAATTGGCCTTCGGCGGTTACGCGGCCGATCCCTGGGAGGAAGAAGACGGCGAGCGCGAGCAGGCCGGCCCCAAATGGCAGATGGTGCCCGGCATATATTATGATGACGGCACTTTGCAGCTAGGCCTCAACGCCACCACCATGCTGGAGCGGGAGCGCGGCCTGGACGATTACTTCAACCTGCACTTCACTGGCTCCTACAAGCTCACCAATTGGCTCAAGCTGCGGGTAAAGGCCGACAACCTGTTGGATCAGGATCTGGCGGTCTACGGAAACATGACCCCGGGCTACTCCAGCCAGTACGAGGTGCTGGACCCCGGCCTGTGGGTCTACGCCGGCGTGGAGATCGACCTGAACCTCCTGTAGCCATTACCACCCCACAAGCAAAGGAGGCGTCCCGCTCGGGACGCCTCCTTTTATTTGATCCGATGGAATAGGGGGTGGGTCAGTCCTGGGCCTTGTCCCCTGCCCGGTGCTGGTGGGCGCTCAGGCGGGCAGCCAGGTCAATCTCGTCGGAGCAGCGCACCACCCGCTCATCCAAGCCATGCCAGGTCACCCCGGCCTCGCTCTCGGGCCGCAGGCTGAACACCGGCTTGCCCTGCTCCAGGGCCAGGTTTATAAGCTCCAGGTTCTCCACGTTGCCCGGCCCCAGGGGGAAGCCGCTGTCCACCACGGCCACCGCCCGCGAAAGCATCTCCCGGCACTGGTTCATGGCCTGGGCGGTGGCGTGGCCAAAGGCCGGGGCCAGGGCCACCTCCGCTCCCAGGGCATCGGCCACGTGGGCGTCCATGTCCCCCTGATGAGCCACTCCCACCAGCAGGCCGTAGTCGCGCTTGTGAAGCAGGCGCAGGGCGGCGCAGGCCGCCCCGCCGCCGGGCACCACCATAACCGGGCCCAGGTGCTTGCCGTTGGTGAGCTCCATGACCCCCAGGCGGCTGTCGTAGCGGGCTCCGCGCAGGTTGTACAGCTCGGCCACGGTGCGGTCGTCCAGGGTGCCCTCCGGAGGGCCGAAGGCGCTCATGCCGCCCCCGGAGATCAGCGCCACCTGGTCCGAGACCCGCGAGGCCACGTCCACGTCGTGCAGGGAAGCCACCACCGCGATGTTCATCTGACGGCACAGACCGCGCAGGATGGACATCACCTCCAGACGGTGCTTGAGGTCCAGGTGCACCGTGGGCTCGTCCAAGAGGATCAGGCGGGGCTCCTGGGCCAGGGCCCGGGCCAGCACCACCTTTTGCTTCTCACCGTCACTGAACTGCTCGAAGTAGCGCTGGGCCAGATCCTCGGCCCCCACCATGGCCAGGGCCCGCTCCACCGCCCGGTGATCCTCCGGGCCCAGCTTGCCGAAAAAGCCGGTGTGGGGATGGCGGCCCAGGGACACCACCTCGTGGGCGGTGAGCAGGCCGGGGTTCAGGCGGTCGGTGAGCACCACCGCCTGCATGCGGGCCAGCTCGATCTGGCTTATCTTGCCCAGCTCGCGGCCCGCGATGTGGATGCTGCCCCCCAGCACCGGCAGCAGGCCGGCCATGCTGCGCAGCAAGGTGGTCTTGCCCGCGCCGTTGGGGCCCAGCAGGCTGAGGAAGCGGCCCGAGTGCAGGCTGAAGCTCACCCCGGTCAGCACCGGGCGGCGGCCGTAGCCCACGGCCAGGTTTTCCACCCGCAGCAGGTTCTCTGATTTGGCGGGATGGGCGCTCATCGCGCGGCCCTCCTTTTGAGCAGCAGCATGATCACCACCGGCGCACCGAAGAAAGAGGTAATGGCGCTCAGCGGCGCCTCCACCGGGGCGAAGAGCAGGCGGGCCACGATGTCGCAGAAGCCGCACACCAGGCCGCCGATCAGGGCGGTGGCCGGGATGAGCAGCTTGTTGTCCGAGGTGCCCATGGCCAGGCGGGCCATGTGGGGCACAGCCAGGCCCACAAAGGCCACCGGCCCGGCCGTGGCCGTGACCAGGGCCGAGAGCCCGCAGGAAGTGAAGATCAGGGCCAGGCGGAAGCGGCGGGTGTGCACCCCCATGGTGGCGGCGTAGTTCTCCCCCAGCAAAAAGGCGTTGAGCTGCTTGCTGAGGCCGTAGACGATGACCAACAGCACAGAGCCCGCGCTCATCATCACCGCCAACTCGTTCCAGGTGTAGCCGCTGAAGCTGCCCAGCTGCCACAGGTTGAAGCCCTTGATCCGCTCGGCCTCGGCAAAGGTGATCAGCAGGCTGGTCACCGCGCTGCTCAGATAGCCGATCATGATGCCCGCGATGAGCAAGGTCACCCCCTGTTTCACCCTGGCCGCGATGCTCATCACCAAGGACATGGCCCCCAGGGCTCCCAGGAAAGCAGCCACCGGGGTGAGATATGGCATCACCCCCACCATGCCCACCGCCACTGAGGTGAGCATCACCAGCGAGACCATCAGGGTGGCCCCCGAGGAGATGCCCAGAACGAAGGGGCCCACGATGGGATTGCGGAAGTACACCTGCAACAGCAGGCCGCTCACCGCCAGCATGGCTCCGCCGCCCAGGGCGGCCAGGGCCCGGGGCAAGCGGATGCTTTGCACGATGAAGGTCAGGGAGCCAGGCTCCCCCTGGCTCCACAGTATGCGCCACACCTCCCCGGCGGTGGAGGGCACGCTGCCCAGGTTTAGGCTGGCCCAAAACACCGCCATCACAGACATGGCCAATAGCGGTATGACCAGGATCCTGCGGCGGCCTTGGGACATTACCGAGTCCACTCAATTACTCCTGCAGTTCGGCGAAATACCGCAGTTGATGGCCCGGATAAAGCTCCGGGTGAATGATTGCCGCCAAATCCAGCAGTATTTCATCCAGCTTTTGGGCCGACTGCCGGTAGTGTTTCAGGGGGTAATAAACCTTGCCGCTGTTGAGGGGCTTGATACCAGCTATGGTACGGTTAGTAGCTTTCATTCTGGCCTTGGTGGCCATGCCTTGGCGGGGTGTGCGATAGGTAATCATCACCTCAGCCTCATTTCCGCTGGAAAAGAAGCGCTCCAAGGCTATTTCCAAGCAGGTGTCGCCGGAAACGTCCGCGAAAAGATAATCCCCACCCGCCGCTTGCACGATCTGAGCGGCCCAGGAGTTGCCCGGTTCAACCAAAACCCGCTTGGAATACACATCTCCCCAAATAACCTTGGGCTTACTATCGGCTTGCTGTGTCTTGGTCTTGATGCCGTCCAGGGCGGTGTAAACCTTGGCTACGTAATCATCGGCCTGGCGGTGACTGCCAAAAAACGGGGCCAGGAACTTGACGAAGCCGATCTGAGTATCCAGATCACGGGCAAGGTCAGTGTTGGTGATGACTGTGGGAATGCCCAACTCGTCCATCATGGGAATCAGCGACTCGTCCCAGGTGAAAAACACGTCGGGCTTCACCTTGGCCAGCTGTTCGTAATCCAGGCCATGGCTCTGACCCAAGGAGACAATGCTCCCCTGGACCAAGCCTTGATGGATATAGGGGATGGTCCAGTCCTGGGGCTTGCCGGTAACCGCCTTAACCGTGTTAATGGCGTCCAGGGCAAGCAGCAGGGAGGTGTCTCGCGCCGAATCGCTGGCTATGCTTTTTACGGGAATGCGCACCACCTCTTGGGGGGGCACTCCAGGCGGGGGCGTCTTGCCCCTGGGTACCAGATAGATCCGCCTGCCGATACCGTCGGTGATTATGAAAGAGCCGTCTTCGTGACTCTCCACGCTGAATGGGCCGATGGCCCTGAACGCCGCCCTGGGCGGCAACGGTGCCGCCAAGCTAATTATTAGTAGCGCCAAAAACACTAAGATGCTTTTTTTCATAATTGCGCCTCTCGTACCGCGCGTTGCCGATGTTGCCGCAGGGCTTGCCATAAATAGGCCAACAGGCCGATGGCAAAAACCACGGTCCCAAAAAAGAAGGCCTTCACACCGGGGTCGCGGCGGATGATCAGGTTGGCATAAGGCCGCCGCTTCATACCGCTTTTGGAGCGGGGAAAATAGTTTTTCAAGTGAATGCTGTAGCCGCCGTACCAGATGGGGCTGTTAAAGGCCAAGCTTCTGACCGTGGCCTCGCCCTGGCCGTGGCGCAGGGAAAGGGTGATGTCTTGGGTGAGGGCCCGATTGCGATAAAAGGCCAGGCGGTCGCCTTCATAAAAAAGTGACTTTATACCCATGAGCTTGAGCTTGATGTCTGAGCCGGGGATGGTGATCTCCCGCCCCGGCAGCACCACGTTGTTTTGCACGTTGAGCCCAAAGACATAGGTGACCAGGTGGGAGGCCAGGATGATTATGAAGGCCAGATGCATCAGGTGCGGCGAGAAGCGCAGGATGAAATCCAGGCGTGAGCCCTTGGTCCCCCGGCGGACCAGGACTGCCACTTTTTGCCAGGTGCACACCATGGTGTTGGCCACCAGCAACCCCAGTAGAATGAGGAAAGCAAAAAACCACCAGGCATTGCCCAGCTCACCCATGCCGTAAGAGGCCAACCAGTCCCACAACAGCAGGCGGTTGAGAGGCTCGTACACCTGGGGCGCGGCCTCGAACAGATAGTAGCCGCAGCAAAGCACCACCACCAATGACAGCAGCAAAACAACACTGAGAGCCGCCGAGCCGAAAAATCGCCACAGTCCTCGCAAAATATTCATAGCCACCACTCCGGCCATTGAAAGCCGCCGGTCTCGGGAAGCAGGGTAAAGACGATGAGCAGAGGCACCCCAGCCACCGCGAACCAAGCCCGGCGCCGGGCGCTCCAGGCGCGCAACAAGTACAGGTGTAAAAAGCAGCCGTAATAAAACCACACCGCCATGGTGGAGGTCATGGTGGCGTTGTTCCAGATAACCGGGCTGGCCCAACCCAGGTAAGACCAGATCTCGGCCAAGAACAGGCTGAGGGTGAAGATGACGAAGCCCCACACGATGAGGCGGCCGAACAGGGGGCGCCCACGGTCCAGCTCAGTGGTCTCCTTCCAATGGGACAGGTACATCACCGCCGCCGTCCCGGCCGCGTAAAAACAGGCCTTGCCTATGGCGCTCATGGGCAAAAAGATGTGGGCCACAATGGTGTTCGAGCGTGGAAAAGGCAAATAGAAATCCTTGGGGAACAGGGCGGCGATCAGGGCCAGGGTGGCGGTGACCACCACCAGACCCCGCCCCAGGGAAGGCCGCCCCTTGGCAAAGGAGCCCAGAGCAAGTCCGGCTACGGCCACAGGCAACCAAAAAGGCTCCTGAAAGGGCGATTGCATGGGCCAGGACAAGTAAAGCTTCAGCCCCATGGAAGCCAAATTGGCAACCATGGCCGCTCCCAGGGTCCCAAGGCACAGACGGGTTAGACGGGGCCGGGCGCTCAACGCGGCCAGCAGATACAGCAGGGTTCCCGCCTGAAACAGATAACCAACCCACGGTGTAAGCGGATTCATGACCTCGCTCCGTCCTGCTCCGGGTCCATGGCCTGCTCCACCTCTCCCTCGGTTTGCAGATACAGATCCAGAAGCCTCTGGTGAGTCTCTTCCTCGGCCTGCCACATTCCCCTACCTATGGCTTCCAATAGCTTCTCGGCAATGTTGTGTAGGGCGGAGGGGTTTACCTGCTCCATCCAGCGACGCACCTCGGGATCAAAGGCAACCCGCTGGGCCAGGCGCTCGTACATGAAGTCATCCACCACATCGGCGGTGGCGTCCCAGCCAAAGGCCACGTCCACCGCCTTGGAAACGTCGCCCGCGCCCTTGTATCCGTGGCGCATCAGGCCGCGCACCCACTTGGGATTGAGCAGGCGTGAGCGGAATACATGCTTGGCCTCCTCGGCGGCGGTGCGCACCTTGACCCGCTCGGGGTCAGAGCTGTCACCGGCGAATGACTCCGGGGCCTGGCCGCGCACCGAGCGCACCGCGGCAATGAGCCCGCCGTGATAGGAGTAGAAGTCCGTGCAGGACATCATGTCGTACTCTCGGCTGTCCTCGTTCTTCACGGTCACGTCCATGCGCCCCAGCAACCGGCGATAGGCGCTCTCCTGTTTGATGCCGTTCACTCCCTGGCCGTAGGCATAGGAGGACCAGCCCACGAACACGTCGCCGATGTCGTGTATGTCTTTCCAGTTCTTGGCCTCCATTAGGGCGGCCACTCCCGCTCCATATGCCCCAGGCGGAGCGCCGAACAGGCGCAGGGTGGCACGGCGAAAGGCCTGTTCATCGTCCAATCCCTCTTGGCGGTACAAGGCCGAATCATTCACCACGTGGGCTCGTAGGTAGTTCATGGCCGTGTCTTCCTGAAGGGCGGCCGCCATGCGCACGCCCTTGTCCAACAGCTCCACCACCGTAGGGAAGGCATCGCGAAAGATGCCGGACATACGGGGAGTGACGTCTAGACGAGGGCGGCCCAACTCGCTCAGAGGTATCACCGCCAGGCCGCGCACATTGCCCGAACCCTGCTGCCACATCGGCTTGAGGCCCATGAGCCAAAGGATCTCGGCCACGTCGTCGCCCTTGTTGCGCATGGTTGGGCTGGCCCAGAGGATGAAGCCGATGTTCTCGGGATAGCGGCCGTGGTCCTTCAGATGCCGCTCCAGCATGGCTTCGCCCAGGGCCTTGCCCACCTTCCAGGCAGCCGGGGTGGGTATCTTCTGGGGGTCCACGGAAAAAAAATTGCGCCCCGTGGGCAGCACCTCCACCTGGCCTCGGCTGGGTGCCCCGGAGGGACCTGGAGCCACATGGCGACCATCCATAGCCGCCAGGCAAGCGTCAGTCTCCTCGGTGATGGCCAATAGCCGGGGTAACACCTCCTGGACCGCGTAGCGCAGGGCCTCGGCCACGGCAGGATGGTTCTTGCCCAAGACAGTCTCGGTAACCGCTTCAGCAGCCTCGGGCTGGTAGTCCCTCTCGGCCATGGCGCGCAGCAGTTCCAGACACTGCTCCTGAGCTTGAGCGATAACCTGGCCTCCGGTGAGACCGCCTGGGGAGAGAACTTGTCCCCGCTTTTCCAGCACGAAGTCATAGTCATGACCCTGGGCGGCCAGCACCGCCTGGCGCAGGGAGGGAGCCTCGCCGTTGGCCAGGCGGGTGAGCTGGGCCAGGCAGTCAGTCAAGGCCTGGCCCTGGGGCGGACGGCCCATGATGTGCAAACCATCGTTGATCAGGGTGTCGGCCATCTCTCCTAAATAGGCGTGCAGCTTCTCCAGGAAGGCCTCGAAGTCGGCCAAGGCCTGCTCCTGGTCCATTTCCAGGTCGCGCTGCAAATCGGCCTTTTCCACCGCGTTCCAGAGCATGGGGCGTAGAATTTCCAGCTTGCCGGGATCTTCCACGCGGGCCTCGTTGTACTCCTTGATCAGGTTGTCCACCTGGGCCAGGTCTTCGTACAGATCAGCGTTGACCATCACCGGAGTCATGTGGTCGATGATGCAGGCGGCCGAGCGCCGCTTGGCCTGGGTGCCTTCCCCCGGATCGTTGATGATGTAGGGGTAAACGTTGGGCAGGTCCATGATGGCCAGCTCGGGATAGCACTCTCGGCTGAGGCCGGTTCCCTTACCGGGCAGCCACTCCAGGGAGCCGTGTTTGCCGATGTGCAGCACCACGTCGGCTTTGAACACGTATTTGATCCAGCGGTAAAAGGCCAGATAGTGATGGGGCGGCGACAGATGTGGGTCGTGGTAAATCTTGTCCGCCTGCTCCAAAAAGCCGCGTGGCGGCTGCATGGAGATGAACACGTTACCGGTCACCAGGCCGGGGACCAGCAGCTTGCCGTCGTGGGTGAACAGCTCGCCGGGCATGGACCCCCAGTCGGCCACCATCTTGGCCTGCACTGCCTCGGGCAGAGCCTCGTGCCAGGGATGGAAATGGGTGCTGCCCACGGTGGCCGCCGCCCGCCGGGCCATCTCCTCTGGAGGCAACCAACGACGGTCCCCGGTCATGCCCGCCAGCAGGGCATGGGCCAAGACGTCCTCGCCTTGGAAGGTGTCCTCCAAGCGGTAGCCTCCCTCGGCCATGCGCCGTAGCAGGTCCTGCACACTGGCAAAGCTGTCCAACCCCGCGGCGCAGCCGATGCGGTCGTTGCGAGGCGGATAGTGGTGAAAGACGATAGCCACCCGCTTTTCGCTATTGGGCTTGCGCCGCAGGGCGGCCCAGTTCAAGGTCAAGGACACCGCCTGGGCCACCCGGTCGGGGATGGGCAGGTACTCGGCCAGGGCCGCTCCGCTAATAGGATCGCGCCTGGTTTCTTGTTTAGAGGCCACCGGCGCGGAGATCAAATTCCCGTCGAACTCGGGCTGGGCCAGGGACATGGTCACGTCCATGGCGCTGAGTCCCTGCATACTTTCGCGCCACTGCTCCACCGGTTGCATGGTGCTCACCGCCTGGATCACCGGCACGTCCAGATGCTTCAGGATGCCATGATATTTTTCCGAGGCCATGCCCAGACTGAACATCATGGGGCTCAATAAGGCGTCGATGATGGTCTTGCCGTCGCGGCGGAAAAAGCGCTCAGCCACCTCGTCCGCCCCCAGGTTACCCACCACCTGATCCATGAAGCGGTAGTGGAACACAGCCAGAGCCTCACCGCCCTGGGCCTCCACTTCGTGGATGAGGGCGTCGATGTGTTTCACCGCTCTGTTGACCCACAGGTTCTGATAGAACCAGATGCCGATGAGCGGCTTGGCCGGGTCCAAAGAGGCCAGGTAGTCCTCCAGGGGCGGGCTGCCCGGCCAGTCAGGGTGATAAACCCCTTCGGTGGGAGGCACCTCTGGAGGAAGCAGGGGCAAAGAGGCCCCGGTGGCCGCGTTGCACAGCAAGCGCAGGAGCTGTTCAGCGTTGCCCCGCCCGCCGTGACGGTAATAGGCGTTCAGGTCTTGCCAGGAGCCGCCGTCTAAGCCATCGGCATGATCCACCGCTGCTTGCCAGGCCTCCTGGTTGGCACCGGTGGGCTGCACATGAAAATATGGTGCATCTCCTGCTCGGCGCGCTTCACCCAGAGCAACGAGAAGTTGGTCCCACACCGGGCAGGAGCTCTCGCCTCCCATTAGGGTGACCACCACCGCATTGGCCTGCAGGGCCTTAGCCACGAACTTGCGCTTGTCTTCCTCACTCAAAAGTTGAGGTTTGGTAAAGGCCCTGAGTGCTATATTTACGCCCTGCTCGCGCAGGCTTTTTGCTGCTTGGATAAGGTTGGGCAGGTCGTTGGAGGTGGTGCTGAAGTAGACCAGATCAAGCTGCGGCATGTCTGTACTCCTTGAGGCGGGGGGGATGCCAAGGAGAGCCCGCCGCCCTGGTCAATCCTTGCAGCAAAGCGCAGGCCAGGACCCGCCCCTGAGGACCGTTGTACTTAAGGCGGCTGGGGCACTCGCCAGGGCAACGCGCCTCCAAGGGACAGCTGGCGCAATCATCTTGCTCCAGGCGATAAGCGGCCAGGGCGGCGGCGCGGGTGAAGTCGGGCCGGTCCAAAGTGCCCATCTCGCAGTCCTCGTCGCCCATGGTCTGGCCACAGGGATACAAACTTCCATCAGGATGAACCGCCAGGGAGGCTCCCAAGGCAGCTTGGCAAAAGGGGTGCAATAAGTTTTGCAATCGTTTCTGCTCGCGCAACACCAGGGGCCTGCGCCGCTGACTGCTGATCCAGGCCACCGCGCCGGCCAGCTCCTGCATGGCTCGGATAAGGGCTTCGGGCTCGGCCATGCTGGGTCCGCCCTGCATGGCGCGGCCCCTGCGTACCAGAAGGTCCAGGCCCAGGCCCCGCGCGTGAGTCCAGTGCCCCAGCAGCATGGCCAAGCGGGGCAACTCAATTAGGTTTTCTGCGCAGACCACGGCGGTAACGCCAAAGTCCACCTCGGCCCGGTTAAGCTCTTCCAAGCCTTGCCAGACCTCTGGCGCCCGGCCTCGCAGGCGTTCCTGCACTTCGGGCGGCCCGTCCAAGCTGACCCCAACTCCTATACTCCAGCGTTTGAATAGACGGGCCATGGCATGGTCCAGAGCCACGCCATTGGTCTGCACCGCCAGGGTGGTAGGGACCTCCAGGCGGTGCACTTCGCGGGCCACGGTTTCCATGAGCTCCGGCACCAGGGTGGGCTCACCACCGGCCATCTGCACGTGCAAGGGTCCGCCGCCCGCCGCGGCCAAGCTAAGGGCGCGGCGCACCATGTCCCGGTCCAGGGCCAGAACTTTGCTGGGGTCACCGCGGTAGCAATAGGCGCAATTGAGATTGCAGGCGGTGGTCAGCCACAGCACCAAGTGCCTTATAATCGGCGGTCTACGGCGCCTCATGACTAGAAATCCCATCCCATGCCCAGCCACCAGGTGCGAGGCGGAGCGGGGTAGCCGTCGGCGTAGAGGTAGTCCTCGTCCATCAGGTTCTCTACGCGAAAGAACCAGCGGGCCGGGCCCAGGCTGTACTCGCCCCAAGCGTCCAAAGTGAAATAGGACGGCGCCGTAGTGCTGTTGGCCGCGTTGGTGTAGACCATGGAACTGTAGGTGCCTTGGCAAGCCAACATCAGGCCCGGCCAGGGCCGCAGCTGCAGGTTGGCCTTGAGCTTGTGACGCGGCTTGGCCGACAGCCACAGCCCGGTGTCGTCGTTGATGGCTTCCAGGTAGGTATATGAGGGCCGAAACACCAGCCAATCAAAAGGCGTGAAGGACATAAAGGCGTCCACCCCGCTGAGGTGGGTCTCACCTACGTTCTGGTACTGACCCACTCCATCATTGCCGCGCATGTAGGTGATGCGGTCGTTGATCTGGTTGTAAAAGACGGTTGCCGATACCATAAACCAATCAATCGGTCTAAAACTGGCCCCGAAGCTGTAGTTGGTGCCGTACTCCATGCCCAAGCCGGGATTTGGTTTGGTGCTGGAGGTTTCATAAAAACGCTGACGGAAGGTGGGGGTGTTGTTGGTCATCTGAAAGCCCGCTTCCAGCCTGAGCATGCCCTTTTTCCAAACGGCCTTTACCTCGGGATTCACCGCCGTGTCAAAAGCCGAATACAGGTTGGCCCGCAGGCCTAGGTTCAACCTCACCGGCACAGCCTTGAATCGGTAGCTCTTAATGCCGAAGAGGCTGTAGCTCTGCTCGTCCACCGCCTGCACTTTGTTGCCCTGGGCATGAGCCTGGGAGAGCATGAGGCCGGTGCTGATCCGGCCCAGCAGGGGGAGCTTGAAGCCCTTGCGCAGGTCCTCCTTTATGCTCCAGCTGCGCAACTTGGTATAGGTGCCCGAGTCAGGGTTGGTATAGTCGTTTTGGAAATGGGTGAAGGAGGTGGCGTTCTTCCACCCCAAGGCCTTGAAGTTGAGTGAAACGCCTAGGGCCTCGTCCCGGGAGCGGGCGTGAGGCGTGGCGTATTTTGGCAATCCAGGGCTGCCTCTGCGCGTCTCGCCATAGTCCGCGGCCAAGGTTGGAGCCGCCGAATCCGGCCCGGCCCAACGCATCCAGGCTTCCGGCGCCCAAGAGAGCTTGATTCCCGCCCTGCCCTGCTCCTTGTCTCCGTTCACCCGAAAGCCGTCGGTGGTGAAATAATCGCCGTTAAGCGCTAGCCCCCAAGGACCTGTCTTTTGGGTAAGGTTGCCGCGCGCCCGCCAGTAGTTCTGGTTTCCAGCTTCAAAAGACAGGTTGGCCTTGGTGCGGTCAACGCTTTTGGTTTTTATGATAATCACCCCACCGCTGGAGTTATCGCCATAGGCCACCGCGCCGCCGCCTTTTAGGATCCTCAGGCTGGCGATATCCTCCAGGGACACCAAGTCCCACTTCACGCTACGATGGGCGCTGGCGGTGTTGATCAGGCTCATGCCGTCCAGGAAAACGGCCACCGAGGAGTTTCCACGGATGCTCACTGAGGAGCTGCCAGCCTTGACCCCTGGTATCAGGTTCAATAGCTCCTGCACGGTACGCACCTTTTGCTCACTTATGATCTCGGAGTCCAGTTCCACGGCGTCGCCATCAGGCAAACCGGCGGATAAGGATGGGCCGGCCGAAACCAACAGGACCAGCAGGCACAAGCAGAGCCAAGCCCTTTTAATGATCCTCGCGGCGCCCATCAGATGCTGGCCTTTCGCACGTGCCACACGGCCATGGCAAAAAATACCGCCGCATAAAGAGCCATCACCGCCAGGGACAGCCAGGGCGGGCTTTGCCCCAGGGCCGAAGCTCGTATGAAGTGGCTGGCATGGGTCAGCGGCAGGGTGTTGATGACTGCCGCCGCCCATGCGGGCAGCTTGTCCAAGCTGAAAAAGGTGCCGCACAAAAAGGACATGGGTGTAATGATGAACCCAGTGAGATTGGACTGATCAGCATGGGAACGCACCACCATGGCCGCCCATACCGCGGCCGAAGCGAACATGAAACAGTTTACGAGCAAGCCCAGCCAAAGCACGCTGCCGTAATGAAGCTTCACCCCATTGAGCAGGGCCAAGCAGACCACCACCACCGCCCCGAGCAAACCGCGCACCATGCCGCCCAATACCTCGCCCAAGGCGATAGCGGCTGGGGATATGGGTGAAGTCTGAAACTCCTCAAAGGTGTGCCAATAAAAACGGGCAATGTTTATCTCCGAAGAGATGCCGAAGGAGCGGCTCATGGAAGACAGGGCCATGAGCCCCGGCAGCATGTATGCCAGATACTCGACACCTTCCATGGTCACCCCTCTACCCATGCCCCAGCCGAAGGCGATGATGTAGAGCAAGGGACTGACCGCGTAATTAGCCAACTGCCGCCACAGGCGACTGCGCAGAATCAACAGCTCCCGGTAAAAGATCGGCCACACCCCCCTCACGGCCGAACCCTCCGCCCGGTGAGGCGAATAAAAACGTCCTCCAGGTTGGCCCGGCGGATTATCACCGTGGCCGAGGTGCGTGCCGCATGCGCCGAAGCCTTTTCACGGCTATCGAAAAAGCAACATCGCCCGCTGCCGTCCACCTCCTCCACCACGTGGCTGCCGGTGCTGGCCAATAGGCTGGCCGGAGTGTCCAGGGCAATCAGCTTGCCGTTGTCAATGATGCCCACCCGGTGACAGAGGGATTCGGCTTCTTCGATGTAATGGGTGGTGAGCATAATGGTGACTCCCGCTTGATGACTACGTCGAATAAGGTCCCAAATGCGGCGGCGGGTCTGGGCGTCGAGGCCCACGGTGGGCTCGTCCAAAAACAACACCTTGGGTTCATGCAGCAGGGCCCGGGCGATCATCAGCCGTCGTTTGAGTCCGCCGGAAAGACGGCGCACCAAATCGCCCTGGCGGTCGGTCAGGCCCACAAACTCGAGCAACTCGTCTATGCGTTTTTCTCTGAGGGCCGAGGGCATGTGGTGCAACAGGCCGTGCAGTCTCAGGTTGGCGTAGACGCTCAGCTCACCGTCCACATTGGTGTGCTGGGCCACCACGCCCATGCCACTCTTGGCTTGCACCGGCTGACGCACCACGTCGAAGCCGGACACCGACGCCTTTCCCAGGGTTGGCTTGGTCAAGGTGGTCAAGACACGACAAGTAGTGGTCTTGCCTGCGCCGTTTGGCCCCAGGAAACCGAATATCTCGCCCCGCTCCACTGTCAGGTCCAACCCTTGCAGCGCCCTGGTCTTGCCGTAGGACTTGGTCAGGCCTCGTATCTCGATTACCGCCGTGCTCATGCAAGCGTCCTCAAAAATTAACCGGACTCCCGTGGGAGAGTCCGGCGATTTCCCGCATTACGCGCTTAAGACTCTTTACCGGCTCACATCCACTCCACGGGATGCGCCGATGATGTCAGGGCAGTTCGGTATTCTGGCTTCCGGATCATCCTAGTCACCGCGCCTTCCCGACCTGAAAGGCCAGTGGCATTTTCGCGGCTTTCGTCCCCGGTTACAGCGGCGGGTCCGCTCCCGGTTTTCACGGGATTCCCGATCAAGCGCCGATGCGCGCTTGCCCTGATTTTTTCCCTAAGTTATGCCGCCTCGCATTCCAGTTCTATGCCCGCCTCGGCGGCGCATTCATTGATGTTTTGCACATAGATGCCGGCCCAGGCGTCGATCTCACCCAAGCCTTGTAAGCGGCATTCGACTCTAAAGCCCATTTGAGCCAGTACCGAGCGCCAAGAGTCTTTTGCACCACCGGCCATATCATCACGGGCATGCACCCCCGCCACCAGCATGAGGGGCTTGAGCAATACCCGCATTACCCCCCAGTCGCTAAGGCGGCCGGCCACGTAGTCCACGCCGAACATGCCTTCAACCGCGCCGATCTCTATGGCCACATCAGGGTGCCGTTGTTGCAACATCATTTGCATTTCGTGATAAACGCCGGTGGAAAAAACATGGTTGCCGTGGCCTACGTAAACCAAGGCCGCGCCCATCTCGCGGGCCTCTTGCACATCACCGTCCAGAGCCTGTGCCGCCCGCTCGATGTCATGTAGATAGGGGTGCTTTACCCCGGGCTCACCTAAGGCGGGCCTCCCCAGCATCACTTTTTGGAAAGGACGCCATTTGGGCTTGATGGTCTCTATACTGGCCAAAGCGGCCACAAAGTTGCGCAGGTCGTGGTACTCCTCGCCCGCGTACACATGCAAGGGTTGGATGATCTGGGTTTTATGCCCGCTGTCCTGAAGGGCGGCTATGGTGGCCAGGGGGCCCTTGATGCGGCGCACATAGTCCGGAGTGTGATGATTGTCCTTTACCCATTGCGGATCGGCCAAGCGCTTCTGCCACATGCCGCGCACGATATTGGAGGTGAAGCAGACCTCCACCGGGCAAGCAAAAGACTGGCGCACCCTCTGGACAACGTTAGTGATGCCGGGCAGGGCCTCGGGCAGGCTGACCCCAAAGGCCGCCAGGACGATGGCTGTTTTACTCATCGCCGACCTCCTCCCCCCCTGGGGAGCCATACTTGGCCAGGTATCCCCGGGGAGTGACCATGACATCTTGGAAAGTGAAGCTGTTGCTGTTGCCGATAATGAGGATGGTGGCCATGTCCACCGGCGCGGAGGCTGCGGTGGCCAAGGTGCATAACCGCACACTCTGGTCGGCGCGCATGGCCGCCCGCACCACTCCCACCGGGGTTTGCGCTGCGCGGTGCCCGGCTATGATCTCCAGGGCCCGGCCTAGCTGCCAGTCACGCCCCTTGCTCTTGGGGTTGTAAAGAGCGATGACAAAGTCCGCTCCCGCAGCGGCCAGCAGGCGTTTCTCGATCACTTCCCAAGGGGTAAGGCGATCGCTGAGGCTAATGCAGGCAAAGTCGTGGGACAGGGGCGCGCCCAAGAAGGCTCCAGCCGCAGCCACGGCTGGTACGCCGGGGACAACCTCCACTGCAAGCCCGTCCGGGCCGGGGACTATGCCCTTGTCATGCAGGAGTTCAAACACCACCGGAGCCATGGCGTAGATGCCAGGGTCGCCACCGGAGACCAGGGCGGTTACTCTACCCTGCCTGGCTGCTTGAATGGCGGTCCAGGCGCGATCCATTTCCTTGGTCATGCCGCTGGCCAGGACTTCCTTGTCCTTGACCAGTTCCTGGATGTGACGCAGGTAGGTTTTATAGCCCACCACCACCTCGGATTCTTGCAGGGCCTGTCTGGCCCGCAAGGTCATGTGCTCCTGGCCGCCGGGGCCCAGCCCCACGATGAAAAGTTTGCCGCTCATATCAATGCCACCGCCGCCGTTGCGTTTGCGCTCTTGATTTTAGGGAGAATTAGTTTGCCGTTTTGCGAGGCCAGCAGCGCCGCCGCCTCGCACACGCTGGAGGTGCCCAAACAGCGCAGGACTGTCTTGGATGGATTGGGCACCTCCACCTCTGCCAGCTGCTCATGGGTAAAGAAAACCGGCTCCACATCCAGGCGTTGCGCCAACTCAAGCAATCCAGGCTCGTGGCGTTTGGCCTCGGCACTTGCCAGGCTTTTCAAGCTTCCTCGCGCGGCACCTGCCCTGTCCAAGGCGTCGGAAGCCAGGCCCATCAATTCGTCCACTCCGGTGTTCCGGTTGCAGCCCATGCCCAGGACCAGGCAGCGCGGGCGCAACACCAACCACGACCGAGGGGGCCGTAGCTTTCGCCAACCCACCCAGACCACTGGCTGCTCAAGTAGGGTATTGGCCTGATCCGTGTCCACCGGCGTGAAAAGCTCGCCATGCTCGTTGGTCACCGGATCCAGCCAACCCTCTGGGTCGCATACCGGCACCTTGCGGCCGTCAACCAAGGCCCCGCTTACCCCGGCCAGGGCTGAAAGATTCTCCACTCCCATCCCCAGGCGCCGCGCCTCCATCTCCAGGCTGGGCAGGCCCAGGTTGTCCGTGGCCGTGGTTATCACCGCCTCGCCGCCCAGGATAAGGGCGGTGCGCTGAGCCAGCTCATTGGCTCCACCCAAATGCCCGGAAAGCAGACTCACCGCGTATTGCCCTTTTTGATCCACCACCACCACTGCCGGGTCCTGGGCCTTGCCCCGTAACAGCGGAACCAAGCAACGAACCACCATGCCCGCCGCGCAGACCAAAACATGACCTTGGTAGCGGGAAAAATTATCGACCAACACGGCGTGTAGGGATCTAAAAGGGCGCTCGCCATTTTCCGGTCTGGCATGGCGCTGAGGCAAAAACACCTCGGCCGAGGCCATGCCCGCCGCCAAACGGCGGCATATTCCGGCTCCCGGAGCGCCCAAGGCATAGAGCGCCACTTTGCTTGTGGTTTGCATCAAGCGCCAGGCTCCCCTTCTTGTCCACCGCGCCAGCCATGGCTGTAGGTCTTGTCATACAGTTTGGATTTCGCCCCACCGCCGTATCCTTGGCGCAGCTCAGCCACTGCCGGGCCGGTCAAAATCAAGGCTTGCCGGCCGATTCCATCGCGGCGCAGATCCTCGGCCAAACTAGCCGCGGTAGTCCAAAGAACCTTTTGGTCCGGCCAGGTTGCCCGCTGCACCACCACGATGGGAGACTCCGGGCCGTAGGCTTTGGCCAGGGTGTCGGCCACCTCTTGGCTAAGGGCAGCGGAGAGATAAATGGCCAAGCTGCAACCATGCGCGGCCATGGAAGCCAATTCTTCCTCCCGACGCATGGGTGTGCGGCCTCCAGCCCGGGTGAAGATGAGGCTCTGGCAAACCTCGGGCAGGGTGTAGCTGAGGCCCAAGGCAGCGGCCGCGGCAAAGGCAGCGCTTACTCCCGGGAGAATGAGATATGTGATCCCGCGCTGCTCCAAGGCGGCCAACTGCTCAGGCAGCGCGCCGTAGAGGCTGATATCGCCGGTTTGTAAACGCACCACCTTTTGCCCCTGACCATGGGCTTGGGCCATGGCGGCGATGATCTCCTCCAGGTTCAGGCCCGCGCTACTCACCGTTTGACAGTCATTACGGCACCAGCCCAGCATCTCCTCACTTACTAGGGACCCCGCGTAAACCACCAGGTCCGCCTGCTCTAAAGCCTCTTTGCCGGCCACGGTGACCAGTTTGGGATCGCCCGGCCCTGCTCCCACGAAGATCACCGGATTAGCGTCATGCTTGGTCATGCTGATTTGCTCCTTTGGGCTTGCGGCCCCTGAGCAGCCACACGGGATTCAGGGCCTTCATCATGGTTTGCCCGGCCACGCTCCGGCCCCGGCTGATCTGCAGCAAGGTTTCGTCTATTATCAATCCAGCTTCCCGCATGGCCCGGCGCGCTGTTTCTAGGCTTTGCAGCAGCACCGCGTTGACCACCATCACCCCGTTGGGATGAAGGCGTTGGGCACAGGCCCGTACGATAGGCACCAGGTCCTTACCGCCTCCGCCAACAAACACTCGGTGGGGATCAGGCATATCCGAAAGGGCCGCAGGCGCCTCACCCTGCACGATCTCCAGCATGCCCATCTCGAACTTGGCACGATTAGCCCTGATCACGGCTATCCGCTCCGGCTTCCTCTCCAGGGCCACCACCCTGCCGCCGGGCATTAACAAGCCCGCTTCAAGGCCCAGAGAACCGCTGCCCGCTCCGATGTCCCACAAGGTCATGCCGGGGCCTAATGCCAGCTTGGCCAAGGCAACCGACCGCACTTCCGCCTTGGTGATAAGGCCACCCTCATGAAGGTAGTCATCCTCCGGCATGCCCATGCTCAATGGCGAAGCAAGGCCGGTCCTTTGTAAAAGCACTACGCTCAATGCGGAAAAATCCCGGCCCATGGCCTCGGACGGCGAAAAGCTGTCGACAAGCTCGTGCTGAGATCCCAGGGCTTGCAGGATGTGCATGTGCCAGTTGTTAATGCCCCGTTCATGCAGAGCCACGGCCAACTCTTTTGGTCCGAGGCCGGGCCGGGTGTACACGCTCACCAGGTCCGCGCTGCTCATGGCGCGCCACAAGGTTGACAAGTCATCGCCGCCGGCATGCAAGGAAACATGGGCGGCATGATCCCACGACAGGTTTAAGCGGGCGCAGGCTGCCTGCATGGCGCTCACGTTGGGCATGACTCTTACCAAGTCCGAACCCAAGCGGCGCCGCAGGGCTCCGGCCACCCCGAAGAAGCCGGGATCGCCCGAGGCCAGCACCACCACCCGCATTTCCTTGGCCGCCTCGGCGACTTTTTCCAGCCAGGAGTGGAGCCCGGTTTCCAACACCAAGCGTGGCGCCTGGTGGTTGGGGAACCAATCCAGCAGACGTCTGCCCCCGGCCAGGATCTCGGCCTGGTCGATGACCGCGGCCATGGCGGGAGTGACGTCCTGGAGGCCCAGGCCCAGGCCGACCACCTGCACCGGTTTCATGAAGACACCGCCGGTTGATTACCGCCATATAGCCCTGCGCCGTTGTAATCGATGATGATCGCCCAGATATCCACGCTAGGTCCGGCGAACTCTCGTGCCGAGGCGAGCATGCGCTTGCCCACTTCGCTGACCAAAGCCAAACGGCCTACCAGGCGCAAGATATCCAAAGCATGGCGAGCGGTGTTGGCTTGGGCTATTTCTTGGCACGTGCCGGTTTCCAACCCGGCCCCGCCCAGCCACTGGGCCAACCGGGGCAGGTCCATGGCTGCTTTGTGCGCGTGGGTGTACTCCATCCCGGCTGCTTGTTTCACCGCCTTGCCGAAGAAGGAGACCAGGCCAACCCTATGCATGCCCGCTTGGGCGCAAGCCCGCAAGGAATAGGCGAAAAAGTCGGCGATCTGCACAAAGGCGGCGGAGTTCAAATCCGGCCGCAAAATCATGGCCCGTTTCTCGCTTTTACCTCCCGTGGTCAGCACCACCTCTTGGTGTCCGGCGGCCTGGGCCACGGAGAGGGCCACATCGATGGTCTGGGTGTAAGCCTCGTGACTGAAAGGCTTCACCAGGCCGCTGGTGCCCAAGATGGAGATGCCCCCCATAACTCCCAGACGCGGATTCAGGGTGTAACGGGCCAGGCGCTCCCCCTCATCCACACTGATGGTCACCTTTACCGCGAAGTGCTCTTCCGGCGCGACCCAGGCCAGAGCCTGGCGTACCGCGCGGCAGATCATCTCCCGAGGCACCGGGTTGATGGCGGGCTTACCCGGCTCCACCGCCAAACCCGCCTTGGTCACCAGGCCGACCCCCTGACCGCCGCATATTTCCAGGCAGGCGCCATCGGCCTCCGCGGGAAGCAATTGCACCTCGGCTTTGATTCTGGCCTTGTTGGTCACGTCCGGGTCGTCGCCCGCGTCCTTGACCACCACCGCCTCGCAGTGCCCTGATTTCTTGCGTTGAGCAACCGCCACCGGGATGCTCAGCACCTTGCCTCCCTCGGGCAGGCTTACCTCAACCTGATCGGCGCTCTGCCCAAAGGCCAGCATCACCGCCGCCTTGGCCGCAGCAGCAGCCGCGGTGCCGGTGGTGAAGCCGCTTTTTAGCTCCCGCCGTGCCATGGTCTCAGGCCTTGCCTCCCCTTTGGCGCTTTACCACGCACAAGGTCAGGTAGGGCATTTCCTGCCCCTTTAAGACGGTGGCGTCGTGTACGACTTGCTCGTCGGGGAGCCCGATCTGGGACACCGCGGACACGGTGGAGGCGTAGGGCAAATGCTCGACCGTGTCGATAATGTCATCGAAGCGGCGATAGGCCTTCATGATGACTATGTTCTCGCTGAACTCGGACAATCGCCGGATGCTCTGGGGGTCCCCCACTCCGCTGACCACCACCAAGGACTGGTTGCTCTCCACCAGGGGGATGTTGAGCCGGGCGGCAGCGGCATGATAGGCGGTCACTCCTGGTATGGTGACCACCGGCGCGCCACAGCCCAGACCCCGCAGGGTCTCCAGCAGGTAGCCGTAGGTGCTGTAGGTCAAGGGGTCGCCAATGGTTAGGAAAGCTGCGTCGCTCCCCTTCTCCAGAACCCGGCGCACCGCATGAGCATTATCGTGCCAGGCTTTCTTGAGCGTGGCGGCCTTGCTGGTCATGGGGAAGGCCAGCTTGACCACCTGGGTGCCTGCGGGAATCAGCTCCGCCACCGTATTGAGGGCCAGGCTGTAGCCGTTTTTGGGTGAGCTGGCCGCGAAAACCACTTCAACCCGGCTCAACACCTTGGCGGCCTTGATGGTAACCAGCTCGGGGTCGCCGGGCCCCACCCCTATGCCGTAAAGGGTGCCGTAGGCCTGCCCGCTCATTTCCGTTGCTCCTGCGCCATGATGGCCAGAGCGTTGATCACGCTGGCGGCCACCGCCGAACCGCCTTTGGGTCCTAGGGCGGTGATGTAGGGAAGATCGCTCTGGGCCAGGGCTGCCTTGGCTTCGGCCGCGTTGACAAAGCCCACCGGCAGTCCCACCACCAAGGGGGGGTGCGCCCGGCCCGCCTCGGCGTGCTCCAGCAAGCGCAGCAAGGCGGTGGGCGCGTTGCCGACGACGAACACCGCCCTGGAGTCGCTCTCCACGGCCAGGTCCACGGCGGCCACCGCCCGCGTGGTGCCATTTTCGGCGGCGCGTGCCATCACCGGTTCATAGTTGATCAGACAACGCACATCCACCCCCAGGGGCCCTACCCGCCACGGGGAAATGCCCATCATGGCCATCTGGGTATCAGTGAATATGGTGCATCCTTTGGTCAAGGCCTTTAGGCCGCTTTCCAAAGCTTGGTCTTGCATGATGGTGATGCCCGCCCACTCGAAATCAGCCGTGGTGTGGATCATGCGCCGCACTATTTGCCATTGATCCGGAAGCCAGCCGTGCTCGCCCGCTTGGGCGTCTATGATGGCCATGCTGCGGGTTTCGATGTCGCTGGGGTTCAGATTCCAGGTATCTCTTTCCATCAGGCATTTCTCCGGCAAAAAGCCACGAAGTGCTCCGCCAGCTTGGGGTTGCTGCCGAAATGAAAATGCAGGTAGCTGCCCAGAGTATTGGCCACGCGCAATCCGGCAAACGCGGGGGAACTCCCATTACGGCCGCTGAGCTGAAAAAGATCCTCGCTAGCGCCGCCATGCAGAGTAGTTATTTCGGAGTAATGAAACTCGTGCCCCCGGGCTACGGCGCCCTGGGGTCCAAGGGGGGTATCCTTCACGAACGTCGCCTGTCGGTAACCCAACCTGCGCAACTTGGGATTCATGGCCGTGTCCAGGGGCAAAACCTTGCACATGGGCCAGACACGCCCCTCCAGGTCGCGCAGGGAGCGGCCCAAATAAATCATGCCCCCGCATTCGCCGAAGATAGGCAGCCCGTTGCGGGCTGCGGCCGCGATATCGCAGCGCAAGTCGATGTTTTCCGCCAAGATGGGGGCGAACAGCTCGGGATAGCCGCCGCCTAGGTACAGGCCCTGTAGATTGGAGGGTAAATGGGCGTCGCGCATAGGGGAGAAGGGAACCAGCTCCGCGCCGGCCCGGCGCAGGCGGCGCAAGTTCTCCTCGTAGTAAAAGCAGAAGGCCTGATCGCGAGCCACACCGATGCGCACCTTGGGCGAAACCGGCGGCTGCGGCATCGGCGCCTCCACCGCCACCTCGGGTAGGCTCTCCAGCAGCCGGTCCAGGTCAATGGCCTCCTCGGCCAGGTCGGCCAGGCGCTGCAAGGTATCCTCTGCTAGGCCGCCCTCCTCGGCGGTTATCAGACCCAGGTGGCGCTCAGGCATGCTTAGGGAGGAGGCTCTGAGCAGTCCGCCCAATAAGGGCATGAGCGAAGAAGAGCTCATGGCCCGGCGCAGAATCTGAATATGGCCGAAGCTGCCGCACTTGTTGGCGATCACGCCGGCCCAGCGCAAGTCTGGATCAAAGTTTTGGAAACCTCCGGCCATAGCCGCAATGCTGCCGGCCATGCCCTTGGCGTTGACCACCAAAACCGCCGGAATGCCCAGCAGCTTGGCCAAGTGAGCCGTGGAACCTTCTTCGCCCTCTGGGCCAAAGCCGTCAAATAGGCCCATTACCCCTTCCACCACCGCCAGGTCGGCTTGGCAGGCATGGCGCGCAAAGATGGCCCGGTTCTCCTCGGGCGAGAGCATCCAGGTATCCAGATTGTGGGAGATTAGGCCGGAGGCCGTGAAATGATGGCCAGGGTCTATGAAATCAGGGCCTGCTTTGAAGGGTTGGACCCGCAGGCCGCGGCGCCGCAGGGCAGCCAGCAAGGCTAGGGTCACGGTGGTTTTTCCCGCGCCGCTGCCCGTCGCTCCTATGCTGAGTGCCTTTATGCGGGTGCCCAAAATAAAAATCCCCGGTCCTCATGGAACCGAGGGACTGCACCCAGCTTGCTTCACCCCTAGGCCGACCGCCTCAACGCATAACCCGGCGTCGGCGGCCTAAACAGAGCAAGCAGGTCTTCTGGCTCCCAGATCATCCTACCGGCCGTTGCCTTCCCATCCCCTAACGCGGACAGTGGCTTTAATAACGGCTTTCGTTCCTGGTTACAGCGGCGGGACCGCGCCGGATTCGCACCGGCTTCCCTCAGGGCCTTCACAGGCGCCCGCTCCAGCATATGTTCTTTAAAGCCAATACCAACAATGCAGGGCAGTGTCAACAATATCAGCGTGCACGCCCCCTTAAAATGCGGTGTTTTGAGCCGTGGGAGCCGAACCCATCTCACTGAAGGGTTGCCGCCTCATACGATGGGGCAAAGATAATTCAGCAGCTGTTTCCACATCCTGGGTCTCCACCGCGTCGCGACCTTGCCAAGCGGCCAAGGTCTTGGCGGCCTTTAGGGTGATAATATCGCCCCGGTGGCCGTCGATGCCCACCAGGGAAAAGCGGGCTCCGTGCTGATAGCGGAATCCTTCCCGCTCCACCAGGTTGAACCCAGCGGATGCCGCGTCCATGATCACATCCACCAGATGATCTGGTAGGAGGTTGACCTCATCCATGTAGAGAAATCCCCTATGAGCCTTGGCTAATAGCCCGGCCTAAAAGCGGCGCGTCCCGTTTTGTAGAACTTCTTCAAAATCCAAGCCCCCCAGAACCATGTCCTCGGTGGCGTTAAAAGGCAAGTCGATTATCTGCTCCTGGCCCACGATGGCTGAAAACGGACAGACCATGCGCCCCTGTTCGGCGCGACCGGGCATAAAAAACCGGACTCACAAAAGAGTCCGGCGACGTCCCTGTCCTTTGGCCACGACTTCTGTTGCGGCGTCCCGTTCCACGGGGAGCCTCAGACAGCGAAGACGGACGGTGGATATTCTGGCTTGCGGATCGACCCGATGACCGCGCCTTCCCCGCTCCAAGGCGAGTGGCTCCAGCGGCCTCGGTCCCCGTTTACAGCGGCGGGCCCGCTCCCGAGTTTCACGGGATTCCCCACACAACCGTCATTTTCAGGAAATCTAGAACCAACAACCGCAGTCCGCGTCAAGCATTGGTATGGCCCTTATTTTTAAAATTGTTAAAAGGGGATCTTTTTATTGGACATTCTGGAGGTCTCTTGGGCTGGTCTATTCGCTGTCTTCGCGCAATTGGGCAAAGTGCCCCACGTAGGATTGGCTAGGCAGTCTCGGTTTCCTTTCCGCCTTCCGAATTTTTTCTTGCTGCGGCGGGATATCGCCTGAGCCTTCATAGGACATTGGTTCATCAAGCTACCGGCGCAGCAATCCGGACAGCATGGCTGCAACGATGGCTTCCGGAGCATCCTCTTGAACGAGATGGCCAGCGTTTGGCACGCGAACTAAATTGCCATTGGTAATTCTGGCCGCCAATTTCTCGCCTCTCTCAAGGGGTATCCATGCATCCATCTCACCCCAAAGCAAGGTCACTTCCCCTTCCATGGGCCCATAAAGCGGTTCTACTTCATCTGTGAAACGCTGATCCATCTGGGCGATTTGGCGATAGAATGCCGCTTTCCCAATATCACCCATCCATGGCTTCATATAGGTTTGTAGCGTCTGCTCATGTAGAGGCTTGTTGGCGGCTCCTAAAATGTAGGCGCGCAAAAGGGCTTCATGCGCATATTCCGGTAAGCCGGCAAAGGCCTCCTCAAACTTGCGCACATGGGAAACGAAAGGCGACCCCCAAGGCGCCACAGCAACCGGATCAACCATGGTGAGCTTTCTGTATCGAAGACCATCGAGATGGTAGGCGCGTAGGGCGGTCGCGCCGCCGAAATCATGGCAAAGAACATCCGGCCGGTCAATCTTCCAGTGATCAAGAAGTGCGGCAAGCAGACCGTTTTGAACGCCAAGGGATACATTTTGTCCCGGTCGCATTTCGGACTGGCCATATCCGATCAGGTCAAAAAAGAAGATCTCCCAGTGATCGGCGAGAAGCGGTGCTATATTTCGCCAGACCTGCGAGTTAAACGGGGTTCCGTGAATAAGAACCAATGGGTAGCCTTTACCCATTTTCCCCCAGGCAACTGAACTTCCCTGGTGACTGAATGACTGATCTAGCTTGAGCATGGAATGCCTCCGTAACCCTTAAGGTATAAATCGGAGTCACCATGGTATCTTTCAGAAGTCACCATAGGGAGTATTTTGGGGCTGTTCCAAGGATTGGCAATACTCGGCTAACTGGTTGTCCCCACGGCCAAGGCAGCCTAAGCCAGCCAAGCCTCGCGGTCTTGGTGAGACCAGTAATCCGTGGCTCCCTCGCGCTCCTTGGCCTCCAGGGCCCTAAGCACCACCTCCGCGGTGGCGGGCACCTCATGAATCCAAACCCCCACCGCGTCGTGGATGGCTGAAATAATGGCCGGCCCCGGGGCCGTGGCGCTGCCCTCTGAAAAGCCCTTGGCTCCCTTGACCCCCATGGGATGAGGCACCTCCTCGATGCCGTGGATCAACTCTGGGGGATAATCCATGAAAGTGGGCATGGAATAATCGGCCAGCGACTCAACAGAGTTGGCTGGGTCCGGGTAGTTGGGGAACAGGTTCTCCCGCAGGGCAAAGCCCATTCCGATTTGCAGGCCGCCGTTGATTTGCTGCTTGACCATTAGGGGGTTTATAGCCTTGCCCACCTCCCACACCTGCACCAGCTTGGTCACCTCCACCTCGCCGGTGCCGGTGTCCACGCTAACCTCGGCCACGCAGCAGCCAAAGGAAATAACGCTTTCCTGGTCCAGGAAGCCGGTCTGGGGATCGTGGCCTTGTACCGGGGCCGGCTGCCACGCCCCGGTGCCCACCAGGATCACCCCTTCGCCCAAGTTGGCGATCATGCCGATCTCGGCAAAGGTCATGTGGTGATGGGGATTGTCCTTAGCAAAGGCCTTGCCGTCGGCCAGCTCCACCTCCTCCACCGGAACCTCCAGGCGGTGAGCTGCGAAGGCGGCGATTTTGGCCCGGAGGTCCTTGGCCGCCTCCTCCACCGCATGGGGGTCCACCAGGGTGACCCGGCTGGCCGCGCTGCCCGCGCTGAGCGGAGCCAGGTCATCGGAGCGGTTGCTGGCGTAAACCGTATTTATGTCCACGTCCATGGCCTCGGCCGCCACCTGGCGCAAAATGGTCAGGGCTCCCTGGCCGTGATCCACCGCACCCACCTTGAGCAGCAAGCTGCCGTCTGGTTTCAGTTGGATGATGGCCTGGCTGGGATCGCCGCCGCCCTTGCGGCCGGTGGGATGGAGTACCAGGCACATGCCCATGCCTGTCTTTTTCATGATGCCTGCCTCCCCCGTGAACTCATGGACGTCAGCTTTTCCGGAAGATCGATGCCCGCCAGCTCCGCCGCCTTTTTCATGGCCTCCAAGGCCCCGGCCCCACGTACCTTGTAGCCGGACACACCCTGGTCTCCGTCTCGCCAGGCGCCCTTGAAGCGCAGCTCCCAGGGGTCCACGCCCAGGGCCTCGGCCACCCGGTTCATGTGAATCTCCGAGGCGATCTGGCCGTTGATAACCGAGAAGCCGCGCATGGAACTGGATATGGGCCGGTTGGTGAATATAGTTCGCGCGGTCACCTTGATGTGCGGGAAGTCATAAGGCCCGGGCGCGAACATGGCGCACTTTTCCAGCCCATAAGGCGACATGCCCGCATAGGCCCCGGTGTCGTGCCAGATGTCGATATGGCAGGCAGTGAGTCTGCCGTCGTTTTTCACCCCGGTCTTGAAGTCCAGCACAAAGGCGCCGCGTTTGGTGGTGAACTGCAGGTCCTCTTCGCGGGTCAGGCGGTACTTCACCGGATGGCCGAACTTGAGCACTGCCAGAGCGGCCACGTGGTCGGTATGTATGTCGTTTTTGCCGCCAAAGGCTCCGCCCACCCGGCCGCCGATGTAGCGAATATGGCTCATAGGCATGGCCAGGATGTTGCAGAGCATGCCCAAGTGGGCGTAGATGGTCTGGCTGACCGTATGGATGACCAGGCGGCCCATTTCGTCCCGGTAAGCTACCGACACGTTGGGCTCCATGGGTGCGTGGTCTTGCACCCCGGTGGAGTAGCGGCCTTCCACGATCTGATCGGCCTGGGCCATGCCCTCATCCACCGAGCCCTTTACCATGGTCACCTCGGTGATGTCCGGCGGGTAATGCACCCACAGGTTGCTGGTGGAGTCATGGCGCACCAAGGGAGCATCCGGTTTCATGGCCTCGAACATGTCGAACACCGGGGTCTGTTCCTCGATGTCCAGATCCACAAGGGACAGGGCCTCCAGGGCGGTGTCCGTGTCCGCGGCCACCACCGCCGCGATGGGCTCGCCCTTGTAGCGCACCCGGTTGTCGGGGGCCAGCACCGGCATGTCCTGGAAGCGGCCATAGGCGTTCTTGCCGGGAATGTCCTGGGCAGTGACAAAGCCCACCACGCCGGGGACCGCCATGGCCTTGCTGAAATCGAGGTTGCGGATGATGCCTTTGTGCACCGGGCTGCGCAACACCTTGACGCACTTCATGCCCGGCACTTTAATGTCGTCCACATACTGCGCCTGGCCGTTTACCTGGCCCTGAGCGTCGTAACGCGGCATGGCCTTGCCTATATATTGGTTCATGGCCTCGCCCCCTACTCGCCCTTGCGGGCCGTGTCCAGAATGGCCTGAGTTATCTCTTCATAACAGCCGCAACGGCACAGGTTCCCCGACATCTCCTCGGCTATCTCCTGCCGTTGGGGATGAGGGCTTTTGGCCAAAAGGGCCGTGGCGCTGATGAGCATGCCTGAGGTGCAAAAGCCGCACTGGGTGCCGCCATGGGATATGATGGCCTCCTGCAGGGGTTGCAGCTTGCCGTTTTGGCTCAGGCCCTCCACGGTGATTACCTGCTTGCCTTCCACGGTGAGCGCGCAGGTGAGGCAGGCGCGCACCGCCTTGCCCTCCAAGAGAACCGTGCAAGCCCCGCAGTCGCCGCTGTCGCATCCCCGCTTGGGGCTGGTCACATCCAGCCTTTCCCGCAATACATCCAACAGGCTGTCGCTGGGCTTGACCAAGGCCTGCACCGGCGCGCCGTTGAGGGTGAAGCTCAATATATGAGTCATGAGGTGAGAATCTCCTTTGCGCCCGCCACCCACCGGGTGGTCCCGCCCGAGCGGGGCACTGGCAGCGGCGGTCATGGAATGCGCCAAGTTTTTCCAACATGAGGAACGATCGCCAGCACCGCGCCCAATGCCCGCGCGGCCTGCGGTTTTAAATAATATGATAGTATTTTATTAACAAGCTGTGCCCCGGCCTGTCAAGCCAAACCTGGTGCGCAAGCAATTTCAGATTAAGGTTTATTTATTATTTTATATTAGATAGTTATAAGAGCGAGGCTTTTGGGATTGTTCCACATGGCAGGACGGATTTTATTGATCGCCTCAGCCCTTTTTGGGGCTTGACTGCTCTTTTAGTCTTTTGATAATAAAATACTATCATTTGATTCTATCCGGCTCAGGCGGAGGTTCCGGCCAGTTTCTACCGCCCCGCAGCCGGAGACAGGCGCGTTCTGGTGGCATGTACGGTGAACATATTGCGCTATCATAGGACCCAGATCGCGATTCCCCTTTTCCAGGCCGGTCCGGAGACTGCTCCGGCGGGCCCAGCGCATTGCCGAGGAGAACATGGCGTCTATCAATAAGAAGAAGCTGGCTGATCGCGTCATCGACGAGATCAAGCGGATGATAACCGCAGGGGAGTTGGGCGAAGGCGACAAGCTTCCCAATCAGAACGAATTTGCCGAACAGCTGGGGGTGAGCCGCACTGTGCTGCGCGAGGCCCTGCACACCTTGGCCATTTTGGGGGTGGTGGAGCAGCGGCCCAAGATCGGCACGGTGATCATAACCAGCGCGCCGCTTATCTACACCGAGCACATCAACGCCCCGCTCATCGATGACCCCAACGCCACAGTGGAGCTGATTGAGGCTCGCCGGGTGGTGGAAGTGGGAGCGGTGGAGCTGGCGGCGGCCAATGCCTCGGCCAAGCAGATCAAGGAGCTGGGACGCCTGCTGCAGGAGATGGAAAAGTTCCAGAAAAAGGGCGACATCAACTCTTACGGCAAAAAGAACATGCTTTTCCACCTGCTCATCGCCGAGGCCTCGGGCAACCGCTTCATGGGCCACCTTTTGGCCACCATCCGGGGATTCATGGAACGCTGGACCGCCGAGTCCTTGAACATCTTGCCCGGCCTGTCCCAACGCTCGGTGAAATCACACCGGGAGATTTACCAGGCCATAGCCGATCACGACCCAGCCGCGGCCAGTGAGGCCATGCGCCGCCACATAGAGGATTTCCGCATCAGCCTTGAAGACTACTACCGCCACCATCCCGAGGCCGTGCAAAAGGTCCAGGCCAGATAAAGTACCTGGACCGGCTTTTCGGCAGCGGGTGGGCAAGGAGCATAGGCGCCCATGGCCCACATCCAAGTGCCCTACGGAGTAAAGGGCATCCTGGACTTCGACCTGCCTAGCGAAAGCCTGGTCCTGGATACCGCTAAAAAATTTCCCGCTCCCCTGGCCGGCCTGGAGCAGGCGGTCATGAACGCCCTGGAAAATCCGATTCAGGGCCCGCCCTTCAGCGAGCGCCTGAACCAGGCGCAAAACGTGTGCATTCTGGTGGACAACTTCGCTCGCCTCACTCCGGCCCACAAACTGCTTCCACCCATCCTGGAGGCCATCGCCGGGGCCGGTAAAAAGGCCGAGATACTGGTGGCCAGCGGCCTGCTGCGCGAAATGAACGAGGCCGAGTTGGAGCGCAAGCTGGGTAAGCAGATTCTGGCCTCGGACGTGCCGGTGTATCAAAGCAAGGCGCGCGAAACCTGGGACTTCGATTTTGTGGGAGTCACCACCTACGGCACCCCCCTGAGCTGCCACAAGCGCTTTCTGGAGGCCGACCTCACCCTGGCGGTGACCATGACCCAAGCCACCTTGTGGGGCTACGGCGGGGGAGGCTCCATGATCGTGCCCGGGGTCAGCTCCTTTGAGACCATCGAGTGGAACCACCGGCTGATGACCTCGCCCTATTCCAATGTAGGATACGAGCCGCCGCTAAACCGCATGCGCGAGGACATCGAGGATGCCTGCCGTCTGTCCGGCCTGGACATGTCCCTGCTGGCGGTGCTCAACCCGGAGCTGGAGGTGATGGAGCTGACCTCCGGTGAGACCATTGCCGCTCACCGGGCCTCGGTGGCCAAGTACGACGGGCACTACACCTTTGACGTGGAGCGTGCCGGGGGCAAGGTGGACCTGGCCATTGCCGGCAGCTTCCAGGGAGACTTCTTTTTCGCGCACGCCTGCTGGCCGGTGGCCAATCTGGACCATTTCGTAGAGGACGGAGGCACCATTATCCTGGCCACCCCGGTGCCCGGCGGAATGGCTCACTACTCCTATGCCAAGGACTACATGCCCCCTATCCCCCAAGCCATCCGACGGCTGTTCGAAGACGTTTTCTACGGCAAGCAGGCCCTTTGGCACGCCTGCCTTTGGATGCCCATCATCGAAATCATGGCCCGCAAGGAAGTGATCGTGGTCACCGAGCCCGAGCGCCTGGAGGACTTTGCCATGAACCGCATCACCGCGGTCACCTCCCTGGAACAGGCCTATGAGCTGGCCCGGGAAAAGCACGGAGATTCCATGCGAGTGGGCAACTTCCCCTACGGCAAGTGGGTGCTGCCCACCGGCCTCAACGATCCCAACAAGCGACCCGAGAGGTATTAGATATGAACCTGCGCTTTACACCCACGGTGCGGGGCCTCCTGGAAGGGGCCTGCGACATTCACATCCACTCCGCGCCCGACGTATACCCGCGCATCATGAACGACGTGGAGCTGGCCCAGACCGCCCAAGAGGTCGGCATGCGGGCCATCCTTATAAAAAACCACTGGACCGAGACCGCGGCCCGGGCCCAGGTTGCCAGCGAGGTCACCGGCTTTCCGGTGTTCGGAGGCATCGCCCTGAACATGTCAGTGGGCGGGGTCAATCCCCAGGCAGTGGGCCCGGCGCTCAAGATGGGGGCCAAGACGGTGTGGATGCCCACCCTGCACTCTCGGGAGTTCGTGGCCAACAAGAGTCACGTCAAGAATCTGGCCGGGGAAATCAGCGCGGATTTACAGGGCCTGTACATCCTCAAGGAAGACGGCAGCCTGTTGGACGAGTGCTACGCCATCTTTGACCATATCATCGCCCACGACTCCTCCCTGGCCACCGGGCACGTGAGCAAGCCCGAGGCCAAGGTGCTGGTGGCCGAGGCTGCTCAGCGCGGAGTCAAGAAGATCGTGGTCACCCACCCCATGGCCAGCTTTGTGAACTACAGCGTAGAGGAAATGAAGGAGCTGTTGGACCTGGGGGCCACTTGGTTGGAGCACGTGTTCAACGACACCACTCGCCAGGTAGGCCACCCCATCACCCGCGAGACCTTGTTCGAGGGCATGAAGGCGGTGGGCGCGGGGCACTGCATCATGAGCACCGACAGCGGACAATGGCTCAACCCCATACCCGCCCAACAGATGGGCATCTACATCACCGATGTATTGAACTTCGGCTTTAGCCAGGCTGAGGTGAAAAAAATGGTGCAAACAAACCCGGCGGCCATGCTGGGTCTGGATTAGGGACGCAATTTATGGGCAAGAAAGTAGGATTCATCGGCCTGGGGCAGATGGGCAAATGGATGGCCATCAACATCGTCAAGGCCGGTTTCGACACCACGGTGTTCGACCTGAACCAGGCGGCGGTCGACGAACTTATGCAGGCCGGAGCCAAGCAGGCGGCCAGCCCGGCTGCCCTGGCCCAGGGCAGCGACTGGGTGTTCCTGAGCCTGCCCAACACCGCCATAGTGGAAGAGGTCATCTTCGGCAAGGACGGCCTGGCCGCCACTGCCCCTCCCGGCCTGATCATCTGCGACTGCGGCACCACCAGCTATTTGCCCACCCTGGACATGGCCGAGCGCCTGGCCGGCCAGGGCGTGGTGTTGGTGGACGCCCCGGTATCGGGCATGGAGGCACGGGCCAAGACCGGCGAGCTGACCATCATGTATGGCGGCTCGCCCGAGGTGTTCGAGGCCTTGACCCCGGCCTTTAACGCCATGGGCAACAAGGTGCTGAGCATGGGCGAGGTGGGCAGCGGCCAGCTCACCAAGCTGGTCAACCAGCTTTTGTTCAACATCTCCTGCGCGGCCATAGCCGAGATTCTGCCCATGGCCGCCAAGCTGGGCCTGGACCCGGAAAAGGTAACCCAGGTGGTGACCACCGGCACCGGGCGCAGCTTTGCAGCCGAGTTCTTCGCGCCCCTGGCCTTGGATGGGGTGTTCGACCAGGGCTATCCCCTGAAGCACGCCTACAAGGACATGATCAGCGCGGCCGAGATCTCGGCCAACAAGCAGATACCCCTGCCCATGACCAGCGCGGCCACCACCACCTATCAGATGGCCCTGGCCGAGGGCCACGGCGACCTGGGCAAGGGGGCCATGTTCAAGGTGTTCGAGCGGCTGCTGGGCGTGGAGTTTAGGAAGATCTGACGATGACGAAACATCGCGGCGACGCCACCGACATAACCGAGGCTTATTACCGGGGGCTCATGCATTCGGTGGGCTACCGCTCCGCCGATCTGGCCAAGCCCATGATCGCGGTGGTCAACTCCTTTACCGAGGTGAACCCGGGCCACGCGCCTCTGCGCGATCTGGCCGCCCGGGTGAAGGAGGGCATCTGGGCCGCCGGAGGCGCGCCGGGCGAGTTCAACGTGCCCGCCCCTTGCGACGGCATGGCTCAGGGTCCGGGGCAGCGCTACATCCTGCCCCAGCGCGACCTCATAGCCGCCAGCATAGAGGCCATGGTGGCGGCCCACGGCTTTGAGGGCATGGTCATGCTGGCCTCCTGCGACAAGATCATCCCCGGCATGCTCCTGGCCGCCGCCCGATTGAACATCCCCACGGTGTTCCTCACCGCCGGGGCCATGATGCCCTGCCGCCAGGGCGAGCGCCAGATGGTGACCAGCGACCTCAAGGAAGCCATCGGCCAGCGGCGTAATGAGGACATAGATCAGGATACCTTCCTGGCCTGGCAGGAGAGCTTCTGCCCCAGTGCCGGGACCTGCTCCATGATGGGCACGGCCAACACCATGGGCTGTTTCCTGGAGGCCTCCGGAGTGGCCCCCTTCGGCTCGGCCACCATGCTCACTTTTGCCGCGGCCAAGGTGCGCCAGGCCCGCGACGCGGGCGAGGCGGCGGTGGAGCTAACGCGACGGGGGGTTAACTTCCGCTCCTTGATGACTCCCGCTTCCCTGGCCAACGGCGTGAAGTACGTCTCCGCTTCGGGCGGCAGCACCAATGCGGTGCTGCACCTCATGGCCCTGGCCCGGCGTCTGGAGCTGGACATGGACCTGGCCCAGTTCGACCGCCTCCAGGCCTCGGTGCCGGTGGTGGCCAAGTTCAAGCCCTCCAGCGCCTATAACCTGGAGGATTATCACGCCGCCGGAGGGGTGCCCACAGTGCTCAAAGCGATTAGCGAGCACCTGGACCTGGAGGCCCCCTTGGCCATGGGCGGCACCCTGGGCCAGGCCCTGGACGCCGCGCCCGAACCGGACGGCGAGGTGATCCACGCAGCCGACGATCCCCTGGCCTCGTCTGGCTGCTTCGGCCTGCTCTACGGCAGCCTGGCCCCGGCCGGGGCGGTGGTCAAAAAAACCGGGGTGGAGCCTTCCATGCTCAAGCACCAAGGACCGGCCGTGGTCTTCGACTCCGAGGAAGACGTGAGGAGCTTCCTCATGGAAAAGGAGGTCAAGCCGGGCAGCGTGTTGGTGGTGCGTCACGAGGGACCCAAGGGAAGCCCCGGCATGCGCGAGCTGTCCATACCGGCGGCCATGCTGGTGGGCATGGGCCTGCACACCTCGGTCGCCATGGTCACTGATGGCCGCTTTTCCGGGGCCACCAGGGGGCCATGCGTGGGTCACGTCTCGCCCGAGGCCTGGGAAGGAGGGCCCCTGGCCTATGTGGAGGACGGCGATGAGATCGTCATCAACGTGCCTGGCGGCCGCCTGGAGTTGTTGGTGCCTGAGGAGGAAATGAATCGCCGTAGGGGTGGGGGCCTCAAGCGGCCCGAGCATCCGGCCAAAGGAATGCTCCGGGCATACCGGTCGGGTGTGGCCGGCGCTGAGGATGGGGCCGCCTGGTTGTAGGCGCATTCCCGCTAGAGACTGATGCCTACCCCTTGATGAGCTACGAGTTAATCAGAGGGTTTTATTTATCTACATTCCCTTATTTGGAGGAGAACTGTTATGGCTGAAGGTGAATTCTTCCGGGCTGTCAGCCCGCAGGAGGCCGCGGGCCTTCTGGCCCAACACGGCGAAGCTGCCCGCGTCTTGGCCGGAGGGACCGACCTCATGGTCGCCGTAAACAAACGCGCGTTCAAACCACAGGTACTCATCTACCTGGGCGATGCTGGAATGGACGGTATCAGCCAAGAGGGTGATTCTCTGCTTATTGGCGCGGCTACGCCGTTGAACCAAATCTTGGATTCTTCCCTGGTGGCCGAAAAGGCGCCTCTGTTGGCCGCGGCCATCAAGCAGATGGCTTCCCCGGCCATCCGCAACGCCGGGACCATCGGCGGCAACCTGGCCAACGCCTCTCCAGCGGCGGACACGGCCACTCCCCTGCTGGCCCTGGGCGCCAGTCTGCTTTTGGTGGGCGCGGGCGGCGAACGCGAGGTAGTCCTGGCCGAGTTCTTCACCGGCCCAGGCCAGAGCGTGCTGGCCGCCGATGAAATCATCGCTCAGGTCAAGGTGCCCGCTCAGTCGGCCGAGGCCAAGTGGGCTTACCGCAAGGTGGGCAAGCGCAAGGCGCAGAGCCTATCGGTGGTGTCGGTGGCCATCTACTGCCCCCTGAGCGGCGGCAAGGTGGACGGCGCGGCCATCGCCCTGGGCGCGGTGGCTCCCACTCCCCTGCTGGCCACCGAAGCGGCCGCCCTGCTCCAGGGCAAGGCCTTGGACGAGGAAAACGCAGCGGCGGCGGCCAAGACCGCGGCAGAGGCCACCAGCCCCATCGACGACGCGCGGGGCACCGCCTGGTATCGCAAGCGGGCCTCCGAGGCGGTGGTCAAGCAACTGCTCACCGAGCTGGCCGGTTAGAAGGGAGGGCTCCATGCAGACTCTGGAACTCACCGTAAACGGTCAGGGCTACAAGGTGGAGGTGGGCCTTAAGACCACCCTGCTGGAGGTCCTGCGCGACAAGCTACACATCACCAGCCCCAAGGTGGGCTGCAACACCGGCGACTGCGGCACCTGCTCGGTGCTCCTGGACGGCGTGTTGGTGCGCTCGTGCATCACCAACGCCATGTCGGTTCAGGGCAAGTCGGTCACCACCCTGGAAGGCATCACCGAACCAGGCGATATCCACCCTCTGCAAAAGGCCTTTCACGAGCATTACGGCAGCCAGTGCGGCTTCTGCACTCCGGGCATGATCATGGCTTCAAAGGCCCTGCTGGACGCCAACCCCTCCCCTACCAGGGACGAGGTGAAAGAGGCGCTCTCGGGCAACCTCTGCCGTTGCACCGGGTACGTGAAAATCATCGACTCGGTTTTGGCCGCGGCCGATGAAATGAAGGGCTAAGGGGGTGATCACATGAGCAAGGTAATAGGACAAAGAGTCACCCGTTACGACGGCATGGCCCACGTCACCGGCGAAACCAAGTTCGTGGACGACCAGGTGGTGCCCGGCACCCTGACCGTCAAGGCCCTGCGCAGCCCGGTGAGCAAGGGCAAGGTCAAAAAGCTGGATACCAGCGCGGCCGAGGCCATGCCCGGCGTGGCCGGGATCATCACTGCGGCCGACGTGCCCTGCAACGCCTACGGCCTGGTTCCCGACCAGCCGGTGCTGGTGGAGGAAAACATCCGCTTCAAGGGCGAGGTTATCGCGGCGGTGGCCGCGGTGGATGAAGACACCGCCATGGAGGCCCTGGACAAGATCGTCCTGGAGATCGAAGAACAACAGGCGGTGCTCGACCCCTTGGAGTCCATGAAGCAAGGCGCGCCCAAGGTGCGCCCGGAAGGCAACCTGCAAGAGTGGGACGGCCACGGCTACCGCCAGGTGAACCTGGGCGACGTTGACCAAGCCTTTGCCGAAGCCGACGAGGTCGTGGAAAGCGTTCACCTGCATCCCTCGGTGGAACACGCCCCCATGGAGCCCATCTGTTCCTTGGCGGTGCCCCACGCCGGTCCCAAGCTGACCGTCTACACAGTCAGCCAAGCCCTGTACTTCCACCTGGGCATGCTCTGCGGCATTCTGCAGATGGAGCCCGGCGATGTTCATTGCAAGCAGTGGAAGCCCAAGACCGGCAGCGCCTGGCGGCACAATACCGGTTATGCTGACCTGAACTATGTTGGCGGCACGGTGGGCGGAGGATTTGGCGGCAAGAACGACATTCAGGCCGACCACGTAGCCGCCTTGCTGGCGCTAAAGACCGGCCGCCCCTGCAAGTGGCGCTGGACTCGCGAGGAAGACCTGCTCTACAGCACCTTCCGGGGCGCCTGGCACATCACCATCAAGGATGCGGTGACCAAAGAGGGCCGCATCATCGGCCGGCAGATGACCTCCATCCGCGACGCCGGCTCCTACGCTTCCCTCAACCCCTATGTGGTGGAAAAGCACTGCTACCTGGGGGCGGGCCCCTACTTCATCCCCAACGTACGCATCCGGGGCTATTGCGTGTACACCAACAAGCCCCCGGCCAGTTCCATGCGCGGCTTCGGCATCACCCCGGCGGCCTTTGCCACCGAGGTGCAGATAGACCAGATCGCCGAGCGCCTGGGCAAAAGCCCCTGGGAGGTGCGCATGATCAACGCCTTCCGCAAGGGTGAGTACACCCCCACCAAGCGGGTGCTTAACAGCGTGGCCGTGATTGAGGTGTTGCAAAACTTGGCCGCCAAGGCGGGGGTGGAGCTTTCCGACAACCTTAAGGCCATGGCTTCCACTCAGGAAAGGGGGTAGTCAGATGAAGAAGATAGGAAAAGGCATCTCCGCGGGAATGTACCCCTCGGGCATGAGCGGCGGAGGCGACTCCGGCCAGGCCATGGTCAAAGTCCAGCCTGACGGCTCGGCCGTGGTGACCGTGGGTTCCTGCGACATCGGCCAGGGCTGCAAGACCATCATGGCCCAGATCACCGCCGAGGTGTTGGGCATAGACTACGAAGCGGTCAAGGTGGTCAATGATGATACCGACAACTGCCCCTTGAGCTTCGGCACCTTTGCCAGCCGGGTCACCTATGTTGACGGTCTGGCAGCCAAGATGGCCGCCGAGGACGCACGGCGCATCCTCTTCGAGATAGCCGCCGAGCTGATGGAATGCTCCCCGGACGAATTGGAGGCGGTGGACAGCCAGATTAGGGTGAAGGACAACCCGGACAAGGCCATGAGCATCGGCGAGGTGGCCGGGGCGGGCACCTTTGGCATGCGCCGGTTCATCCTGGGCCTGGGCCACTACATGCGCGACCCCGCGGCCATGGACCCGGAGACAGGCGAGTGCGATCCCTTCTGCACCCTGGCCTGGGCGGCCAGCTACGCCGAAGTGGAGGTGGACACCGAGACCGGCCAGGTGGAAATTTTGCGCCTGGTCAACTCCTATGACGTGGGCAAGGCCATGAATCCCACCCATCTGGAGGGCCAGATCGATGGCGGGGCCACCATGGGTGTGGGCGCGGCCATGTCCGAGGACCTGCATCCCTTCTTCCCCAGCCTGGAGTTCCAGCCGGACAACCTGGGAGACTACGCCATACCCACCACCATGGACGTGCCGGACATGGAGTCGGTGATCTACGAGTGCCCCTCCACCAATGGCCCCTACGGAGCCAAGGGCATCGGCGAGATGACCGCCAATACCCCCGGCCCGGCCATTGTCAACGCCATCCACGACGCGGTGGGCATCTGGATAACCAACCTGCCGGCCACTCCTGAGAAGGTGCTGCGCGCCTTGGATGCCAAGGAAGCCTAACTCACGTCCGATACTAAAGTACGCCCCGGTCCCACGCGGGCCGGGGCGTACTCTTTATGTCACCCTATGCGCAATAACCTGAACCGGCCATCTCCAAGCGGCTCATACCGCACCCCATGAACCTTTCCCAAGGGTACGGGTCTGGCCATGTCCGGGCTTTTGTTTTAAGCCTCAGCGGGTTTCAGGAGTCATCTAGGTCTACTCACTGACTGGGGGCAGTACCCTGGCCGTGCCCACTGCCACTTTCTCTCCTCTTTGATTGCTAACCTCGGTGGTCAATACCAACCTGTTTTTATCTATTATCACCTCGTTTATTTCAAGTTTTATAGTTAATACGTCGTCAATGAAAACCGGCCGTAGAAATTTAATGTCCTGTGAAAGATAAATCGTTCCGTGACCTGGAAACTCGGTGCCCAATATGCCACCAACAATCCCACCGGTGAGCATGCCGTGGGCCACTCTTTGGCCAAAGCGGGTGCTGCGGGCAAACTCATCATCCAGGTGCAAGGGGTTGAAGTCCCCGCTAGCCTTGGCGAACAACTCCACCCTTTCAGAGGTGATCACCACGTCCTTGCTATAGGATTGCCCTACCCTTAAGTGTTGGATGTCGATTCCAGATTTCAACTTGATCCTCCCAAGGCCCTTGAGGCGGCCATTGCGTGACTCTCTACACCGCAGCCCGCATCCTGGACCTGGTTGGCACCTTTGGTCCGCGCCCGCGGTTAGGGTTTTATTCCGTTATTTGAAAAGACTTTGCGCCGATATTTTGTCCCGCCAACTGGAACCACAAATCAATCTATTAAGCGCCGAAAAACACCACTTAAAACACTAGAAAAACCTCTTTGAAAAGTCAATTGATTGTTGTCCTTTTGCGTCACCGGAGATAAGATGAAAACGTTGAAAATAACCCGGCAACCCACCGGCTGTTATTCGGCTCAGTCTGGCGGATAAACCACTGGGGGCATCACGCTCCCCAGGGGAGACTCAATGCCCACGGTCAGACGTGGGCCCTTGCAATGCCAGCCGGTGTGAACCCTTACGATCAGGGGGGACCGAGGAGAACTCATGGCTCTTAAAACTGGCGACGAATACCTGAAGTCCGTGGCAGACCTGAAACTGGAGGCCCACATGCTGGGCCAAAAATCCGGTGATCTGGGTGAACACGGGCTGGTCAGGCCTTCGCAAAAGGCGGTGGCCTTTACCTTTGACGCGGCTCACGACCCCGCTACCCAGGACCTGTTTTGCGTGGAGTCGTCATTGTGCAATGACGTGGTCAATCGTTTCAGTCACTTGCACCGGAGCACCGAGGACTTGGTCAACAAGGTCAAGATGCAGCGCTATTGCGGCGTGAGCACCGCCTGCTGTTTCCAGCGTTGCGTGGGCTTGGACGCGGCCAACGCTATCTTCAGCACCACCTACGACTGCGACCAGGAGCACGGCACCGACTATCACCAGCGCTTCAAGGACTACTGGAGCTGGATTCAGCAGAACGACTTGGTGGTGGATGGAGCCATGACCGACCCCAAGGGTGACCGGGGCAAGCGCCCCAAGGACCAGCTCGACCCCGACCTGTTTGTGCGGGTCAAGGAGCGCCGCGAAGGCGGCATCATAATCAGTGGGGCCAAGCTGCACCAGACCGGCATGGTCAACTCCCACGAGATACTGGTCATGCCCACCTTGACCATGCGGCCGGGCGAGGAAGCCTGGGCGGTATGCTGCGCGGTGCCCACCAACGAAAAGGGTGTGCGTTATATCTACGGCCGTCAGGCCAGCGACACCCGCAAGCTCGAAGCCGACCTCTTGGACGTGGGCAACAGTTTCGGCGGCCAAGAGGTTATGACCGTGTTCGAGGATGTATTCGTGCCCAACGAGCGGGTGTTTCTGGACGGCGAGGTGGATTTCTCGGGCATCCTGGTTGAGCGTTTTGCTTCCTACCACCGCCAGAGCTACGGCGGCTGCAAAGTGGGGGTAGGTGACGCCCTGATCGGAGCCACCGCGCTCATTGCCCAGATGAACGGAGTGGCCAAGGCCAGCCACATCAAGGATAAAATCGTGGAGATGATTCATCTCAACGAGACCATCTTCTCTTGCGGCATCGCCTGTTCGGCCACCGGCGCGGCCACCGCCTCTGGCAACTATTTGGTCAACCTGCTTTTGGCCAACGTATGCAAGCTAAACGTGACCCGCTTCCCCTATGAGCTGGCCCGTTTGGCCACCGACGTGGCCGGTGGCCTGCTGGGCACCATGCCCTCGGCGGCGGACCTCAACGACCCGGTGGCCGGTCCTTACATAAAGAAGTATCTGGCCGCCAACCCCGACTACCCGGTGGTAGACCGCATGAAGGTGCTCAGGCTCATCGAGAACCTGGTGGTTGGTGCCGGAGCGGTGGGCTATTTGGTGGAATCCATGCACGGAGCCGGACCGCCCACCGCCCAGCGCATCATGATCGGCCGCCAGGCCAATCTGGAGCAAAAAGTGGAGCAGGTAAAAAGTATGCTGGGCATCGCCTAGAGCAGTGGACAGGAGTGAGACATCATGAAACGGCGCAGCCAAAAAATACTGGAGCGGCCCGAGTGGGCCATGAACCGGTCCTTGTACAAGTCCATGGGCTACAGCGACTACGATCTGGAACGCCCCATGATCGGGGTGGCTAACTCCTGGAATCGGGTGGTTCCGGGCCACTACAACCTGCGGCAGGTGTCCGATTACGTGCAGCAGGGTATCCGTCAGGCCGGGGGCACCCCGGTGGAGTTCGGGGTCATCGCCGCCTGCGACGGCATCGCCAACGGCAATGAAGGCATGCACTTCATCCTGCCCAGCCGGGACCTCATAGCCAACGACGTGGAGGTGATGGTGCAGGCCCACCGCCTGGATGCGGTGGTTCTGCTTTGCTCCTGCGACAAGATCGTGCCGGGCATGCTCATGGCCGCCGCCCGCCTGGACCTTCCGGCCATCATGGTGGTGGGCGGGCCCATGGCCGGAGGCTGCTCCTTTGACGGCCGCCCCAGCGACATCACCTCTCTCACCGAAGGCTTGGCCATGCTCAGCGACGGCAAGATCACCGAGGAGGACTACCGCCGCCTGGAAGATTGCGCCGGTCCCACCTGCGGGTCCTGCTCCTTCTTGGGTACGGCCAACACCATGTGTTGCCTGGCCGAAGCCCTGGGCATGTCCCTGCCCGGCACCGCCACCATCCCCGCCTTTTTCGCCGACCGCTTGCGCGCGGCCCAGGAATCGGGGTGGCGTATCGTGCAGATGGTGGAGGAAAATCTCACCGCCCGCAAGATCATCACCCCGGCCAGCCTGGCCAACGCGGTGCGGGTCAACAACGCCATCGGCGGCTCCACCAACGCGGTGCTCCACCTGCCGGCCGTGGCCTACGAAGCGGGCTGCGAGTTGGGTATGGACCAGATCGAGCAGCTCTCCAAGGAAACGCCCCACGTGGCCAAGATGAACCCAGCCGCCCCGGACAACGTGCCCGACTTCCACCAAGCAGGCGGGGTGCCCGCGGTTATGAAAACCATCCTGCCCCTTTTGGACGGCGCGGCCCTGACGGTGAGCGGCAAAAGCGTGGCTGAAAACGTAGCCCCGGCCGAGGTAAAAAACTCCGAAATGATCCGCCCCCTGGAGGACCCTTGGGGAGTGGGCGGCGGCCTGGCCGTACTACGGGGTAATTTGGCCCCTAACACCGGCATCACCAAACCGGCAGCCATCAAGCCGGAGATGCGGGTGTTCCAGGGCAAGGCCCATTGCTTTAATTCCGAGGAGGCGGCCAACCAGGCCATCCTAAACAACGAGGTCAAGCCAGGCGAGGTGGTGGTGATCCGATACGAAGGCCCCAAGGGCGGGCCGGGCATGCGCGAGATGTACAAGGCCATGAAGCTCCTCTACGGCAAGGGCCTGGCTCTGTCCACGGCAGTGGTCACCGACGGCCGTTTCTCGGGCACCAATAACGGCTGCTTCGTGGGCCACGTCTCGCCCGAGGCGGCCGAGGGCGGTCCCTTGGCCCTGGTGGCCGACGGCGATGAGATACTCATCGACATCCCGGCGGGCAAGCTGCATCTCGAGGTGAGCGACGAAGAGCTGGCCCAGCGCAAAGCCGCCTGGAAAGCCCCGGCCCCCAAGTTCACCAGCGGCTACCTGACCCTTTACGCCCGCCTGGCCGAGTCGGCCGACAAGGGAGCCATCATCCGCCACCGGTCCGAGTAGCACATCACACGCTGATCAGCGGCGGCCCCTGCTACGGCGGGGGCCGCTTTTTTATGGGGGCGGGTTTTTCAGCGGAGGTTTTTGAGGATAACCTGGCCGGGGATGAGCACGGCCAGGCACAGGGCGGCCAGGACCAGGAAGCCCCAGGTGAAGTCACCGGCAAGGTCCTTGAGCATGCCGAAGAACAGGATCATCAGCCCGGCCCCCAGGTTGGAGAGAAAGTTCACCGAGCCGATGAGCCCGCCCAGGCGCTCCGGCGGGGCCATCTTATTAGCCAGCTGAAACATGGCCCCGAAGTTGAAGGAGCCACAGCCGGTGGCGGCCAGGGCCAGGGTCAAAGTCAAGACTGGGGGAAGCCCGCCCCAACCCATGGCCGCCAGAATAAGGCATAAAAGGGCCAGGGTGCTTCCGGCCACCCAGTAGGCGGAGAGACCAAACAGCACCAACCCTCCCACCAGGCGCCCCGCAAAGCTGAGGCCCATTATCAAGGCCCCGCTCCAGGCCAGCTGGGCCGCGCTACGCCCGGGCATCACCTCGGCCAGCAGGGTGGGCACCCAGATGGCCATGGTTATGCCGGCGCCAAAGGACAGGGACAGATAGATGCCCACCACCCACACCCGGGCATCGCGGGCGATGCTCCCCAGCTCCAGGCGGCGCGGGGGCTCAGCCTCTTCCCGGGGCAGCCTGACCAGCAGCACCGCAACTAGAAGAGGCAGCCAGCTCAACACCGCCACGCCATAAGCCCACTGCCAGCCAAAAGGCACCAGCAGGGGCACCACCAGATAGGCCAGCACACTGCCCACTGGCACCAGGGCTCCATAAAACGACTGAAACACCCCGCCCCGTCCGGCCGGGGCATAGAGAGCCATCATCTTCATGGGGGTGACGAACACCAGACCCGCGCTCATGCCGGTGAGCAGCCGTCCCGCCAGGGCCAGGCCCCAGCTAGGGTAGAGCGCGGGCAGCAGGTTGGCCGCCACCAGGCCGCTCAGGCAGATGAGCAGGGTGCGCCTCAGGCCCAGGCGGTCCAGGATCAGCCCGCCGGGCACCTGCATCAGGGTGTAGGCCCAGAACAGGGCGCTGACGATAACCGAAAAGCCGGTGTATGAGCAGCCATAGACCGCGAGAAGCGGATCCATGGCCGGCGGTAGGTTCATGAAGATGACGCCCAGGGCGGGGCCCATGCCCAGGGCCAGGGCGACGTAGCGGTTCATGCAGCCACCGGGGCGAACACTAAAGGCCCTTCTTCACATTGTCGGTGTAAAGGAAGTTGTGCTTGGCGCAGGGCACCCACTTGTGCTCGCCGCACCGCGAGGGCTCGGTGGTCAGCCCCTCAAAGCGGGTGTCCTCGCGCATGGCCTTATACAGCTCCATGGTGCGCTCTACCTGCTCCCTCTCGCCCTTGGTCAGGAGCACCACCGAACCTTCTGCTCCGGCCGAACCGCCCGAGGCGGCGTGGAAGACCTCCACTCCGGTGAGCTGGCTAAGGGCCTCGATCTCGCAGAAACGGGCCCCGGCCACCGGGACCAAGCCCACGGGCATACCGGTGGTGTAGTCCACCCGGCGGGTGCCCATCTCCTTGGCGGTGGCCATGATGGAGCCCATCACCGTCTTTTCCAGGCCGCCGGGCAGCAGGCAGTGGATGCCCCGAGCCATGACGTAGCCCAGGGATTTGCCCATAAGGCCCCCGGTCTCCACTCCCAGCAGAACGCCTACGTTGCCGTGGTTGTCCAGGGCATTGGCCCCCTTGATGAATACGTCCTCGGCTCCCATGCTGTCCAGCGCCTGGTCCATGTCGTTCACCGGCTTGAGCTCGCCCTTTTCGAAAAACCAAAAAGCGGCGTGCCCCTGCTTGGCCAGAATCTGGCTCATGGCGCTTCCCACACAGGTGCCCTTCAGGGAAATCATGCCGCAGGCCAAGGCCCCGCCGGTCCAGGCGCCGGTGAGTTCCACGAAAATATGGGCCCCGGTGGTGCCGCTGGAGAGCAACACCTTGCCGCTCTTGAAGGCCTTTTGCACCTGAGGCAGCGAGGCTATGCCCTTGGCGATGAGCCGCCGGGAAAGGGAGGGGGTGAAGCAAAGCATGGCGCGAGTCGTGGACATGGTCCTTCTCCTATCGGGCACGCTCGGTAGTTATAGAGCGGGGGGCCAAGGCCGGGCCACGGGGCCGGGCTCTCGGCTGATTAGGGGCACCACCCGGCTGTAATCCGGGCGGGCGCAAATTTCCAGGTCATTGGCCTGGCACATGGGGCGCAGCTTGTGCTGAGCGGCCAGCTCCAGAAGATGGGCTCCCAAGGCGGGGGCGTCAGGCTGCTCCCCGGCCAGCATGGCAGCCAGGTGTTCGGCCACCAGCCAGTCCTCGGGCGCACCGTAAGGGTGCTCGGTGCCCACGGCCAGCAGGTTGACTTCCTCAAACTCGCGGCGCCGGATGGCCTCCACCAAAGCGGCGGCATTGCCCAGGGAGCCCACCAGCACGGTGTCGGCCTTGGCCAATCGCCTGGGGAGTTGACTGCCGTTGCTGGTGGTAAGCACCACCGTCTTGCCGGTTAGTGGTTTAGCCATGGCCTGGGCCGGGGAGTTGTCGCCGTCAAAACCGGCCAGCTGCACCCCCTCCCGTTCGCCCCAGGCCAGCCAGTCGGGATGCTCACGCTTGCAGGCCAGGGCCTCATCCAGCTCGGCCACCAGGTGTACCTCATGGGCCCCGGAGGTGAGCGCCGCGATCACCGTATTGCTGGCTCGGATCACATCCAGCACCACCACGCAGCCGGTGACCTGCTCCAGGTCGTCCCGGCGGGTGATTATCTCCACACGCACCCTTTAGGTCCTTTATTGATCAGCGTTCGGCGCGAGGCCGCGCAGCAGGCCGCTCAGCAAAGCCACCCGGGCGCACTCTTCCACCAGCTCGGCCAGGTTCTGAGCCTGACGCAGGTTCTCGCCCACCGCGATGATGCCGTGCTCGGCCAACAGGGCCGCCTTAACCTGGGGCGCGGCAAAGGCCTCCCCCACGGCCGAGGCCAGTTCCTCGCTGCCCTCGCCCACCGCCTCCACCAGGGGCACTCGGCCCAGGATGCGTTTGGCGTGCACGGTCAGCAGGGGAATCTGGCGGCGGCTTACCGCATAGGCGGTGGCGTGGGGCGGATGGTAGTGCACCACCGCCCCCGCCTCGGGCTTGGCCTGGTAGATGGCCAGGTGGGAGCGCAACTCCTTGGTGGGTTTGCCCTCGCCCTGCACCACCCGTCCCTGATCGTCGCACACCAGCAGATGGTCCGGCTCCAGCTCACACAGGGACAGACCGCTGGGCTTGACCAACAGGTAGCCACTGTCCAGGCGCAGGCTGAGGTTGCCTCCGGTGCTCATCTGCAGGCCCAGGCTGAAGGCCCGCTGGCAGGCAGCCACGAAATCCCGGCGCGGTTGCTCGGGCATGCCCATGGCCTACGGCCACACCTTTTGGTCGTAGACCCCCATGCCATGGCTGGTGAGCACGGTGTCGCCGCGAGCCAAAATCTTCTCCATGCTGTCGTAGAGATCGAATACATTGACAAAGCGGCCCATGGGGGTGAAGTTCAATCCCCGCTTGGGGTCGGGCTCCATGTTCTCGTCGGCGAACACCGCGTCGCCGGCCACCACCACCGTGCCGCCGTCGGTCTCGATGGCCACTGACTGGTGCCCGGGGCAGTGGCCCGGGGTGGGAAACATGGAGATGCTGGGGCTGAACTGGTACTCGCCGTCCACGGTGTGGAACTCCACTCCCTTGAAGGGCGCCTCCACCCCCAGCTTTTCCGACTCGTAGGATTTGTAGTAGAGCACGTGGGGGTCCAGGGCAAAGGCCAGCTCGGTGGAATGCACCCAAAACTCGGCGCTGCTGAACATCTTCATGTTGGCGCAATGATCCCAGTGCAGGTGGGTAAAGATCACCGCGTCGATCTCCTCTGGCTTCACCCCCAGCTCGGCCAGGCGCTGGTCGATGCGATACCCCTCGGGCTGGTAGGAGCCGGGGTGGTGCCAGTCGGCCTTTTTGGTCTCGGACATGCCGGTGTCCACCAGCACCTTCTTGCCGTCGGCCAGCACCAGAAAAGCGTTGGTGGGCACTTCCACGTCCTGGTCGTATCCGTGCCCGCCGGTGATGTACACGCCCTTGTTCAGGCGGATCATGCCGGTGTTCATGGGATAGACTTTATTGCTCATCGGCGATGCGCCTTTCTTTTCAGGCCTTGGCCGCCTCGGCCAGCATGGCCCGCATTTCCGTGGCTGCCTCGGCCACGAACTCGTCGCTGTTTATATGATAGTCGTGTTTAATGATAGCAATGTGCCCGGCCAGCCGCCGCTCCAAAACCTCCAGAAAGCGGCGGTCCGCTTCGGGATCGTAGAATTGCTTACCCTTGGCATTGGGCTCGGAGAAACCCTTTAGCGGCACCATTACTTTCACCGGACCCAAGGCTTTGTTGAGTTTGACGGCCAGAAACTCCGCCGCGCTCACCATTTCCTCGGCCGTGGCCCGCACCAAGGTGATGTTGCGGTTGTGCACAATGTAATTGCGCCCCTTTTTCCACTCTTCGTCCAGCTCCAGATGAGGCCCCATGCAAAAGTAGTCCACCGCGCCCATGCTCACTAGGCAGGGGAGGCTTTTTTCAGCCAGCACGTCCAGATGCTCGGGCCGAGCCTGGAAAATGCCGCCGCCCATGCGCTCGGTGATCTCGTGGGTGGACCAGTGCAGGATGGCGTCAAAGGCGTCTTGAGCGGCCAGCTCGTCCATGGCCGCTCCGCCCATGCCGTTGGCATGGAAAAAGGCCATTTCCAGTTCGGGCCCCACCAGAAGCTTGCGCAACTTGAGTAGCCCGGCGGTGACCACCCCAAAGGCGGTGGCCCCGATGACCACGCCGGGGGCGCGCCCGGTGGGAGCGGGCTGCTTGACCATGGCCGCCAGGCACAGGGCCGCGTTGTACAGGGTGCGGCGCAGGATGAAGTTCATGCCCAGGATGTCGGCCACCGAGGGAAACACCGCGATGTCCTTGGTGCCCAGGAAGGGGCGCATATTGCCCGCCGCCAGGGTTGTGGCCATTACCTTGGGGAAGCCCAGGGGCAACAACTGCATGGCACCGGTGCCCATGGCCGTGCCCTGGCCTCCCCCCAGGCCGATGACCCCTTGCAGCTCACCGGCCTTGTACATGTCTTCTACGTACAGGGCCAGCCCCCGGCCCATGGTGGCGATGATGTGGCCCTTGTCCCTGGTGGCCACCAGCTCGGCCAGCTCCACCCCGGCCCGGCGGGCCACCTCCTGGCGTGTGATGTCCGCCACCGGCGGTGGAGTGCCCAGGCTGCCGCAGTCGATGATCAGGGCCTTGACGCCTTGCGCTTGGAGCACCTCGCGGACGTAGAGGGTCTCCTCGTCCTTGGTGTCCAGGGTGGCCATGATCAGGACCTGGGGCTGAGCCATCGCTCTACCTCTTCGCTAGGCCTGGGCGTCGCCGCATTTTTCCTGCAGGCGCTCCCAGTCCTCGTCCACCCACTTCTGAAACACCTCGCGCCGGGGCTCGCTCATGGCCTTAAAGCGGCCCTGCATGTTCAGGTAGTCGGTAACCGGGGTCTTGGCGGCCATGGGAGTCAGGGACCAGCGCACTCCGTCCCACACCTCGTACAGGGGGAAGGCGCGGCACTCAACCGCCTTGCGAGCCACTTCCATGGTCAGCTGGGTGTCGTGACGCCAGCCGGTGGGGCAAGAGGCCAGGATGTGCAAGAAGCGGGTGCCCTTGAGGCCTTTGGCCTTGTTCACCTTGTCCATAAGGTCGCGAGGATAACCCACCGAGGCGGTGGCCAGGTAGGGAATGCGGTGGGCGGCCATGATCTCCACGATGTTTTTCTTGGGCTCCACCTTGGGGGCCGAGGCCGGGGTGGTGGTGGTCCAGCAACCCGGCGGGGTGGCCGAGGAGCGCTGGATGCCTGTGTTCATGTAGGCCTCGTTGTCGTAGCATACGTAGATGAGGTCGGTGTTCTTTTCGGCCGCGCCGCTGAGCGCCTGCAGGCCGATGTCAAAGGTCCCGCCGTCACCGGCCCAGGCCAGCACGTTGGTGTCGCCCTTGCCCTGGCGGTCCAGGGAAGCGCGCACTCCGGCGGCGGCCATGGCCGTAGTGGCGAAAGGCACCGACATCACCGGCACCCTCAGGCAGGTGCTGGGGTAGAGGCCAACAAAGGTGGGCCAGCAACCGGCGGGCATGACCACCATGGTCTGGGGGCCCAACACCTCCAAAACGTAACGCATCACCAAGGAGGCCCCGCAGCCGGGGCAGCCCATGTGTCCGGGCGCCAGTAGTTCCTGCTTCAGTATCTTGTCGCTATTCACGGCAGCACCTTGATCCAGATTGAGTCGCCCAGTTGCTGGCCCGTAGTCCGGCCGCTCAGGGCCTCGCGGGCCATGTCGGCCAAGAGTTCCTCGGTTATGTCCATGCCTCCGGCACCGGCGATGAAGCCGTGCACCTGAGCCTGGCTTTGGCCGTATAGGCAGCCCTTGATCTCCTGGGCCACAATGCCCTCACCGCCATAGGACACGTCGCGGTCCAGCACCACCAGGTGCTTGGCCCCGCTCACCGCCTGGCGGAAGGACTGAGAGGGGAAGGGGCGCACCATGGCCAGGTTCAGACTGCCCGCGGCCACACCCTGTTCGCGCAGGGCGTCGGCGGCAAGTTGCGCCGCGCCTCCGGCAGTGCCGATGGTCACGATGATCACTTCGGCATCCTCCAGGCGGTAGCCCTGCACCGGGTCGTGGGAGCGGCCGAAGCGGGCGGCGAACTCATCAGAAGCCTCTTGCCAGGCCTGCTCCACGGCCAGGGTCTCCATCTGGCGGCGGTACTTGAGCGAGGAGAACAGGTCGGCCCCGCACACACAGCCGTAGGTGGAGGGGTTATCCACCTCCACCTTGTCCGCGGGGTCATAGGGCGGCAGAAAGCGGTCCACTTCCTCCTGCTCGGGTACGTCGATAACCTCGGAGGTGTGGGTGAGGTAGAAGCCGTCCAGGTTGATCATTACCGGCAGCATCACCTTTTCGGCCACGCGGTAGGCGATGAAGGTGCTGTCCATGACATCCTGTACGTCGCAGCAGTAATACTGGACCCACCCGGTGTCGCGCTGGGACAGGCTGTCAGTATGGTCGCAATACAGGTTCCAGGGCGGACTCAAAGCCCGGTTGGCGTTGAGCATCACGATGGGCAGGCGGCCGCCCGCCGCGTGGTGCAGCATCTCGTGCATCAGGGCCAGGCCCTGGCTGGAGGTGGCGGTGTAGGCCCGCGAGCCGGTGGCCGATGCCCCTACGCAGGCGGCCATGGCCGAGTGCTCCGACTCCACGGTAATAAACTCGGCGTCCAGCTCTCCCTTGCCGATATAGTCCGACAGCTCCTCCACGGTAACCGTCTGGGGGGTGATGGGATAGGCGGCCACCACCTGTACTCGGGCAAGAACCGCGGCCAGAGCTGCTGTTTCCGTGCCCATGATCACTTTTTTCATGGCTGGTTCTCCATGACCAATGCTCCGCGCGGGCACTCATAGGAGCAGATTCCGCAGCCTTTGCAGTGGTACAGATCTATCTCAATGCTCTCACCCGCTTCGTCCAAGTTGCAGCAGGCATCGGGGCAGGAAAGAGCACATTGTTGGCAAAGGTTACAAGTGCCACATGACAGGCAGCGGGACGCCTCTTCCTGGGGTGTCTCCGAGGCCGGGGCTGGCGCGAAGAAGCCCAGCTTGATGTCCTCAAGGGTGGCCAGCGGCCCAAGCTCGCTCGGGGTGAACGCCGCCGGGAGCCCCAGGGCTTCCTGTCCCCGGTTGGCCGCCTCGCGGCCCAGAGCCAGGGCGTGGGCCACCTGCACCACCTTGAAGCCGCTCTGCTTTTCGGCTTGCAACAGGATGGGCTCGGGGCCGCCGTTAGCCAAGGCGCTTACCACCTCGGCTTCGGAGGAATCCGGGGCATGGGCACTGGCGTCCACCAACACCAAGTCAATGCCAGCCAAAGAGCTGGGGGTGGCTTTGGTTTTTATCTCCACTCCAGCCGCTTGGGCCAGGCGCTCGATCTCCTTGGCCAACACCTGAGGAGGCAATTGCTCTGACTTGGCCTGGCGGATGAAGCCTCCTGCCTCTTCGCCGGGTTCCAGCACGGTTACGCTGTTGCCCGCCAGGCCCAGGAAATAGGCCGCGGCCAACCCGGCCGGGCCGGAACCGCACACCACGACCTGCTTGCCGGTATCATCCCGGCGCTCCAGGGACGGACCCGCCTCGGCCTGGGAAGCGCTTTTCTCCAGGCTTTGAATGGCAATGCCCTGGTCCACCTCCTTGCGCAGGCATTTGGCCTGGCAGGGGTGGTAGCATAAGCGGCCGGTGACCCCAGGCATGGGGTTAAAAACCATCAGCGCGGCCAGAGCAGCGGCCGGGTCGCCCTCGGCCAGCTGGTGAATCATCTGAGGAACCGGCTGGCCCAGGGGGCAGGCCGCCCGGCAGGGGGCCGTCTTGTCCTGCTGCACCGGGGTGAGCAGGCGCCAGGTTCCGGTCTTGTTCCAGGTCATGTCCTCGATGGTCAGCGGCATGACCGGCAGTTGCATGATCGAGTCTATTTGTTTCTTGGCCATCAGCTCTTCTCCAAAACCCTGACCCGTTGATAAGCCTCACGGGCGGCGGCGGCGTTCTCCTGCTTTTTGGCGGGCACGCCTTCTTCAATAGTCTGGAAAAGGGTTTCTGGCCTTAATGGCGGGTCGTGCACCACCTTTAGGTAGGCTCCCAGCACCACGGTGTTGATGATCGGGGCCAGGCGCGAGCCCAACCGGTGGTTGACCGCTATTTGGTTGGCGTCGATTAGCGCCAGGGTGAAGCGCTCGGCCAGGTCCTGGGGAACTTGGCCCTCGGCGTAGTTGAGCACGATGGGGGTGCCCGGGGCCAGGCCCGCGGTTACGTCCACCATCTCCAAGAGTTTGGGGTCTAAAACCACGCACACGTCAGGGTTGACGATCTCCCCCCTGGCCAGGGCCGGGGACGAGTCCACCCTAACGTATGCCGCCACCGCCGCTCCGCGGCGTTCCATGCCAAAGGCCGGGAAGGCCTGCACGTACAGTCCTTCCGTGAAATAGGCCTTGGCCAATATTTTGGAGGCGACCACGGCTCCCTGTCCGCCTCTGCCGTGCATGCGAATGCCTAACACTGAAGATTCCTCCCCCGTTGCGGCAATTGGCCGCGCCGGGATGTTGGAGCAGCTCCGCTTGCTCCGGGTATACCCGGCCCGTATCCGGGCGCGCGGGGCGCGCCCGGAGGGGCCGATGATATTTAGGCTAAGGGCTTAGTCGGCGTCAGGGCCGTATTCCTTGCTCTTGCGCCAGTTCATCAGTTCACGGTTGTCGGGATAGCAGTATAGGCCCATGTCCTGGTCGTCCGGATGGGTGTAGCGGCCGCCGGGCAGCATGGACACCACGCGCATCTTGTGATGGCGGGGCTCCTTGTTCTTGCGCTCCACGATGTCCACCAGGTACTGCGGATCCTCGTAGCAGTTGGCCCAGTTGTCGTGGTGCATGGGCAGGATAACCTCGGCGTTGAGGGCCTCGGCCACCCGCCACAGGTCCCAGGGGGACATCTTGTCGGTGTAGCCGGGGGCGTTGTTGCCCATGGCCATGGACACCACATCCACCTTGTACTTCTCGCCCACCATGCGGTAGCCGTTGTGGTACAGGGTGTCGCCCAGGAAGGCGAAGTTGCCGCCTTCGGTGTTGAAGATGTAGGCCACCGCCACTTCCTCGTAGGGCACCGGGGTCACAAAGCCGGTCTTGGTGGCGATGATGTCGTAGTTGGGCGCGAAGTCGATCTTCATGTCCTTGATCTGCACGCTCTTGCCCACTTCGGCCACGATCAGCCTGTCCTCGGGTACGCCCATGTTGGCCTTCATGCGCCGGGCCGCCTCGGGCGGGGCGATGAACTTGCAGTCCGAAGTCTGCAAGGCGGCGCTGATGGTGTAGAAGTCCATGTGGTCCTGGTGATGGTGGGTGATGCACACCGCATCGATGCGCTTGAACTTCCAGGGATCGATGACCATGGGGTGGGTGCGCATCCACCACAGCTTTTCCGCGCCGCTGGTGCGGCACACACCGCAGTAGCTGTAGTCGGTGAAAAGGCTGGGGCCGGCGTAGTTGTCCACCAAGAACACCGCGCCTTCCTGGCTCTTGAGGGCGCAGGACATGGCCCCGAAGTACCACAGGGCGCCGGTGCCGGGCTTGACCTCGAACTTGTCGATTTCGTAGTTGAGGTAGGAACCCCACTCGGGGAAGACTTCCTTGAGCCAAATGTCGCGGTTCATCTCGCGAGGCAGACCAATGGTCCCGCCGTCCATGACTCCTCTTTCATCATACTTGACAACGCTGTCGCCCATAACTGGCCTCCTTTTGCAAAGCCGCCGGCTTTGTTGGTTTTTGATCCTTACGCCGCGCCCGGAATCTGTCCCGTCCGGGGAGGCGATGTGTCTTTGATTTAAATCCCGCCTACCATAAGGTCAGGATGTCTCCTTGATTCAACGGCTCCTTGGGATCAACTATGCCGAAGCTGGGCTGTCCCGAACGCCGGCAGATGATGGCCGTGGTCAAATTGAAGATACCCCCCGGCGGATCAAACACCTGCCTGAAGCCGGGGTAGCGCTTCTCCAACTCGTCCAACAATTGGTCTGCGTCGGCGGCCGGTCCCAGGGTCAGGGTTTCGCGCACCCGTCCGGTCATCACCGCTATGCGGCCCACGTACTTCACATAGACATGGATAGGTTCGGTGGCTTGGCTAGGCATCGTCCCCCTCCTTGATCTCGGCGAATATCCCCCGTCGCTGTAAATCATCGGCCACCGAATCCAGGCCCAGTCCCCGCAGGGTTTCCTCCTTGGGGATGGCGGTGGCCTTGTCCCAGCCGCGCACCTCGTAGTACTGGTCCAGCATAATATCCAGGTTCTCGCCCACCGGCGGGATGTTGTGGTCCTTCACTGGCTCCTCCAGCATACGCCGGGGGATGGTGTCGTCGCTGCGCCTAAAGCCCTCTCGCACGATGTAGGAGCGCTCCAGATTGACGATGCGCGTGCCCTTGGCAATAAACTGCTCCAAGTCGCATCCCTCGCCGGTGCAGGTGTTGTACAGGGCCAACCAGGGGCGGAAGTCCACGCTGAGGGTGCCCCGGATCATGTAAACGCAGCTGGGCAGGCTCTCCACAATGGCCCGGCTGTCGTACATCCAGCGCACCAGACGCCCCTTGTCATCGGGGTTGCGGGTCTGGAAGGCCTTGAAGGGATCGAAAGGCAGCTCCAGGTCCGTGGGCAAGGTCTTGGGGTTGGGCGGATACGGGGGGTACCAGCGGGTGTGGTCCGGTCCACCCTCGCTGACCGCCAGGCCCAGAGCCATCTGGTAGCCGTTGCGCTGGGGCATGCGCTCCAGCTCCTTGCCTTTGATGCACAGGGTGAAGCGTTCGGATCCCTTGCCCACCCGGCGGGCCGCCTCGGCCACGCCCTCGGCCAGCAAGTCGCCGAAACCTTCGCGGCGGATGATCTTGTTGATCATGGTTATGAAGGCTTCGGCATTGCCAAAGCGCAGCTCAATGCCGTCGGTGTCGGTCTTATTGATGATCCCCCGCTCATAGCACTCCATGGCCCAAGCGATGGTGTACATGATGTGGTCTTCGTCCAGGCCCGCCTCGGCGGCCATGTCGCGGAACTTGATGATGTGGGGGTAGGAGCGGATGCCCAAAATTGGCGCGGATTGGGCGTAACCCACTTCGCGCTCGTCTCCGGCGGTTCCCGCAAAGGGACCTTCCTTTATCTCGTAGCGCCGGCCACAGGCGGGATAGGGGCAGCAAAACCCGGACTCCGGACGCACTATGTACTTGTCCAGGTAGTCCACGTCGTTGAGTCCAGGCTCGAACAGGCCCCGCTGAGCATTGTAGGCATGCACCCAGCCGTTCTCGTTGAACAGCTCCAGCAGCATGTTGGCGCTGTTGAAGGACCAGGAAGGCACAAAGGCGTCGCGGGTGGTGGCCAGGTCGAAGGTCTTGCGGAAGTTACGGTAGGCCTGAAGAAAGCCCTCGCCGTCGGCCACGGTGACCATGTTCGAGCCCTTGACCGCGATGGCGGCCAGGTTCTTGTCGCCCATGATGGTGCCGCAGCCCTTGCCGCCGGAATGGTCCACGGTGAACTGGATCTTGGCCCCGAAAACCCTGTTCTCGCCGGCCATGCCCACCGAAGCCACCTGGATGCCTTCCACGCCGGTGTCCTGGCGAATGATGGCATTTTTCTCGCGGGTGTTGCGGCCCCACAGGTGGGACGCGTCGTGGATCTCCACCTTGTCGTCAACGATCAGCACCCATACCGGGCGATCGGCCTTGTTCTCCACGATGAGCAGGTCATAGCCCGCGAACTTGAGCTCCGCGCCCCAGTGCCCCCCGGCGCTGCCCTCGCCCATGAAACGGTTGGGATGTTTGGTGAGAATGCCCAGACGGCTCATGCCGATAGGGGTGCCCTCCAGCGGGCCGGTCGCAAAGATGAGCTTGTTGCCCGGGTCAAAGGGATCGACCTCCGGCCCCACCTCGTCGTATAGATAGGCGGCGCTCAGGCCCCGGCAGCCGATGAAATCACGGGCCCTGTCCTTGTTTAATTCCTCTTTGGTTACGAGCCCGGTGGCCAGGTCCACCCGCAGCACGCGGCCCATCCATCCATGCATGCTCATAGCTCATCCCTCCTCAGGGGCCGCCAGGGGTAGGGGTATTTCCAAGGAACAATAAGCTTGAACACAGGTTGCTGTTCGCGGGCCTCTTCCCACTGGGCGCGCTTTTGCTCCAAGTCGTCATCGTCGGTGTAGATAAGACAGCCGGTGGGGCACATTTCCACGCAGATGGGATCACCCTCCTGCTTGTGGGGACACTCTTCCCGGCAGTCCACCTGGGGAGCGTTCAGTTTCCCCTGGGGGTCGGTTTCCACGTGGATGCGGCCCTCCGCGGGGCGGAAGCCCTGCTGCTGGGTCATCACGAATGAGCACCAGACTTCGCAATTACGGCATCCGCTGCACAGGTCGTTGGCGACCACGGATATTTTCTTGCGCTGTTCCATTTGCCTCCCTCTCGATGTACGGCGCCTAGGCGCCGGCCACGGCCTCCAGGCCACGGCGGTAGGCGGTGAGGTTCAGTTCGGCAAGGTGGGGCGGTACCGAGGCCTTAACCTCGTCGGCCACTTCCTTTTCGTCCAAGGGGAGAGATCCAGTGGCCACCAGGCCTCCCAACATGACGATGTTCACGGCTATGGGCGCGTTCAACTCCAAGGCGATACGGGTGGCGTTGAACAGCCAGGCCTTTTCGGAGGCCTTATTGATGGCCTCGCTCATGGCCTCGTCGCCGGGATAGCTGGCTTTTTGGCTCAGCACCGCCACCGGGTGGATGCCCTCGCTGTTGACCAGGGCCTTGACTCCGGGGTTGCCGTACTGGCTGATCATGCGCAGGGCCTCCAAGGGCTCCAGGCTGATGATCATGCTGCCCGCGCCCTGGGGCACAATGGGCCCGTAGAGGCGTTTACTGGAAATGCGCACCCCGGAGAAGACCCCGCCGCCGCGCTGGGCCGCACCAAAGGTTTCACCGATGCTCACCTGGTAGCCCGCGCGGAACATCAGGCGCCCCACCAGGCGCGAAAGCAGGATGTTTCCTTGGCCGCCGATGCCGGAGATGATCAGGTTGTAGGGATCAGGTGTCAGCGGCATTAGTTGTTCTCCTGCTTGCTGATGGCCTTGAAGGGACATATCTCCACGCAAACTCCGCAGCCGGAACATATCTGTTCCTTAAAGGCGGTTTTGCCGGTGACCGGATCCAGGTACAGGGCCGGACAGCGGAAGTCGCGGCTGCACACGGCGCACTCGGTGCCCTTGCATTTCTCCTGGTCGATGGTGATGCGGTACGGGTGTGATTTTTCGGCCTTCATGCGCACCAGTTCGCAGGTGCGCCGCAGGATCAGCACCTGCACCCCTTGCTTGCCCATGAGCTCGCGCATCACCTTGGTGGTGCCGCGCACGTCAAAGGGATCGGCGATGGTCACCTCGCAGCCGATGGAGTTGCACACCTGGGCCACGTCAAGGGCGGGGGCAGGGGCGTTCTCAGCGGTGTTGCCGGTGCCCGGATGGGGCTGGAATCCGGTCATGGCCGTGGCCGAGTTGTCCAGAATGATCTGCAGCATGTCCGCCTGGTTGTAAACCGCGTTTATCAGGCGGGGGATGCTGCTGTGGAAGAAGGAAGAGTCGCCGCACACCGCCACCACCGGCTGCTCATAGCCGAAGGGCTTTAACTGACCCAGACCGGTCGCGGTGCCGGTGCCCGAGCCCATGGAGTGCAGCAGCTTGATCTGCTCCTTGCCCTCGGGGAAAACGTCCAGGGTGGAGCAGCCGATCTCGCCGGTCACGTAGGCATCGCGGCCGTCAGCCTTGATGGCCTTGCCCAGGGCCCAGAAGCTGGCCCGGTGGGGGCACCCGGCACACCAGGACAGGCCCCGGCTGATCACCAGGGGCTCCACCTCCTGGCGGATGATTTGCTCATAAGCCTGGTCCCGGGCCGGAGCCTCCAAGCCGAAAATACGGGCCAGGGCGCTCATGGCGCGGTCCGGGGTCATCTCCCCGGCCATGGGAATGTGCCCGCTGTTCTTGCCGAAAACCGCCACCTCTCCCTGGCCGTTATCCACCAGGGTCTCCTTCACCACCGCTTCCATGAAAGGCTCCACCTCTTCCAGCACCAGCACCTGGCTGGTGTTTTTGAGGTGCTCCATCACGAAGTCGATGGGCAAAGGCCAAATGGTGGCCAGGCTCAGCAGGCCCACGCGGTCCTCCAGGCCCAAGGTCTCCAGGGCTTCGGCCGCGGCCAAATGGCCCGCACCGGAGGCCACCACCACCAGCTCGGGCTGGTCCGGCCCCTGGTAGATGTTGAAGGGGCACTGCTCAAACTCGGCCCGGATGGCCTCCATCTTGGCCAGCAGGTCCTGGTGCTTGTCGATGGACAGGTAGGGGTTCAGGCTAACCGAGTTGTCCGAGGAGGCTTGGGGCGCATCCTGGGGCAGCTCACCCATGGTGATGGGATTGCTGGCGTGGGAAAGACGAGTATAGCCCCGGTAAAAGACAAAGGCGCTGTGCTTCTGGGAGATATCAAAGGCATACTTGACCAGCTCCACGGCCTGTTGCCCGGTCATTGGCTCCACCATGGGGGCGGTGGCAAAGCGGGCCAGCCAGCGGGAATCGGTTTCATCGCCGCTGGAGTGGCCGTGAGGGTCGTCGCACACTACCATCAGGCAGGCCCCGCCCTTGGGCCCCAGGCCGGTATAGCTCAGGTGGGTGATGAAATCCAGGGCTAGACTGAGCCCCGCATTCTTCATGGCCGACAGGCTCAGCAATCCGGCAGTGGCCGCGGCGGCAGCCCCCTCCACGGCGGCCAGCTCGTTGGTGGACCACTCCGCGTGCAACTTGCCCTTTTGAGCGCACTGGGCCAAAGCGGGCACGATCTCCGAAGAAGGCGTGCCCGGGTAGCCGGTGACGAAATTCACTCCCCGCTCCAAGGCGCCGCGGGCGATAGCCTCGTTGCCCAAGAGAAAGTGCGAGGTTCCTGGTTCGTATTTGTCGATGGCCGCCACGTTTACTCCTTAATGCTGACCTTATGGCCTTACGATCCACGTGCTGCCGCCCGCCGAGGCGGGCGGCGCTTTTTATCTCACTCCCAGTTCAACTCCAAACCAACGCCGGCCTCTTCCACGTTGGAAACGCCGGCCAGGGCGATGCGTGACTTGAAGTCGCAGCAGTGGCATGCGTAAAAGGTCCGGATGCCCTCCTCCTTCACGAAGTCCTTGGTGGCCTGCATCAGCCAGTCGGGAGGAGCCTGTAAATGCAATCCACCGATAGCGGTGTTTATTCGGTCCGCCCCGGTAACCTTTTTGGCGTAGGCCATGATGTTGCAGATGCCGTTGTGGGAGCAGCCGGTGATCACACTCACCTCGTTGTTAGCGTGCAGATAGGCCAGCTGGGTGTCCTCGTCCACCAGGTCTTCCACCCACTCGCCGTCCACTTTCTTCTTGGCCACTTGGGGGATGCGGCACTCAAAGTCGTTGGCCCGGGGAACCTTGCCCAGGTAGTAGAGCCGCGAGGTGAGCTTCTCCACCTCCTGGCTCATCTGGATGTCGAAGAACTGCTCCAGGGTCTCCATGGTCACGTCGGTGCCCTGATCTTCCTCGATCTCAAAGTTGTACTTGGGCAAAAGCAGCACCTCGCTGGTGAACTTGAGGACGGGCTTGCGAGTTACTTTCTTGGCCTTGTAGTAGTCGATGAGGTGTTTGAGGCCGCCGGTGTGATCGTAGTGCCCGTGGGACAGGATCAGCATATCGATGGCCGTGAGGTCGAAGCCCATCTTCTCGGCGTTGATGATAAAGGCGTTGGAATAGCCCGTATCATAGAGGATGGTCTTGCCCTCGTCCTCTATGAATGCGCTGAAGCCGTGCTCGGCGAAGTAGAACTTGCAGAACAGGCTGTTGTTCTCGGTAAGAAGCGTTAGTTTCATTGCTCGTTCTCCCCTGTTTCCCTTTAACCCAGTGGCTGTTTCGTGTTGGGGGTGTTTTCTGTTCCAACAAGTCGGCTTGGGGTGTGCCGTCTCCCTGGGGCAGGATCAAACAAGGTTCCGTCCTGGACTGCCTAGAGCTTCACGCCCAGGCAGGCTTCCACGTCCTCCTGGCAGGCCCGAAGCTCGGCGGGGGTGCCGCTCAGCTTCACCTGGCCTTTTTCCAGCACATAGGCCCTGAGATTTTCGCTCAGGGATATGGTCAGCTCGTAGTTCTGCTCCACCAATAAGATGGTGGCCCCATGGCGTTGCAGGCGGCGCAGAATCTCGGCGATCTCCTCCACGATCAAGGGCGCCAGCCCCTCGGTGGGCTCGTCGATCATCATCAGCTCGGGGTTGGAGATGAGCCCCCGGGCTATGGTGAGCATCTGCTGCTCACCGCCTGACAGGCTGCCTCCCAGCTGCTTTATCCTCTGCTTGAGCTTGGGGAAGTAGTCGAACACCATGTCGAACTGCTCGGATACGTTCAACTGCTTCTTCTTGTGCAGGATGCCCAGCTGCAGGTTCTCCTCCACCGTGAGGTTGGGGATTACCCGCCGGTCTTCGGGTATAAGAGCAAGGCCCTTGCGCACGTTGAGGTAAGGCTCATTGCCGGTGATGTCCTCGCCCTTGTAGATGATGCGGCCGTTCTTGGGCGGCTGGATGCCCATGATGGACTTGAGGGTGGTGGTTTTACCCACCCCGTTGCGTCCAAAGAGCACCACCACTTCTCCGGGATGCACTTCCAGAGAGACTCCGTGCAGGATGTGGCTGCTGCCATAGAAGGTATTGATGTTTTCTACCTTGAGCATGGCTAGGCCTCTTTTCCCAGATAGACGTTTTGCACCGTTTCGTTGGCACTGATCTTCTTCGGCGTGTCCTCGGCGAGCTTCTTGCCCTCGTGCAACACCATCACCTCGTCGGATATTCCCATCACCACGCTGATGTCGTGCTCGATTAAGATGATGGTCAGCTTCAACTCGTTGGACAGCTTGCGGATCAAATGAGTCGCTTCCACGGTCTCCGCCGGGCTCATGCCCGCGGTGGGCTCGTCCAGAAGCAGAAGCCGGGGCTCGGTGGCCAAGGCGATACCTATCTCCAGGTAGCGCTTTTCCCCGTGGCTCAGCTCCGAGGCGGTGCGGGCCTGCTTATCCGCCAGACCCACATGCTCCAGAATCTCCATGGTCCGCCGGTTCATGGCCGCATAGCCATAGGCCTTGCGCCAGGAGTTAAACATGCTCACCCGCGACTGGGCCGCCAGACGCACGTTCTCAAACACGCTGAGTCGAGGGAAAATGCTGGTTATCTGATAGGTCTTGGTTATCCCCAGCTGCGAGCGCTGATTCATGGAGGATTGGGAAACATCCTCTCCCTGAAAGATCACCTGACCGTGGGTGGGCATATACAGCCCTGAAACCAGGTTGAAAAAGGTGGTCTTACCGGCGCCATTGGGCCCGATGATGGACTTAAGCATGCCCTGCTCGATGGAAAAGTCCACCTGGTCCACCGCCTTCAGGCCGCCGAAATATTTACATACGCCTTTGGTTTGTAAAAGCATTACTGGCCCCTATCTCAAGACTCCGAAGGGCGGCGGCGTTCGCCGATCTTCTGCACGATGGTTCCCCATATGCCCTCTGGGAAAAGCAGTATCAAAGCCATGAACATGGCCCCCACCCACATCTCCCAGCGGTCGGTGTAGTTGCTGATGTTGTTGCGCAGGTACAAGAACACCGCTGTGCCGATAAAGGGCCCCATAAAGGTGTGGGTACCGCCCAAAACCGTCTGCATGACCACCGTGCCCGAGGTCAGCCAGAACAGAGTGGTCACCGAGGCCGCGCCCAGGTAAATGGCCAGCAGGCCGCCGGCCAGGCCGGAAAACATGCCTGAGTAGACGATCGAGAGGAACTTGATGCGGGTGATATTGAATCCGCAGGCCCTGACCCGATCTTCGTTTTCCCTGATCCCCTTTAGAGCATGACCAAAAGGCGAGCTGAGCAGGCGCCACTGGGCCAGCACCGCCAGGGCCACGATGACGAAGACGAAGTAGTAGAGCTGCATCTGATCAGAGAGATTCAGATGGATGGGGAAATCGATGGACAGGGGGGGCAGCTTGAGGCTGTCCTCGCCCTCGGTCCAGCGCTTGAAGGGTGAGAGGGCCAGGAAGTAAAGCATTTGGGCGATAGCCAAGGAGATCATGGCGAAGTAGGCGCCCTTGCGCTTTACGGCCAACAAGCCCACCACGGCCGCCGTCAGGGCACCGCCGGCCATGGCCGCCAACAGCGACACCCATACGCCGGCCCCAGCGTAGAACACCACCATGGCCCCGGCATAGGAGCCCACTCCCAAATAGCCGGCATGGCCGAAAGAGATCATGCCCGTATGGCCCAGGAGCAAATTGAAGCCCAGGGCGAACAGGGCGTAGACCATTATCTCCGTGGCCAGGGGTTTGGAGACCACGAAGGGCAGTATCACGCCCAGGGCCAACAACACCCACATGGCCCGGAACTCCACCACGGTCTGCCAATTGTAAGGTTTGTAAACCTCTGCTTGCTTTGTCTTTTTATTAGCGCTCATTGGTCTAATCCCGGCCTTCCTCGCCAAACAGCCCCCGGGGCCTCAGCACTAGGATCAGGGCCATGGTCAAGAAAATGGATACGTTGGACCAGTCAGGGGCCAGCAGGGAGACGAAGCTCACCACCTGCCCCAGAATCAGGCCGCCCAAGGCGGCGCCTCCCAGGCTGCCCAGCCCGCCGATAACCACCACCACAAAGGCCTCGATGGTCATTTCCTCGCCCATATTGGGGATGGTCTGCACCATGGGAGCAGCCACCGCCCCGGCCAGGGCGGCCAGGCCCACGCCCAGCATGAAGCCCACGGTCCAAACCCGCGATACGTTGATGCCCAAACAGTTGACCATCAAGCGGTCGCGGGTGGCGGCCCGGATGATCATGCCGATGCTGGTCCTTTTCATGAACAGGTACAGACACAGCAGGACCACCGCCATGAGCACCACCAGGAAGATGCGGTACTTGGGCAGGATCAGGTTGCCCACGAAGCTCGCGCCCTGGAGCATGGAGGGGTAGTCCACCACCTTGCCCACCAGGCCGAAGAGCATCTTGATAATGTCGGGCAGGAAGATGCTAAGGCCGAAGCACAACAGCAGGGGATAAATCTGATCGGTGCCGTATAGCCGCTTGAGCAGCGTGGTTTCAAAAAGCGCCCCGATAAGCGACACTATGACCACCGCCGCGATGATACCCACCCAAAAATTGCCACACAGGGATATGGCCACGAAGGTCGCGTAGGCCCCCAGCATGTAGAAGGTGCCATGGGCAAAGTTGAGAACGTCCAGCAATCCGAAGATTATGGACAGTCCGCTGGCCAGCAGAACATAGATAGCTCCCAGGGCCAGCCCCATGATCACTTGCATTAGGATGATTTCCCAACTCAGTTCCATCACGCCCTCATTTTTAAAATCAGCCGCGGCGGCCAAGAACGGTCGCCGCGGCCGGATATGGGGTTTCTATTTACCCGGCAAATCGTTCCGGATGGGGCCGTATACGCTGTCGGCGCGGTCCACGTCGCAAGGCAGCATGGTCTTGTCCGGGGGAACCTCGGCAATAACCGTGGCCAGATCCCATCCTTCGGCCTTGGCGCCGCGACCCTGCAAGATAACCACGGTCTGGGTGCGCACGTGGTCGCACTTACGGAAGTGCTCGGGGCCCTGGTTCAGGTCCCACTTCAGGTTTTCCAGAGCGGGGATGATCTTATCCAGGTCGGTGCGGGTGCCGGCCTTTTCCATGGCCATGAACAAAGTCTGCGCGCCCACGTAGCCGCTGTCGGTGTCGGCATCGGGCGGACGGTTGAACTTCTTCATGTAGGCGTCCACAAAGGGCTTAGCCTTGGGGTACTTCTTGTACAGGGTCCAGTACCAGGTCACCGCGCCGTAGACGTTCTCGTTATAGGCGGAGCCGCACTCCTTCATGATGGGCATGGCGGTCTTGGGAAGGGCCAACTTGATACGCTGGCTCAGGCCCAACTCGCCGAACTGCTTGATGGCCGCGACCAAGTCGGAGCCGAACACCGAAAGCACCAGGAAGTCGGGCTTCTTGGCCAGGATCTGGGGAACGTAGGCCGAGAAGTCGCGGGTGCCGATGGGAGTGTAGATGGCGCCCACGAACTCGCCGCCGGCCTTCTTGCTCTTTACCAAGAAGGCCGCCACTTGGTCGTGACCCCAGCGGTAGTCGGCCGCGATGACCATCCACTTCTTACCCAGCTTTTCAAAGGCGAAGTCGGCCAGGGCCGCGCCGGTCATGTAGGACTTGATGCCCGTGGTGAAGCCATAGTAGCCCCAGTCAGGGCCTTGGCCCAGGCTGTTGTGGCAGGTGGACATGTACAGAACCTTGTTCTTGTTGGCCCACTGGTTGATGACCATGGAGATGCCACCGCCCAGGTTGCCGCCGATGATCGGAACGCCGCTGTCCACGAATTCCTTCATCCGGCGCAGGGCCACGTCGGCCTTGAGCTCGGAATCGCGGACGAGCACCTTGACCGGCTTGCCCAGCACGCCGCCCTTTGCGTTCCACTCTTCCACGGCCATGTCAACGCCGCGCTTCATTTCCTCGGCATAAAAGCCGTAGGGGCCGGAAAGGGGGAACTCCCAGCCTACATCGGCGGGCGGGGCCGCAGGCGCCGTGCCGGCCAAGGCCAAGGCGCAGAGTCCGGCCAGAAGTGTCATGACCAAATACCGTTTCATCAAAATCCTCCTCCTTAGATTCGATACGAATTGCGGCCCGGCTCCTGCGTAACACCCAATGCCGTTTAGTTTGAGCCGACGGCCAAAGATCTTCCCTATTGCCTTGAAAAGGTCCTCACGCCGCGCCCCCCGCCGCGCCGCCGGACCTTGAAAATCAATCCTCCATGAAGGCACCGCGCATAGCCGAGGCGGCCCCTTGGGAGTAGCGGCGCAAAAGCCCGCGGGGCTGTTGGCGCTGCGGCGCCTGCCAGGTTTTACGCCGCTGGTCCAGGGCTGCCTGCGCCTGCTCTGGCGAAACCGGCTCCCCCTGGACTCCCACCAGGTCCACCCGGCGTCCCGGTATGTCGATGCGCACCAAGTCGCCGTCCTGCACCAAGGCGATGGGTCCTCCAACCACCGCCTCGGGAGAAACGTGCCCCAGGCAGGGCCCACGGGTGGCTCCGCTGAAGCGTCCGTCGGTGACCAAGGCCACCTTGCTCAACTCGGGGATGCTCACCAACGCCTCGGTGGTGGCCAGCATCTCGGGCATTCCACTGCCCCGGGGCCCTTCGCAACGGATCACCACCACCGACTCCGGCTTGATGCGCCCCTGCAGGCAGGCGGCCAGGGCCTCTTCCTCCCGGTCGAAGACCTGGGCCGGGCCCTGGTGCACCAGCATGTCCTGGGGCATGGCCGCGAATTTGATCACCGAGCCCTCGGGGGCCAAGTTGCCCTTTAGCACCGCGATGGAGCCGGTTCCCTTAGCCTTGTCCGGGGATTTGATCACCTCTTCGGGGGTGAGCTTGTAGTTGGCCAAATAGCCGGCCCCACGTTCAAAAAAGCCCTCTTGCCAGAGCTGCTCCAGGTTCTCACCCAGGGTCTTGCCGGTTACGGTCATGACATCCAGATCCAGCATCTCCCTGAGGTTCCACTGCACCCTGGGAATGCCTCCGGCGTACCAGGCCAACTCGCTCAAGTATTTGCCAGATGGCTGAATGTCCATGAGCAGGGGAACACTCTGGTTGGCCAGGTCAAACAACTCGGGCGCCACACTGAGGTCTCCCTCGTGGGCTATGGCCGGCAAGTGGATCAGAGCGTTGGTGGAGCCGGATATGGCCGCATGCACTTTGACGGCGTTGGCAAAGGCCGCCTCGGTCATAATGTCCGAGGGCTTAAGCCTTTTTTGGGCCAGGAGCATGGCCTGGCGCCCCGCCTGACGGGACAGGCGTCTTATGTCCTGCAAAGAGGCCGGGCAAAGCGCGGCTCCGGGCAAGGTCATGCCCAGGGCCTCGGCCATGCACTGCATGGTGCTGGCGGTGCCCATAAACTGACAGGCTCCGCCCATGCCCGGACAGCCGCTGAGCTTGTAGTTACGAATGCTGTGGGCAACGTCTTGGCCCTGGCGCATGCGCGTGGCCTCGCTGCCGGTGAACACGCTATGGCTCATGTCCGGGCCCATGCGGTTGCTGCCGCCGGGCATGTGCAAGCCGGGGATGTCCAGGCGCATGAGAGCCATGAGATGGGCCGGGATCACCTTGTCGCAGCTGGAGACGGCCAGCACACCGTCCCAGGGGATGACCCTGGCGTGGGCTTCGAATAGATCGCAGTACACCTCGCGGGCGGGCAGGATGTAGTTCATGCCGTCGTGCAGCATGGCCCACCCGTCGCAGATGTCGGTGCCGTGGAAGTTGGCCGGCCTGCCCCCGCTCTGATACACCCCCAGCTTGGCCTCTTCGGACAGTTCGCGCAGATGCACACTGCCGGGATGGCTCTCACCGAAGGCGTCCTCGATTAAAATGTGAGGCGCCTTGAGATCCGCTTCGTCCCACCCGGTGCCGCAGCACAGAGTGTCGATCTGGATCCAATCTTCCCGGGCCTTGCGGCTCTTTTGCTTGGTATCCGAGCCCATCGACGGCTCTCGCTTTCCTCCCAGCCGGGCCTTGGCCCTAGCCGGGGGTTACCTCGGTGTTGGAGAGCATCTCGATGCACTTGACTATGGACGAGTGGTCCCACTCCGAGCCGCCCATGGCGGTGACCGAGTTCCACAGCTGGGACAGCAAGGCGTTGCAGGGCAGGTAGATGCCCAACTGCTTGGCCGCCTCCACCGCGATCTCGGTGTCCTTCTTGTGCAGATGCACCTTGCCGCCCGGGGCGAAGTTGCGATCCAGCATGCGCTGGCCGTGCAGCTCCAACACGCGGCTCTGGGCAAAACCGCCCAGCAGAGCGTTGCGCACCTTGGCCGGGTCCACGCCGTTTTTCTTGGCAAATACCAGAGCCTCTGACACCGCGGCGATGGCCAGCCCCACCACGATCTGGTTGCAGGCCTTGGAAACCTGTCCGGCGCCGTTGCCGCCCACCAGGTTTACGTTCTTGCCCATCTTCTCCAGCAAGGGGAGCACCTTCTCAAAGGCGGCCTCGTCTCCCCCGGCCATGATCGACAGGGTGGCTTCCTTGGCGCCCACGTCGCCGCCACTCACCGGAGCGTCTACCATGTCCAGCCCTTTTTCCTTGAGAGCCGCGGCGATTTTCTGGGCACCGCTGGGGCTGATGGTGCTCATATCCACCACCACCGATCCGGGCGCCATGCCTTCGATGAGGCCGTCGGGACCCAGGATCACCTGCTCCGCGATGGCCTCGCTGGGCAGCATGGTGATTATCACTTCAGAATTTTGGGCCACGTCTTTGGGGCTGGCGGCGGCGACCGCTCCCTGAGCCACGGCCTGTTCCACCGCCGTGGGCACTACGTCGTTGACGCACAGCTCAAAACCGGCTTTGAGCAGGTTGCCCGCCATGGGCAACCCCATGATGCCCAAGCCCACGAATCCGACTTTCTTGACCACGATTTCCTCCATGATTGACTTTTCTTTACTCAGCTTTGGCCGAGTGGGCGGGTTTTGCGCAGGGGGCCGCATTGGTATCAGGCGCCCCTAGTTCCTGGGAAATTTTTGAGGTGGTTTCCTGCAAAAGAGGCATTAACTCCGCCACCTTTTCAGGCGTCATGCGCTCTCTGGGACCGGAGATGCTGATGGCAGCGACCACCTCGCCCTTGAGGTTGTATATGGGGGAGGCCATGCAGTTGACCCCGATAAGTGTCTCTTCGCTGTCGCGGGCAAAGCCCTGCTCACGGGCCTTTTCCAAGGCCTTTTTCAACTCGCGCATGGATGTGATGGAGGTTTCGGTGCATTTTTTCAGACGGCCCCGGCCCCTATAGAGTTGGGTCAATTCATCATCGGACAGAGACGCGAGTAAAACTTTGCCGGTGGCGGTGCAGTGGGCCGGGAAACGTGTACCCACCCGAATGGAAACCCTGAGGAGCATTTCCGATTCAAAACGCTCGATATACTCGATTTCATCTTCCACCAGCGAAGCGGCGCTTACAGTTTCCTTGCACTTCAAATAAAGCTCGCGCATCAGTGGAGTCATCACCGCGCGCAAGGCCTTGAAGCGGTCCAAGGGCGATTGCATCATGTAAAAGCGGATTCCCAGACCATACTTCTTGGTTTCCTGATCCTGGCGCGCGTATTTGTATCGCACCAAAGAGGCCAAGATGCGATGGACCGTCCCCTTAGGCATTTCCAGGGCTTTGGAAATTTCTGTAACGCTCATTTCCTCGTTTTTGCTGACCAGCAAATCCATCACCGCGAGAGCTTTGCCTAGGGATTTCATAGACTGCCCTCCCTGCAACCCCAAAAAAACTTGCTTTGGTCCTTGATCATTGTCGTTCCAAATTGTGGAATAGCGTTTTATATAAATTACTAGCCACACTTTTCACATGTCAACCCAAAAATGTAAATTTTTTCTACGATACGAAACTTGTTCCGATATATGGAACATCATTTAGGCGTCAAAATGGCTATTTACCTAAAATGGGTGTGATTTTTGGCGAAGGCAGCGCAGCGAACCAACAAATCTTTGTATGTCGTTGTCTGACTACCCTAAGGTAGGTTCAGGTTCCAAGTTAGGATTTTGGGGAGTGAATAGGAAGGGTGACGACGGCCAGACCATGCTGTTTGGTCGGGCAGATCATGGCCAAGCTTTTTAACGCGGGGATACTATTGGCCAATGGGCCAAAGATATGGCAAATCAGCCGCGCCATCGGCATCGCCGGGAAGAATTAGCATACCCGGCGCAAGGGGTACGGGGCACCTGCCCTCCAGGACAGGAGGCTCAGGGAGGCTGTATTGACTAAAACTCTCCTGGCCGGTGAGTCTCGCCTGTTAAATGCGGCCATCAATACCGGCTCCCGCCTGGACCGGTACTGATGGCCTGGTTTCTCGGCCTAGTAGGCGGATTCCCCGGAAACCGGACGTAGCACCGGTGTCTCCCACTCGTCAGTGGACATGTTTATGAGGCAAGGCCCGTCAGGCTCACGCTCCATTTCCAAGGCTTCCTTGAGTTCGTCCAGAGTCTTCACGGTGTAGCCACGGGCCCCGAAGCCCTTGGCGACGGTTGCAAAATCGATGTCACTGTATTCTGAGGAAATATAGTTTCCATCGTAGCGGGATTTTTGCAGATGCTTAATCCAGCCGAGAATGCAATTGTTGTACAGGCAGGTGATCACGGGCAATTTTAGCCGCACCATGACCTCCATCTCCTGCATGGAGAAGGAGTAGCCGCCATCACCCGCGAACAGGAAAATACGTTTGGCGTCAGGCCGCGCCAGGGCCGCGCCTATGGCCGCAGGAGCGCCCCATCCCAAACCGGCCAAGCCGCGGGGAGCCAGATAGTTACGACCCGCCTCTTTAAGGCGCACATACACGGCCGCCCAGCCGGAGGGCAGGCTGGCATCGCAGACGGCCAAGTCGCCGGGCTGCATCGCCTGGTCAATGATCCCGGTGATCACCGGAGCGCTCAGAGGCTCCCCCGGTTTATGCGGAACATTGGTGGCCTCGTCGTACCACTTTTGGCACTCCTGGCGGAAGGCATCCAACTCCCACTGGTAGGAAAAGCTTTCGCCTTCCAACGCGGTTAGTATGCTGCTCACGCCAAGGCGGGCATCGCACACCAGGGGGATGCTGTCGGTGAAGTTGCGCCCGATTTCTTCGGCGTCGATGTCCAAGTGAATGGTAACCACCCCAGGTACGGGGCGATCATAGCCAAAGGTGGCCATCTGGCCCGCCTTGCAGCCGACGAAAAACACCAAATCCGCCTGGGAGATAATCTCGTTGGCCTTGGGATTGCCCATGGTTCCGGCTACCCCAAACATCAGGGGATCGGTATCGGCCATGATGCCTTTGGCGGTAATGGTGGTCACTACCGGAATCCCCATTTTCCGGGCCAATTGGGCCACTTCGGCATCAGCGTGGGAGGTGAATGCTCCGCCGCCCACCAATAGTGCGGGTTTCTTGGCCTTGAGAAGGGCTTGGCAAGCTTCTTGGACTTGGGCTGGATCCGGGGCGCTACGGTGGCGGGGATAGATGGCGCTGGGTTTCACCTGGCGCTTCCACTCGAACTCCATATCTCCCGCATCGTCCGGCAGGGCGATCACCACCGGCCCGGGACGCCCGGTCACCGCCACGCGCAGGGCCTGGTCGACCACATTTTCCAGGGAGCGAGGCTGGGAAAGGGTCACCTGCCACTTGGACACCGGCTTGAACATTTCCAACTGTTGCATGGCCTGAGAGGCATTGCCTCGCACCCGGCGGTATTCCCAGCCCCGAGAGATGTCGGAGACAATGGCCAAAAGCGGCACAGAGGAACAATACGCCTCCGCCAAGGGGCTAAGCAAGTTGGTGGCGCCGGGCCCTACGGTGGCGTCGCACACACCCACCTTACCGGTGAGCCGGGCATAGGCATCGGCTGCGAAACCGGCGCTGCGCTCGTCACGCATCAAAACGTGACTAATGGTGCCGCCACTTTTTCGTATGCCCTCATAAAAAGGCAGTGTCTGGCCTCCAGGAACGCCGAAAACGTGTTCGACCCCGCTCTGCGCAAGCAACTCCGCCAATCTATCGCCAACTGTCATGATCCCAAATCCTTTCCTGTCTTATGCAGGGGAAGCTCCCCTGAAGGCATTAAAAGCGCTTGCCTCAAATGAAAAACCAACCTAGCCTTCGCCACTGGAACCCGGCATCAAGAACCAAACCCGGCTATGCTGCCGTCCATCCTCCATCGACAAACATAACCTCACCGGTGACCCAGTCGGAGGCCGGGCAAGCAAGGTACAAGGCTGCGTAGCCAACATCTTCAGGCGTTCCAAAACGCTTAAGCGGCGTACGCGACAGCATCCATGCCTTGCCGTCGGGGTTGGCGAAAGCGGCTTCGGTCATGCTGGTGCGCACATAACCCGGGGCAATGGCGTTTACGTTGATGTTTTTGGGAGCCAATTCCAAGGCCATGGCTTTGGTCAGAGATAATATTCCGCCTTTTGCCGCGCCATAGGCCGAAATGTTTGGAAATGCCAATTTGCTGGACAAAGAGGCCAAATTAATGATTTTGCCGGCACCGGCTTGAGCCATGTGGCGGGCCGCGGCTTGGGCCATGAAATAGGCCCCACGCAGCTGAATGGACATCACTCTTTCGAAATCTTCAACCTCAAATTCCAAAAAAGGCTTACGAACGTTGGAGCCCGCATTGTTGACGAGCACATCCAACCGGCCGAACCGGCTCAACGCCATCTCCACTATGTCACCATAGTCGCCAACCTTGCTGAGATCGGCGCATACGATGTCCACCTTTTGACCGTAGCGCTTTTCAATCATTCCGGCCGCGTCTTTAAGCTGAGCCTCACTCCGTGCGACCAAAACCAGATCAGAGCCCGCGTCCGCCAGAACCTCCGCGACACCCAAGCCAATGCCCCGGCCGCCGCCGGTTACCAGGCTAACCTTGTTTTTCATGGAAAATTGCTTAGTTACATCAGACATAATCAACGACCCCTGTTGTTGACGTTTTACTGATATGTTCCATAAACAGCATTGCACCTGTGCATTATTCTTGAGCTTTAATCTGCAACTCTTAACCCTGCGTCGCATTGCTAGAAGTAAAAGCCATTTGGGTCGATTGGCTAAAGCGATGGATACTGGATGCGCATTGCTGTTTTTGTATAAAAATTCCAACATACTTCAAGGCCAACGGTCAAATTAATTAATTTAATTTGTTGGATTAGCTCATATTATGGTATTGTATATTATATGCGCAATTTAAGGTCCTTATAGATATGGGATATTGCACGTCTGCTTTGAAAAAGAAAGAATGCGGAGAAGACCCATAAGGAGCTGAGGAGACAAATGGAGTGGCAGAAAATACATAGTTTCTACAACGTAGTGATTTATGGCAGCTTTACCAAGGCTGCGGAAGCGGTCTTTCGCACACAATCTGCGATAAGTCAGCAGATGAATTTCCTTGAGAAAGAAATCGATTGCCAACTGTTTGAAAGGCCCATACATCGCAGAATCAAGTTAACCTATCCCGGAGAAAGGCTCTTTGCTTTTGCGGAAAATACAATTAAAGGCTATGAACAGGTGCTTGGCGAAATCAGGGCGTCGAAAAATTCGTTTAGAGGCCCATTAAAATTGGGGTCCCCTTACAATTTGTTGCGCACAATATTAAGTGAAAAGCTTGATGATTATAAGCAAGGCTATCCTTTAGTTGAATTGACAATATACGATAGAGCACCTAAGGTTGTGCTCGATTTGTTGGATCAAGGCATCATAGATATAGGCGCTGTATTAGAATCGATTTGCCCAAAGAATTTGTCGGTATTTAGATGGAAGGCCGTTGATGGTTTTTTGATGACACCAATCGGGCATCCGCTCGCAAAGCTAGAACCAAAATCCATTACTCTTGAAAAAATTGCTAAATACCCGATCATTTCTTATCCAAAAAATTTACAGTACACTTCTCGCAATTTTTTAGATAAAGAGCTGTACGCAGCGGGTCTAGATTCCAGAATAGCCATGGAAGCATCTAGTATTGACCTAGCCATGCAATATGTAAAAAACGGCCTTGGCATCCATATCACCGTCCTGCAAAAGGATTTGGAAGGTGTCGACCAAACTGAACTGTCTTTACTCCCCTTATCACACCTTTTTGAACCAGATAACCTTGCGCTAGTGGTTAGGAACGTTGGCGCTTTGTTACCATATCAAAAAAAATTCATAGAGCTTACGTTGGGGTCAAAAATTGATTAAAATAATTTGTGGTGCGGGTAGCCTAACTTTAGGCAAAGGCTTTTTATAGGAAACTGGTTGTACGAGAGGGAGTTAAACTGTGGCAAAGGGGTATTTCGCCAAGTCCTCGACCTCCACGGCGAGCTTGTTCAGCGGGGGGTGATCCGGGCAATAGAAAACACGCCCGACTGGGGGCTCGGGAAAATTACCTTGGGCTCGCTATACTTTTCCACCACGCTGATCTCGCCCGCATATAATTCCATGTCCCCGGCCAGCGGCTTTTGGGATTTGTTTAACACCAGCACCTCGAAGGTGGACCTGGGTATCGGGCCCAGCTCAGGCCCCCCACTGCCACCCAGGACGAGTTGGGCTCTGGGAAATGGTCGGGCGGCATTGCCAACCTCCTTTCTAACTCCGAGTCACACCACTTTCCATATGGCTATTTGCTCACCTGGTAGGCCAGCATCGCGAGGCGGGACGACCGCGACAATTTGGATGTCGGTGGATTCCAGCCCCTTGGTTTTTAACGGTTGCGCGACGGGCCTTACTTGCGCTCGGGTCCCAATTGGGTTCACGACTTAGAAAACGGTGATCCCAGCGTGCCCCTGGGATTGGGCCTGGTCAAGGTCATAAAATGTACGAAACCGTAACTAACCTGTTCCTGGAGCCCCAGGTGTCGGTGATCGACCGAGGGCCTAGTTGGCCCGATTGACAGGTTTTCGCGGGATTCAATACGCAGTTCATCCATTAGGATACGCATGGCGTCCCCACGGAGGATACGAATGAAAACCAGACGCTTTTTGGGTGTGACCGCGCTAACCCTTCTGGCCCTGGTATGCCTGGCCCTTTCCGCCCAGGCTTCCGGCGATCCTTTGCCCTCCTGGCACGACGGCGCGGCCAAGCAGGCCATTATCTCCTTTGTGGACAAGGTGACGCAGCAGGGCGGGCCCGGCTACGTGGCCCCGGCCGAGCGCATCGCAACCTTCGACAACGACGGCACCCTGTGGTCCGAGCAGCCCATGTACGTGCAGTTCTTCTTTGCTCTGGACCGGCTCAAGCAGCTGGCCCCCCAGCATCCTGAGTGGAAAAAAAGCACGGCCGTGCGGGCCGCCTTGGCCGGTGATTTGGCCAAGCTGGCCAAGATGGGGCACAAGGGGCTGCTGGAGATCGTGGGCCTGACCCACGCCGGGCTCACCAGCCAGCAGATGCAGGCCCTGGCCAAGGCCTGGCTCAAGACGGCGCGCAACCCCAAAAAGGACATGCTGTTCGTGCGGATGATCTACCAACCCATGCTGGAGCTGCTGGCCTATCTGCGGGCCCATGGCTTTCAGACTTTTATCGTCTCCGGCGGCGGGGTGGATTTCATCCGAGCCCTTTCCCAGCATGCCTATGGCATACCTCCCTATCAGGTGATCGGCTCCAGCCTCAAGAGCAAGTTTGTGGTCAAGGAGGGCAAGGCTGAGGTGGTGCGTCTGCCTAAGATCAACAGCATAGACGACGGCCCTGGCAAACCGGTGAACATCGCCCTGCAGATCGGGCGGAGGCCCATCATGGCGGTGGGCAATTCGGACGGCGACTTGGCCATGCTGCAGTACACCGCCTCCGGGCCGGGGCCGCGCTTGATGATGCTGGTGCATCACGATGACGGGGCGCGGGAGTTCGCCTATGACCGCCAGTCGGCCGTGGGCCGCCTGGACAAAGCCCTGGACCAGGCCCTTCGGGACGGCTGGACCGTGATCAGCATGAAAAATGATTTCGCCCAGGTGTTTCCCGCCCAGGTAAAATGAGGCAAGCGTTGGCGGGCTGCATCCAAACAATGGGAGGAAACCGCTTTGAGCCGTGCAATCATCAGGTCCATGGGCCTAGGGGCGTTTTTGCTTTTAGCCGTGGGCTTGAGTTGGGGCATATCCCCGGCCAAGCCGCCGGCTGACATAAAAGCCCAGGGCGACTACACCGGCAGCCAGAGTTGCCGGAAGTGCCACGAACGGTTTTACCAGCTCTGGGCCCCTTCCCATCACGGCACGGCCATGCAGGCTTACAGCGACGCCTTTGCCGCCGCCAACCTGACCTCCCAGCCGGCGCCCCTGGAGATCAGGGGCAACACCTACCAGGCCCAGGTTGGCCCGGACCAGGGCTGGGTGGTGGAAAAGGCCTCAAAGGGTGAGAAGCGCTATCCCATCAAGCACGCTTTGGGCGGCAAAAACATCTTTTATTTTCTGACTCCCATGGACAAGGGCCGCTTACAGACTCTTCCCGTGGCCTACGACATCAACAAGAAAAAATGGTTCGATACCGCCAAGAGCGGCATCCGCCACGCCGGCGACCAGCCGGTGGACTGGCGGGACTCCACCTACACCTTTAACACCTCCTGCCACGGCTGCCACGTGAGCCAATACTCCCTTAACTACGACCTCAAAACCGGGACCTACCGCACCACCTGGAAGGAGCCGGGCATAAACTGCGAGACCTGCCACGGCCCGGGCGAGGCGCATATCAAGGTGTGCCAGGACGCCCCCAAGGGCACGGTACCCGAGGACCTCAAAATCAGCCGGGGTGGCCGCGATTTCACCCATGACCAGAACAACGCAACCTGCTCCACTTGCCACGCCAAGGCCATACCTCTCACCCAGAGCTTCATGCCGGGCGACGACTTTTGGGACCACTACGATATGGCCCTTTTGGAGCACCCTGACTATTACCCCGACGGCCGGGACCTGGGCGAAAACTATACTTACACCTCCTGGCTGATGAGCCCCTGTGTCAAGTCCGGCAAGCTGGACTGCACCCACTGCCACACCTCCAGCGGGCGCTTCCGCCAGAAGAAGAACCCCAACCAGGCCTGCCTGGCCTGCCACTCCGAGCGGGTAGCGAACGCGCCGGCCCATACCCGGCACCAGGCCGACAGCCCGGGCAACCAGTGCATCGCCTGCCACATGCCCATGACCA
>JAHLLJ010000160.1 GCA_020444205.1 Deltaproteobacteria bacterium | reverse complement strand
ACTCCCGCTCCGGCCCGGCCATGACCGCGGTGATCTCCTCGGCGCTCATGGGCATGACCACCGGCCAGGCCACCCCCAACATCGCGGTCACCGGCGCCTTCACCATCCCTCTGATGAAGCGGGTTGGTTACAGGCCCGAGGTGGCGGCCAGCGTGGAGGCGGCGGCCTCGGGCGGGGCTCAAATCATGCCTCCCATCATGGGGGCCGGGGCCTTTGTCATGGCCGATCTTTTGGGCGTGCCCTATGCTGATATAATCGCCAGCGCGGCCATACCCGCCACCCTCTATTTCATCTCGGTGGGCTTTTTCGTGCATTTTTCGGCCCTGAGGAGCCGGGTGGCCCCTCTCACCGAGCAGCCCGACCGGGTCAAGCTGTGGGCCACCGCCCCCTTGTTCGTGCTGCCGGTGCTGGCCATAGTGTTGTTGTTTTTTCTGGGCTACCCGGCTATGTTCGCCGCCTTTTGGGGCATCGCGGGCCTTCTCTTCCTCAGCCTGCTCAGGCGGAGCACCAGGCCACCTCTGGCCAGGGTGATACAAGGCTGTGTGAAAGGCGCGGTCACCGGAGCCAAGGTGGCCGTGGCTTGCGCCACCCTGGGGCCCATCATCGCTCTGGTCACCAAGACGGGCCTGGGGCTTTTGGTGGGCTACTCGGTGGAAGCCTGGTCAGGGGGGAGCTTGTTCCTGGCCCTGGCCATGTCCATGGGCTGCGTGATCATCCTGGGCCTGGAGGTCCCCACCGTGGCCGCCTATCTGGTGGGGGCCATGGTGGCCATCCCCGCCCTGGTCCGCCTGGGCCTGGAGCCCATTCAAGCCCATATGTTTGCCTTTTATTTCGGTGCCTTTTCCGGCCTCACCCCGCCGGTGGGCATGGCCGCCATCGTGGCCAGCCGCATTGCCGAGGCCCGTTATGTAAAGACCGCCCTGTACTCCATGGGCGCGGCGGGGGCGGGCTTTTTGGTGCCCTACATTTTCGCCTACAACGGTTCCCTGCTGCTCACCCCCGGCACCGGCCTGATAGGCCTGGGGATTACGGTGCTGTTGGTGATCCTGGGCCTGGGCCTGTTCCAGGTGGGCCTGGTGGGCTTTTTCCTGGAACGCCTCAACGTGCTGGAGCGCCTGGGGGTCGGGGCCAGCGGACTGGCCCTGATGGTCCTGGCCGCCACCGGGCTGAGCTGGCTCATCATCCCCGCCGGAGCCCTGGCCGCTTTCATCCTCTTGGGCAACTTTCGCAAGCGCCGTTCCGGCCCTCAACGGGTAGCCCCGGTGGAGGGCCCTGGCCACGCGCCGGCCGCCTCGCGTCAAACTTAGTCATCGTAAATCTGGAGATACGCCAATGCTGATGGGCAGAGCCCTGGCGCGTAGCGCCCAACGCCACCCTCACAAGACCGCGGTCATCTTCGAGGACCGCTCCTGGACCTATAGTGAGTTCAACGCCAGGGTGAACCGCCTTGCCCATGCCCTGAGCAGCCTGGGGATGAACAAAGGCGACAAGCTGGCGGTATTGGCCCTCAACGGCAACGAGTATTTGGAGATTTATCACGCCACCGCCAAACTGGGAGTGTGGATGGTGCCCATCAACCACCGCCTCAAGGCCCCGGAAGTGGCTTACCGCATCAGCCACTCCCAGGCCTCTGGTCTGGTGCTGGGGCCGGAGTTCGTGCTTCTCTACGACAGCTTGCCCGCCGAGGCCCGCAAGGCGGTGGCCGATCGCCTGCTCATCCTGGGCCAAGACCCGGCCGAAAACGGGGCACACGGCTACGAGGAGCTATTGGCCGCCTCGGGCGAGGATGAGCCTTTGGTGGATCTGCACCCCGAGGACATACTTTTTATCGGCTACACCGGGGGCACCACCGGGCGCAGCAAAGGGGCGCTTACCTCCAACCGGGCCATCGTGGCCGGTTACCTCTACAAAGTGTTGGACTATGGCTTGGGCAAAGGCGGGGTGGCCCTGAACCCCGGCCCCTTTTGGCACACCGCGCCGCGCAACTTCACCTCCCTGGCCCTGTACATGGGCGGCACCGCGGTGGTGATGAGGCGTTTCGATCCCACGCAATATCTGCGCTTGGTTGAACAGCACAAGGTGACCTACAGTTTCTTGGTGCCCACCATGTTCAGCGCCATCCTGGGCCTGGAGGGCCATCAGGACTACGACACCTCCAGCCTGATGATGCTCACCAGCGGGGGATCGCCCATGCCCACCCCGCTCAAAGAGGCGGCCCTGGAGCGCTTCGGCCCGGTGCTATACGAGTTTTACGGGGCCACCGAAACCCTGATCATGACCAACATCACCGCTGAGAACATGTTGCGCAAGAAACGCTCTGTGGGCCCACCAGCCTGGGATGTTTTCCTCAGGCTCCTGGATGAACACGGCAACGAAGTGCCCACCGGCCAGGTGGGGGAGATCTTTATCCAAGGCCCCAGTCTGTTCAGCGGCTACTACCGCGATCCGGAAAAGACCGCCGAGGCCTATAAAGACGGTTGGTTCACCTTGGGGGACATGGGCAAGTTGGACGAGGACGGCTACCTGTACATTGTGGACCGGCGCACCGACATGGTCATCAGCGGGGGGGAAAACATCTATCCCAGCGAGGTGGAGGAGGTGCTGCTCAGCCATCCCAAGGTGGCCGAGGCGGCGGTGATCGGAGTGCCCGACCCTACTTGGGGCGAGGTGCTCAAGGCGATTTTGGTGCTGAAAAAGGGCCAAAGCAGCAGCCTGGAAGAGCTCCAGGATTTTTGTGCCCAGCATCTGGCCGATTACCTCAAGCCCCGCTCGGTGGATTTCGTGGAAGAGTTGCCCCGCAGCCCGGTGGGCAAGGTGCTGAAGCGAAAGCTGCGCGACCAATACTGGACGGATTCCGAGTTCAAGGTCTGATCAGCCGGATCAAGCGGTTTCAAGTCCCCAGGTTTGTATTCAACGCGGCCATTTTGGCCGCGTTCTGCCGCCGAGGGCCCATTTTTGCGGCCTCGTCGCGGGTGAATTCCAGAAAGGCCCTTGATTTATAGGCAGTTGGGGGATAACTATGGAAACAGAATTTGGTTGTCGCTGAGGGGACGAGCGCTTACCGCGCCCATGCTGGAGAATGAATGCAAATCCTAGTGGTAAACCCGCCTTTGGGGGGGGCCATAGCGGCTCCCTGCGCGGCGCTCAGGGCAGCTTCGTTCCTGGCCGGCATGGAGCCCTTGGCGGTGTGGGACGCCAACCTGGATTTTTGGAACCATCGCCTGCTGACCGGCCCGGCCGCCGAAGCGGCAAAGGTGTGGCGGGGGGAGGGGTTCTACGGCCCAGGGTCTTATCTGAGCGCCAGAGGTGACTTGGAGCAGTGCTTGGAGCGGGCCGGGCAGGAGCTGGGCAAAGGGAGCTACGGCTTCGCGGGCTTGAATTTGCCGGTCATATTGAACCTGGAGGGCCTGCTGGACAAGGCGGGCGACGAGAGCCATCCCCTGAGCCTCTGGTTCGCCGAAAACCTTGAGCAGCGTTTGCCCCAGGGGGAAAAGGCCCTGGTGCTGCTATGCTTGGAGGTTCCGGGCCAGTGCCTGGGGGCGGCCATCATGGGCCGGTGGCTCAAGAAGCATCGCCCTGGGGTGGTGGTGGCCCTGGTGGGGGATTGCCTGGAGCAGGCCGGCGCGCCATCGGGGCCCTCTGCGGCCTGGGATCATGCCTTTTCGCCCATGGACCCCGCTCCCCTGCGCGATCTGGCCGCCTCCCTCACCGGAGGCGTTGCCTCTCCGAGCTGCGCTCCCGACCTGGCCTCGCTTGCTTTGCAAGGCTTACTGGGCCCGGTTCCGGTGATATCTCTGAGGCCGGTGGTGGGCATGGACCTGTTGCGCGAAGACCCGCGCGATCCGGGCATTGCCGCGCCGCGCTTTGTGGAGGTGGAAAGCCTGGTTGGGATGATTGGGCAAATGGCCGCTGGGGGCGTGGCAGGGGTTTTGCTCGCCAGCCAAGAGATGCCCGCCGATTATTTGCGCGATCTGGCCCCAGCCCTCGTTGGCAACCAAATCCCTCTGGCCTTGGCCGCCTCCCTGGCTGATCCGCCTTCGGCTCAGACCTTGGCCGCTTTGGCCCAGGGCAGGGTGCGCCTCATTTACTGGAGCCCGCCATCCGGAGCGGGCCTGGAGAGCGGCCCCCTGTTGTCGGCAATGCCCAATACCTTGGTGCCCGCTTCCCGGGCCGGTCTGTGGAACCACCTGAGGCTGCCCATGGAGGGCGCCGACCCCTGGGCCCAGGCCCTGCTGGACTTTACCGGCTCCAATCCACACATAGTGCACTCTTGGTCCCGGCCAACCCCCTGGCCGTGGTCACCCAGGCCCATAAGCTACATCGGCGAACCCAGGGCCGAGGGCTATCGCCAGGTGGCGCCCCTGCCCGGCGGCCCCTTGTGGCGCAAGCTGGCCGGACCGGCCCATCTGCTGCTCTACTTGGAGCGTCACGGTTGCGACTCGGTGCGCCACTGGCGGGTGCGCCCCGAGGGCGACAGCGTCTACCGCCTGGGCGAGAACCTGGAGTACGTCTTTGCCGAACCCAAGGACATTCCCCCAGAGGAGCTTGAGGAGATTGCCCTTTTGGTCCTGGCGGCGGGCAAGGTGAAGCCCAGGTGGCTTCGTTTCAACCTAGCCAACGCCTACCTGGTGGCCTATGTCCGCGAGGAGGGGGTGATCGTGGCTACCTCCACCCTCAAGCGGCTCAGGCTCGAGTATGTCCAGAGCATCAAGGAGCAGTCGGGGGTTGACCTCACCGGATACACCGAGCGTGGTTATATCTCCATCCGTCCAGAGTACCGGGGAACCGGCATCGGCAACGCCTTGGTGCAGGGGATGATCGCCAGGTCCCAGGGCCGCAAGATGGCCATCATCACCAGCGAGGACAACCTGGCCGGACAGAAGCTGTTGGCCCGCAACAACCAGCGCCTGGCGCGCACCTATTTCAGCAAACGCCTGAACAAGCCCATGCAGATATGGATGCCCCGAGACCAGGACCCGGAGCTGGGGGAGGAAAAGTGCTCCTGGCAGTAATCAGCGTGCAAGGGGAGGGCTACCACCCCAACCACCGGCTCCTGGAGGCCGCCGCCGCCCGCGGCCTGGACCTAACCCTCATGCATCCCTTCCGCACCTGGTGCGCCCTGGGCCAGGGCGGGGCCGGTCTGTTGGACGGACGGCCCGCGCCGGACGTGGCCTTTCCCCGGGTGGGCTCCACCATTAGCCCCTACACCTTGCTTTTACTGCGCCACTTGGAGCTGATGGGCTGCCGCCTGGTGAACCGCCCCGGTCCGGTGGAGACGGCCAGCTTCAAGGACCGCTGCCTGCAAAGCTTGAGCGCGGCGGGCATCAAGGTGCCGGATACGGTTTTTATCAACCGCGCCCAAGCCTGGGAGGCGGCGGTGGATCGCTTGGGAGGCTATCCTCTAGTGGCCAAGCTGCCCCAGGGTCGCCAGGGACGCGGCGTGGCCTTGATCCAAGGCGAGGAGCAAGCTCTATTGGTGCGCCGCCTGTGGCTGCGCCAGCGAAGGGGGTTGCTTTTACAGCGCTATCTGCCTCCACAAGGGCGGAGGGACATCAGGGTGTTGGTGGTGGGTGGCCGGGCCGCGGCCGCGGTGGAGCTGACCCCGCCGCCAGGGGAGTTCCGGGCCAACGTGCACCTGGGCGGCCAAGCCCGGGCCAAGGACCCCGGCGGGGAGGCCGGGCGTTTGGCTGTAAAGGCCTGTCGCGCCCTGGATTTGGACATTGCCGGAGTGGACTTGGTTCACCAGGGCACAAAAGTGTATTATGCTATGGAAGTGAACCACTCTCCCGGCTTCCAGGGTTTGGAAGAGGCCACCGGTCTGGACGTGGCTGGCCTGCTCATCGACCATGCCTTGGAAATTGTGGCGAAGGCGTAGGAACGATTTACAATTAGTAACTATTATCGTATAATAAAATCTTACGTCCGCTCATATAGGTCCGCTCTAACCAAAGGCGGATATTAACTTTCCCGGGAAAAATGTTCAATAGAAAGTGAGGGATGCTGGTGGGAAAACTCATCGAATTCGCGGGTATCACCTATAAGGTAGTCGCTGCGGCGCTGCTGGCGGCGCTGTTATTGGGTTTGGCCCCGGCCTCTCAGGCGGCGTCCAACGGCATGCTCAAGGTCGGTGTCTTGGAAGATCCCAAGAGCCTCAACCTTTGGTTGGCTACCGATGCCTGGTCCAACCGGGTGCTGGGCATGATCTACCAGCCCCTGTTCATACGCGAGCCCAAGGGCTCCAAGCTGGTGCCCTGGCTGGCCGCCTCGGAGCCGGTGTACGACCCAGGCAAGATGACCTACACCCTTAAACTCCGGCCGGCCAAATGGTCCGACGGCACCGATTTCACCGCCGAGGACGTGGTATTCACCGGCAACACCATCAAGGAATTCAAGATACCCAAGCAGAGCTCCAAGTGGAGCTTTATCAATAAAATCGTGGCTGTGGACAAGCACACGGTGCGTTTTGAGCTCAAACGGCCCAAGGCCACTTTCCTCACCCGCACCCTGGTCACTCCCATAGTGCAGAAGAAGCAGTGGGAAAAGGTGGTGGCCAAGGCCCGCAAGTCGGAAAAGCCCCTGAGCGCCCTTTTGCGCGATTCGGTGGACCACCCGGTGGGCACCGGGCCCTTTAAGCTGGAGCAGTGGAAAAAGGGCGTGTTCGTCTATTTGACGGCCAACCCCTATTTTTTCGGCAAGGGACAGACCATCCAGGGCTTTAAGATGGGCCCGTATATCAAGGGCATCATCTTCAAGGTCTTCGGCACGGCCGACGCGGCGGTGCTGGCCCTCAGGAAGGGTTCCATCGACTTTTACTGGAACAGCATCCAGGCCGGCTATCTGAACCAGCTTGAGGGCGACAAGGACATCAAGCTTTTTGTGAGCAACAAGAGTGGCCTGTACTACCTGGGCTTCAACGTGCGCAAGGCGCCCTTTGACGACCAGGCCCTGCGCCAGGCCATCGCCACGGTCATCGACAAGAACTTCATCGTCAAGCGGGTCCTGCAGGGCTACGGCGAGAGGCTTTGGTCGGTGATCCCACCGGGCAACACCTTTTATTACAACCCCGACGTGCCCAAGTACGGCAAGGGCCTAAACCACGACCAGCGGGTGAAAAAGGCCTACGAGATCCTCAAGGCGGCGGGCTACACCTGGGAGGTGCCGCCGGTGAACGCCCAGGGCCAGGTGCAAAGGGCCAAGGGTATTCGCCTGCCTGACGGCGATCCCATGAAGGAGTTCACCATCCTGACTCCGCCGGCCGACTACGACCCCCACCGGGCCATGAGCGGCCAGCTCATCCAGGAGTGGCTCAGGGCCATGGGCATGCCCGTGGTGAGCCGCCCCATGGCTTTTGGAGCCCTGATCCAGAAGGTCAAGGGCCAGCACGACTTTGACTGCTTTATCTTGGGCTACGGCAAGCTCTCCCTGGACCCAGGCTATTTACGCGCCTTCTTCCACTCCAAAATGAACAAGCCCAATGGCTGGAACATGAGTGGCTATGAGAGCGCGGCCTTCGACGCCCTGGCCACCGACTCCAACAACGCCATGGACCCCGATCAGCGGCGCGAGAAGGTGATGATCCTGCAGAACATGTTGATGACCGCGGTGCCTTACATACCGCTGTACAACCCCACCATTATCGAGGGGGTGCGCACCGACCGCTTCACCGGTTGGGTGCCCATGCTCAACGGCATCGGCAACCTGTGGTCCTTCTGCGATATCAAACCCAAGTAGGAAAGGCGGAGTAGCCAAGGACGCTGATTTGACATGAGAAAATACGTTCTTAAGCGCCTGGCGCAGGTGATGGTGATCCTGTTTTGCATTCTCACCATCCTCTTCGTACTCTTCCGCTTGGCTCCGGGAGACCCCATTTCACGCCTAGTGGATCCGGAGATGACGCCGGAGGAAGCGGAGCATTTAATCGAGCAACTGGGGCTGGACCAGCCCATCTGGAAGCAGTACGTCATCTACCTGAAGAACTGCTCCACCGGCGAGTTCGGCTACTCCATCCACTATGGGGAGCCGGTGGCCAAGGTGATCTGGGAAAAGCTGCCCAACACCATCCTGCTTTTCACCACCGCGGTGTTGCTTTCAGCCATCGTGGGCATATCCTGGGGCAAGATAGCCGCCTGGCGAAAGGGCAAGGCCACGGATCTGGGGTTGACCATCGCGGCCCTTGTGACCCATACCCTGTTCTTGCCGTGGTTGGCCCTATTATTGGTGTGGATATTCGCCTACCAATTAGACTGGTTCCCCATCACCGGCATGATCTCCGACGAGGTGTGGCTGGACCCGGACGCCGGGTTCTTCACCCGGGCCGGCGACGTGCTCTATCACATGGTTCTGCCGCTCACCACCTTGTTCCTGATCCACTTTGGCAGCTATCTGCTGGTGATGCGCTCGTCCATGCTGGACACCCTCAAGGAAGACTACATTGTTCTGGCCAGGGCCAAAGGGCTCAAGGAGCGCGATATCCGCAACAAGCACGCCGCGCCCAACGCCTGGCTGCCGGTGGTGACCAGCGTGG
>JAHLLJ010000159.1 GCA_020444205.1 Deltaproteobacteria bacterium | reverse complement strand
GCAGCAGCTCATGGCGCTGTGCTCGCTCTCCACGGGCACGAACTCGGCGTCCAGATGGCCGTCGGCCACCATTTCCGAGAGGTGTTCTACTATATGAGTTTGGGGAGTGATGGGATACGCCGCCACCACATCCGCGTTGCAAAGTCCAACGGCCTCGGCGCAGGCCAAGGATACCTCAAGCCCCACACGCCGGCCCATACTTGTCCTCCTCTTTTTCTTCTTTCCAGCTTATGGCGTCCTTGGGGCATTCCTCAATGCAGATGCCACAGCCTTTGCAGTAGTAACCATCCCAGGTGTAATAGCCCTCGGCGTCGGGGTCGGGGCTATAAGCCATATCCGGGCAGATGATCCAGCACAGGCCGCATTTGATGCAGGTGTCCCGGTCGGTCACCGGGTAGCGGCGGCTGCGCCAGTCGCCGGTGTTGAAGCGGCGGCTGGAGCCCGGTTCCGTCCCGGCGCAACCCAAGGGCAAATCTTTCCAAGGGAACATGCCTTCATCGGCCATGATCCTACTCCTCGATTACGGTTTCGGAATAAGCCCGGTTCAGGGCGTTCCAGTTTTTTTCGGCGATCTTGCCGAAGCGGTGCTCGATAGGACCCTTGATGGAGGCCAAATCGATAAGACCCGCCGCCTTGAGCAGAGCGCCCAGCATGGTGGTGTTGGTGATGGGCACGCCCAGCTCCTCCTCGGCGATCTTGCCGGCATCCACCACCGCGGTGCGGCCGTTGAAGCCGCACTCGCCGCGCACCGCGGCCACGTCCTTGGCGCTGTTGGCCACCAAGGTGCCGTCAGGCTTGAGCCCGTTTTTCACCCCGCCGGTAGCCAAGAGGGAAGGATCCAACACCAGAACCACGTCCGGCTCGTAGATTTTCTCGCGAAGCCGGATGGGCTCGTCGCTTATACGTAGAAAGGCCTGGACCGGCGCCCCGCGGCGCTCAGGGCCAAAGCTGGGGAAGGCTTGAGCAAATTTGCCTTCCTCGATGGCCGCCAGGGCCATCAGCTCGGCCGAGGTGACAGCCCCCTGGCCGCCACGGCCATGGAAACGAACCTCAATCATAGGAAACTCCTTGTAAAATTGCCTTCTCATGCAGGTCGAAGTCAAGATTCTATAGGCAGGCTCACACGCCTGTCAAGGCAGGCGGTGAACCTGGTTCAGTTTGGGGAAAAGTTGGTGCTTAGCGCCGGTCGCCCAAGATGCGAAGCAGCATTAAAAACAGGTTGATAAAGTCCAGATAAAGCTTGAGCGCTCCCACGACGGCCATCTTGTTGCCGGTCTCTTCGTCCATCTGCCCGGATAGGGCCGCCTGCTTTAGCCACTGGGTGTCATAAGCGGTGAGCCCCACGAAGATGCCGACTCCCACGTAGCTGACGATCCAGTAGATCATGGGAGAGGCCAAGAACATGTTGACCAGCGAGGCGATGATGATGCCGATGAGGCCCATGAACAAAAACTGGCCCCAGCCGCTCAGGTCGCGCTTGGTGGTGTAGGCCCACACGCTGACCGCGGCGAAGGTTCCGGCGGTTATCAGGAAAGTGCTTACCAGGGAGGCCTGGGTATAAATCAGGAAAATGAACGAAAGGGTGAGGCCGTTGAGGGCGGAGTAGAGGGCGAAAAGGAGACCTGCAGTGGAGGAACTTAGGCGGTGCACCATGCCGCTGATGCCGAACACCAGGGCCAGTTCGCCTATGGCCAGCACCCAGAAGAGCATGGTGGGGCCGCCGGTTTGGGGGTTGAACAGAGCGGTGATGACCGCTTCGCTGCCCTGGGCCCACCAGGCCACCAGCCCGGTGAGGGCCAGGCCGCCGGCCATCCAGTTGTAAACCCGGCGCATAAAGGCGCTGACTGCCTCCTGCTGTTTGGTATTGAGAGCGGCCGGTATCGGCGGTGGAGTAAAGGTGTTTGGCATATCGGCTAACACTCCGTGATTCAGTAATTTCCAAGGTTGAACTCGCTATAATACTAAGGCCCGCCATGCCCCCGGTCAACCGAATCCGGGGGTGCTTGCCCTGGCCGCACGGGGAAGTTTAAGATGGAACTAGCCTGCCCGCTATTCACTTCCAAAGGAGCATGTCCATGCAGATTAATAAAATCCTTTGGCCCACAGACCTTTCCGACCTTAGCGCCAAGGCCCTGCCTTATGTGCTGGACCTCAGCATGAAATACGGCGCTCAGGTGATTTTGGTATATGTGGCCGACGACATGCGCCGCTACGACCATATTTATGGGGACGCAGGGGACCATCTCAAAGGCTTGCAGGCCATGGAGCGCCATCGGGCCCAAGAGGAGATGGACAAACTCTGTGATCACAAGCTAGATGGCTGCCCCGCCTTTGCCCACCACCTGGTGCAAGGCGAGCCGGCCCGGGAGATCCTGAGGCTTATCGCCGACGAGGAGGCCGATCTGGTGGTGATGTGCACCCATAGCCGGGAGGCGAAAGAAGGCGAGTCCGCCTTTTTCGGCTCGGTTACCGAAAAGGTGATCAAGCACTCCCCAGCCCCGGTGTTGGTAGTCAATCCTCTGCAAGCCCCGGCCTGATGGAGCGGTGCGCCAGGTGTTGAACTCCAAAACCTACACCCTTGATCGGGTGGTGCGTCTTACTTTGGGCGGGGCCCTCTTGGTGGGGCTGGTGTGGTTGCTGTCGTTTCTCAGCGACGTGCTCATGCCTTTTGCCGCCGCCTTGGTGCTGGCCTATTTACTCAATCCCCTGGTGGAGCTCATCCAGCGCTTGGTCAAAAACCGCCTGGCCGCGGTTTTACTCAGCCTGGTTCTGTGCCTGGCGGTTGGAGTGGGCGCGGTGTTGGTGGTGGTGCCCCTGGTGGGCCAGGAGATCAGCCGGGCCGCGTCGCTGGTGCGGGATCTTGCCAACAACTCGGCGCTGGCCCAGAAGGCGGCCAGCGAGCTTCCCGGCAAACTCTGGTCTCTCATCCAATCGGGCTTGGATCGTCCGGCGGTAAAGGAGTTCCTGGGCTCCAGCGACATGTGGAGCATGCTGGGCAACCTGGCCCGCAAGATACTGCCGGGCCTGTGGGGGCTTCTTAGCCAGGTGGGCAGCTTTTTCGCCGCCTTGGCCGGGCTGGTGGTGGTGCTGCTCTACATGTTCTTTTTAATGCTGGACCTGGACGCCATAAGCAAGGGTTGGCGCGATAGTATCCCCCCGGCTTACCGGCAGCGCACCCTGGAGCTGCTCGATGACTTCACCGCTGCCCTTAGAAACTACTTCAGGGCCCAGGCAGCGGTAGCCGGTTTGGTGGGTATCCTTTTCGCCATCGGCTTTACCATCATAGGTTTGCCCTTGGGAATATTGCTGGGCCTGTTCATTGGCCTTTTGAACATGGTGCCCTATCTCCAGCTTTTGGGCCTGGTCCCTGCCTTTTTCCTGGCCATCCTGTCGGCCTTGCAAAGCGGGGAGGGCGTGTGGATGATGATGGGGCTCACCGCCGGGGTGTTTGCGGTGGTGCAGCTGATCCAGGACACTATCCTGACCCCGCGCATAGTGGGGCGCACCATGAGCCTGAGCCCTGCCTTTTTGCTGCTTTCGCTGTCGGTGTGGGGCAAGATGCTGGGCTTTTTGGGCCTGTTGCTGGCCATACCTTTCACCTGCCTGACCTGGGCCTGGTATCAACGCTTTGTGGTGCAAAAGGACCCTGAAAAACAGCAGAACTTGGGGTTTTAGGGCCCAGGCGTTAAACAAACAAAAAGGGCGTCCGGATGCACCGGACGCCCTGGGTTTTTGAGTGCGCGGGCTTTAATGCCAGCCATTGTTCCAGTGGCTCGAGTTGAGGTAGTTGCCGCCACCGCCGCCGCCGCTACAGACCACGCCCAAAGCTAAGACCGCCATCATCAATATCGTCTTGCTCAAGTCCGCCATTTGCGGTCTCGGCAGGGGCGTCTGATTTGAGAGCGGCGAGAGGCGCGAGAATAATACTAGTTATTACAGCAAATTTAAAGGCATTGCCCCGTTAAGGCGAGGGCGGCAACCTCGGCGGCTGAGGCAAGATGCGACGCTGGGTGGTTGCCTTTTGGCCGGCGGTTTGAGGGCACCGCCAATATTTCTACATAGCTGTAGCAGGTGCTACCGACAGCCCGAGGGGCCGGGCATATTATTACCAAGCATAATGGTATGAATGACCAAAACCTAACGCGAGGTCAAGACAACATGCAGCCCCAAATCATCGGCATTTCCGGAAGCCCCATCAAAAACAGCAACACCGACCGCCTGATTCAGGAGGTTCTCAAGGCCAGTGGCCTTAAGAGTGAGTTCGTCAAGCTGAGCAAGATTAACGTGCGCCCTTGCATCGCCTGTCTGGGCTGTAAGGCGGACAACGTATGCAAGGTAAACGACGATTTCCCGGCCTTGGCCGAGAAAGTGCGCCACGCCGGGGCGGTGGTGGTGGGCGGATACGCTCCCTACGCGGCCATCGACGGCTTTACCAAGGCCTTTTTGGAGCGCATGTTTTCCCTGCGCCACCAGAACGGCCTGAACCGGGGCAAGCTGGCCGTGGCCGTGGCCACCGCCATCGGTCGCGGGGCTCCCGGCCTGGACGAGGCCTGCGGCCAGATCGCCACGGCCCTGACCATGGAGGGCATGGAGGTGCTGGGCCAACTCAAGGTGACCGGTAACCCCGAGTGTCTGGTCTGTGGCTATGGCCAGGAGTGTCCCATGAGCGCCCTGCCTTGGGTCTTTGGCGAGGACACCAAGGTCACCCCGGAGAAGTTCTGCCAGGTGGAGGATCAGGCTGAGACCTGGCAGCAGGCTCAGGAGTTGGGCCAACAGGTCGCCCAGCGGCTCAAGGCCCAACAGGCCATGTAGCCTTCCGCGAAGCTATGCAATATAAAAAGCCGGAGCGGCTGCCCCCGGGGCCGCTCCGGCAACCAGGAGACAGCCACATGCAGGCACAGATTCTCGGCATATCCGGCAGCCCCATAAAAGACAGCAACACCGACCGCCTGGTGCGCGAAATTCTAAAATCCAGCGGGCTCACCAGCGAGTTCGTCAAGCTCAGCGACATCCAGGTGGGCCCCTGCCGCGCCTGCCTGGGCTGCAGGTCGGACAATATCTGCAAGTTGGAAGACGACTTCCCGTCTTTGGCGGAAAAGGTGCGCCAGGCCGATGCCCTGGTGGTGGGAGGACACGCCACCTACGGCACCATGAACGGCTACACCAAGCTGTTTTTGGAGCGCCTGTTTTCCCTGCGCCACCGTGAGGGCCTCAACTGGGGCAAGCTGGCCGTGGCCGTGGCCACGGGCAATGGGCGCGGCAGGCCGGGCCTGGAGGCGGCCAGTGAGCAGATCGCTCATTCCCTGGCCTGGGAGGGCATGGAGGTGCTGGGCGCCTTGCAGATAACCGGCAACCCCAAGTGCCTGAGTTGCGGCTATGGCCCCACCTGTCCCATGAGCGCCTTGCCGCACGTGTTCGGCCCGGACAACACCGAAGTTACCCCGGACAAGTTCTGTAAGGTGGAGGATCAGACCGAGACCTGGGAGCGGGCCCAGGCCCTGGGCCGGAAGATAGGCAAGAGACTCGCAGGGTAGGGCGTCCCCGCCGCTTTGAGCCATAAGCAGCGGGGACTGGTTCGGTTCCAGTCCCCGCCGACTTATGTGTCCTTAGGTTTTGTCTCCAGGGAACTTAGCTCTTTCTCTTCTTGATGGCCTTGACTTTCAAGGCCACTTCTTTCCAGCGCTCCTTTTCCACCCGGTCGGCGCTTTTGTGCCGGCGCTGGGCCAGGTATTCCAGCTCCCGTTTCATCTTTAGGTAGTTCTCAATTCTCTTCGGCGGGATTTTGCCTTCCGCCACCGCCTCCAGGACCCGGCAGCCGGGCTCATGGGTGTGGCTGCAGTCGGCAAAACGGCACTCCAGGGCGAGCTTCTCGATTTCGGGAAACGCGGCTTGGATCCCGCTATCCAAGTCCCAAAAGGCGATTTCCCGGATTCCGGGGTTGTCGATCACCATTCCCCCTTGGGGCATCATGATCAGATCCCGGGTGGTAGTGGTGTGCCTTCCCTTACCCAGTTGAGTGCTTATGGAGCAGGTGAGCTGCACGTTTCTGCCGCAAAGACGGTTCACCAGGGTGGATTTGCCTACCCCGGAAGACCCTACCAGGGCGGAGGTTCTGCCGGGAGCCAAGTATGGTTCCAGCGAGGCCAGGCAGGCTTCGTCCGAGGCGGATACCAGGTGCACGGGGACGCCCATGGCCACCCCCTCCACTTCCGCCAGACAAGACTCTGGGTGGGGGTGGAGGTCCGCTTTGGTCAGGACGATGACCGGGCTCAGGCCGCAGTTATAGACCAGGGTCAGGTAGCGCTCTATGCGGCGCAGATTGAAATCCCGGTCAAGCCCGCAGACAATGAAGATGCTGTCAAGGTTGGCCGCGATTACCTGCTCCTTGGGCGCGCGTTCATCCTGTTTGTTGCGAGCGCCCGCGGCGCCTCTGGACAAGGCATTCTTGCGTGCCAGCACCTTGGTGATCACCGTATCGGTAATTAGGACCCAATCACCGGTGACCGGAAGCATGCCTCCGGCGTCGTGCCTGAGCCTGCCGGCCAGAGTGGCCAGCCATTCGCGCTTGCCGTCGCTAACTTGAAAGCTGTTTTTTCTCACTCCAACCACGCGGGCCAGGGTAACTCCTTCGTCGGAAATACGTTCCAGTTGTGCCTGAAAATGGGGAGCCCACCCCATTGGTGAAAGATGGTCAATACTCGCGCTATTGTTGGCGTCTTGTTTGATGCTCATGGTCGAGACCTATCCCTACTTTTGGTGCTGTCGGTGCATGGGCCTGCTCGGGCAGGACCCGCTACCGGCCGCCGCTTAAATGATTTCCGGATTTTGCCGTAGGGGGTGTTGCCGACGGAGCACGCAACTATGACGGTAGATTCTCGATCAGAGATCCGCGTGGGGACAGCCGGATAGGATGCCGTCTGTCTCAATGAGGACACAGCTTTTCAGGGATGCTGCGGAACTATGATCAACCAGCTACCAGCGGGCTGCTGCCCTGGTCGGCAACGATTGACACAGCATCCATTGACTTGATAAGCAAAAAAGCTCCTTCAGATACTTTTACCGGAGGCCATTAAAATACCGAAACCCGGGTTGCTGTCAAGACTAATCCGGGTGGTGATCAACAAAAACACCTAAAAACTTTAGGCGATGTTTCGGTCCAAGCTCCTATACCCGATGGCCTCGCTGAGGTGGGGCAGGCCGATGGTTTCGCTGCCCTCCAGGTCGGCGATGGTGCGGGCGATCTTGTGGATGCGGCCATAGGCCCTAGCCGAGAGCCCCAGCCGCTCCATGGCCTTCTCCAGCAAGCTGAGTCCCGCGTTGCTCAGGCGGCAGTGCTTGCGGGTAAGGGCGGTGCCCATCTGGGCATTGCAAAACACCCCGCTGCCTTCCAGACGCGCGGCCTGGCGCTCGCGGGCGGTCACCACTCTTTCGCGCACCGTGGCCGAGGAAGGCCCGGCGGTGTCAGCCGCCAGCTCCTTGAAAGGCACCGCCGGCACCTCCACCTGGATGTCGATGCGGTCCAAAAGGGGGCCGCTGACCCGGTTGAAGTAGTTGCGCACCTGCTGGGGAGCGCAGGTGCACTGGCGCTTGGGATCGCCGTAATAGCCGCAGGGGCAGGGGTTCATGGCCGCCACCAGCATGACCCGGGCCGGGAAATCCACCGTGGCCGCCGCCCGGGTTATGGTCACCACGCCAGACTCCAAGGGTTGCCTGAGCACCTCCAGCACGCTTTTCTTGAACTCGGGCAACTCGTCCAGAAACAGCACCCCCTGGTGGGCCAGGCTTACCTCGCCGGGTCGGGGAATGGTGCCTCCACCGATGAGACCCGCGTCACTTACCGTGTGGTGGGGCGAGCGAAAAGGCCGGGCGGTAACCAGGGCTTGGCCTGGGGCCAGGGTGCCCGCCACCGAGGCCACCTGGGTGACCTGCAAGGCCTCCTCAAAGCTTAGGGGCGGCAGTATCCCCGGCAAACGGCGGGCCAGCATGGTCTTGCCGCTGCCCGGCGGCCCCACCATCATCACGTTGTGTCCTCCGGCCGCGGCGATGGTCAAGGCGCGCTTGACGTTCTCCTGCCCTCGCACTTCGTTGAGGTCCAGGCCGCCGGAGTCTTGCCCCAGGGCCAACAGGGACGGGTCGGCCTGAGCCCGTAGCAGCTCCTCGCGCTCCAGCAGATGAGCCGCGGCCTGATCCAGACGCCGGACCGTGTACACCGTCAGCCCTTCCACTACCGCCGCTTCGGGACCGTTTTCTTCGGGCACCAGCAGGGCCTTGAGCCCCAAGGCCCGGGCCCGGGCGGCCATGGGCAACACTCCGCGCACCGGACGGATGGCCCCGTCCAGGGCCAGCTCGCCCACTACCCCCAGGCCCAAAAGGGCTTCGGCGGGCACCGCTCCCGAGGCGGCCAGAATGCCCAGGGCCATGGGCAGGTCAAAGGCCGCGCCTTCTTTCTTGATATCAGCCGGGGCCAGGTTCACGGTGATGCGGTTGACGGGCAGGTGAAACCCGCTATTGGCCAAAGCGGCGCGCACCCGTTCTTTTGATTCGCGCACCGCTCCGTCGGGCAAGCCAACGGTGTT
>JAHLLJ010000158.1 GCA_020444205.1 Deltaproteobacteria bacterium | reverse complement strand
CTGGGGCAACATCCTCAACCAGGGCAAGGCCAACATCGAGATCGCCTGGTGGCTCAGCCTGTTCCCCGGCCTGGCCATCCTGGTCACCGTTTTGGGTTACAACCTCTTGGGTGAGGGCATCCGCGACGCCCTGGACCCGAGGCTGCACTAGCGGCGCTTTGGTAAGGCGCACGTCCACCCCTTGGACAACTCGTCAGGAGAATTTCATGCCGTACGTAAACGTAAAAATTGCGGGCACCGCAACCGTGGAAGAGAAACAGCAGATCATGGCCGGGATGACCGAGGTGCTCTACAAGGTGCTGAACAAAAAGCCCGAAACCACCTACGTGGTCATCGAGGAACACGACACCGACAACTGGGGGGTAGGCGGCGAGAGCCTCACGGTTCGCCGGGCCCGCAAGTAGGTAGGGCCGTGTCCTCGTCAATTAGCGGCCTCACGGTGCGCAACATGACCTTTGAAGAGCTGCGCGACCTGGCCGTGCCCTGGGCCGCGGCCGAGGGCTGGAACCCCGGCCTGAACGACGCGGCGGTGTTTTTTGCCACCGACCCTCAGGGTTTTTTCCTGGCCGAGGCGGGGGGCGAGCCCCTGGGCTGCATCTCGGCGGTGAATTACGGCAACGCCTACTGCTTTTTGGGCTTCTTCCTGGTCAAGGCCGAGATGCGCGGCCAGGGCATCGGCTTTGCCATGAGCCAGGCGGCCTTGGCCCACGCCGGAGAGCGGCTCATGGGCCTGGACGGGGTGGTGGCCCAGCAGGATAACTACCGCTCCGCCGGTTTCGAGCTGGCTTTCAAGAGCGTGCGCTACGCCCGCTCCGGCGGCGTGGACGACCCCGGCGGCACCATGGAGCTGGCCGCCCTGCCCTGGGAGATGGTGCATTCCTATGACGCGGCCCACTTCCCGGCCCCTCGCCATGAGTTCTTACGCGGCTGGCTGACCATGCCCGGCGCCACCGCCTTGGGCATGCTGGACAGCGGCGAGCTGGCGGGCTATGGGGTGATGCGGCCCTGCCAAGAAGGCTACAAGATCGGGCCCTTGTTCGCGGACGGTCCCCAAGAGGCCCGCGCCTTGTACCTGGCCCTGGCCTCGCGGGTCGACGGAGAAAAGGTGTATCTGGACGTGCCCCACAACAACCCGGCGGCGGTGGAGCTGGCCCGGGAGCTGGGCATGGAGCCGGTTTTCGAGACCGCGCGCATGTACAAAAACGGCAAGCCCGAGTGGCCAGCAGAGGAAATTTTCGGCATCACGACGTTTGAATTAGGATGAGAAAGGACGATCCAAATGTTGGTGCGTAACCTGGAGCATCCTGACACCCAACTGACCCGCTACCAGGCCCATGGCGGCGGGGTGGCCCACATGATCCTGGACGTGCGCCGCCATCTGGACACGGTGATGTTTTTGGCCCACGCCTCGGTGCCGCCGGGCAACAAGCTGGAGGGTCACATCGATCCCATGGAGGAGATCTACATCATCCAGAGCGGCAAGGGGATCATGCAGGTGGATGATGAAAAGCGCGAGGTCTTTCCCGGCGATGCCATTCACCTGCCCATAGGCTCCTGGCACGAGCTTACCAACCACGGCGATGAGGAGCTGACCATCCTGGTGGTAGCCGGCCTCATCCCAGGTCAGGAAGCCTAGGCTGCGGATAGCCTAATGGCGGCGGTAATGACGGATCAGCCCCGCCACCACCCCCAGCACCCGCACCTGTTCATGGCGCAGGACAATGGGCTCCATGGCGGGGTTGGCCGGTTCCAGGCGGATGCAGTCCGGCTCCAGGTAGAACTTCTTGAGGGTGACGTCGCACTCGTTGATGAGGGCCACCACGGTCTGGCCGTTCTCGGCGGTCTGGCGTTCCTCCACCACGATGACGTCGCCGGGGCGGATGTTCTCCTCGATCATGGAGTCGCCCTTGACCTCCAGGGCAAAGGTGCGGTAGCGGCCCAACATGTCCTGGGGAATGGACACAGTGCGGCTCTCGGCCACCGCCTCGATGGGCTGACCCGCCTGCACCACCCCCAGCAGAGGCACCTCCACCTCGTCCAGGTTGATTTCGCAGAAGCCCAAATCCTCCAGAGTTATGCCTGCCATGGTCGTCTCCTGTTGATATACGCTCGTTTAGTATGCTATACACACGTAGGCGCTCTTGTCAACCCCGCAAGCGATGCTTTACCACCTGAAAGGCGGTTGTTATAGTGCCAAGCATGATAGTAGACGTACACACCCATATCTTCCCGCCGGAGATGCTCTCCGACCGGGCCCGCTTTTGTGAGGGCGAGCCCGCCTTTGCCTCCATCTACGCCGACCCCGAGGCCCCCATGGTCACCGCCGAGGGCCTGGTGGAGGCCATGGACCAGGACCAAGTTGACGTGTCCTGGGCGGTGGGTTTCCCCTGGCTAAAGGAAGAGAACGCCCGCCTGCACAACGACTATCTCATGGACGCGGTGGCCCAGTTCCCCGAGCGCCTGCGAGGCCTGGCCGCGGTGCACCCGCCCATGGACTGGGCCCGGCGCGAGGCGGAGCGGGCCCTGGCCGGGGGGCTGCACGGTCTGGGCGAGATCGCCTTTTACGACACTGACCTGGACGTGAAAAGCCTGGCCCCCCTGTGTCGCCTGAGCGACGAGGCCGACCGGCCCATCCTGTTGCACACCAACGAGCCGGTGGGGCACAAGTATCCCGGCAAGGCGCCCATGACCCTGGCCGCTTTGTACGAGTTGGTCACCAACCACTGCCACACCAAGCTGATCCTGGCCCACATGGGCGCGGGCCTGTTCTTTTACGCCTGCCTTAAGCGAGAGGTGTCCCAGGCCCTGGCCAATGTGTGGCTGGACACGGCGGCCAGCCCCTTCCTCTACCGTCCAAGGGCCTATGCCCTGGCCATGGAGCTGATGGGTGACGACAAGGTCTTGATGGGCAGCGACTACCCCTTGCTGCCGGTAAAGCGCTACCGCCGTGAGTTGTCCGACCCGGAGGCCGGGCTAAGCCCCCGTCAGATGGAGCGGATCATGGGCCTTAACGCCACCCAACTAATTGCCTGAGCCGAGGCTGCCTTGCGAATTTTATTAGCTGCCGACCTGCACCTGGGCGGGCCCGTGGCCGCGCTGGATGAGGCCCTGGAGCCCTTGGCGGCCCAGGCCAAGGCCCAAAGCCTGGAGCGCCTGGTGGAGCTCTCGCGCCGCCGGGAGGTAGGCCTGGTGCTCTTGCCCGGCGACGTGTTTCACACACCTGAGCCGCCTTTGGGCGCGGTGCTGGCCCTGCAAAAGGCCCTGGCCGCCTGGAGCGAGATGGGGACTCGGGTGTTCATCGCACCGGGCAACCATGATCCCTGGCTCACGGGCGGGGTGTGGGAGAAATGGCCATCTACGGAAGGCTTCACCATCTTCGGCCTTGAGGCCCAGGGGGTGGAGCTGGCCGACGATGGCCTGTGGGTGGCGGGCATGGCCCACGCCTCGGAGCGCGAATCCCGCGACCTGTCCCAGCTTTTACCCCCTCCCCCGCCGGGGCGCACCGGCTTGGCGGTATTGCATGCCAACATCGCCGGCGCCCCCAAGCCGGGAGATCACGAACCTTACGCCCCGGCAGTGTTGCAAAACCTGCTCTCCGGGCCCTTTGCCCTGTGGGCCCTGGGGCATATCCACATTCCCCAAGAACTGGGCCAGCACCCCCGGGTGCTCTACGCGGGCACGCCCCAGGGGGCCCACTTGGGTGAGAACGGGCCCAAGGGGGCCTATCTGCTGGAGCTAAACGGCGGAGCCCTGAGAGCGGAGTTCATCTCCCTGGCTCCGCTGGTGTTCCACGACCTGGTGCTGGACGACCTCATGGGCCTGGAAACCCCGGCCGCTTTGGTGGCTAGGGTGCGCCAAGGCATGCAGGCCCCGGCCTCGCCCTGGCCTCAGGAGCACTGCCTGCGCCTCAAGTTGGCCGGGCCTTCGCCCTTGTGGCGGGTGCTGGGGCGGGAGGAGCCCAGCGCGGTGGCCGCTTCCCTCAAACGGGAGCTGGGACTGGCCGGGCTGGCGCTGGACATGAACAGTCTGTGTCCTCCGGCTGATGCCCAGGCCCTGGCTCAGCGGCCCGACGTACTGGGCCGTACCCTGGCCCTCCTGGCCCAGGTGGCGGAGGACGACAAGGCCCTGGCCGCCCTGGATGAACAGCTAGCAAAGTCCCTGCACCCGGACCAGCGCCGTCTGCCCCCCGAGGAGCGCCGGGCCTGGCTACGGAGCCTTTTGGCCGAGGCCCGCTCCCTGGCCCTGCGCGGCCTGTGGCAGGGTCAAGGAGACAACAACGATGCGGCTTGAGCGCCTGAGCATAGGCGGCTTTGGCCGCTTGCCCGCCGGACGGGTTTTGGAGTTCACGTCCGGGCTCAACCTGGTGCTGGCTCCCAACGAGCAGGGCAAGACCACTCTGAGTCAGCTCATCGCCGGGCTGTTCTATGGCTTTGGCCCCCGCCGGGGCGGGGTGCATGCCTTTGAGCCCTGGCAGGGCGGCGACACCGGCGGCGAGCTGGTCTATCGCCTGGACTCTGGCCAAACCTTCTTCCTGAGCCGCCACTTGGACAAACGCGAGACCGTGGCCCTGCGCGACGAGGCGGGCCGTGAGGTGGCGCTTAACGGCAACCAGCCCGGTGAGCTGCATCTGGGCCTGGGCCAGGGAGCTTTCCTAACCGTGTGCCGCATCGGGTTGGACGATTTGCAGCAGGCCCTGTATGCCGGAGGCGGGGGCAAGGAGCTGGAAAGCACCCGTCAGTGGCTCTCCGGCTACTTTTTCAGCGAGGCGGCCACTAGGGGCGAGGTTGCCAACCCGGTGAGCGTGCGTCAGGGATGGACGGCCGAGCGGGAACGGCTCTACGCCGACGACCGCCGCAAGGGAGGCGAAAGCAAGCAGCTGGCCCAGCGCACCGAGCAGGCCCAAAAGGCTCGGGCCGAGGCCCTGCAGCGCGAGGAGCAGGCCCGCCAGGCGCGGCGCGATCTGGAAAGCCTGGCCGTACAAGAAAAGGAGCTGGCCCGGCAGCGCCAAGCAGCCGCCCAGGCGGTGCAGGAGGCGGGCAAGTGTTTGGAGCAGGCCAAGGCCCTGGCCCGGCGGGCGGGGCTGCTGGAGCAAATAGAAGAGTTGACCAAGCAGGGCTTGGCCACGGAGCAGGACGAGGCCAGAGCCCGCGAAATGCAGGGGCAGGCCCAGGCTGCGACCAAGCGGGCCCAGGCGGCCCAGGCCGAGGCTGAGCAGTCTCAGGCCAAGGCCAAGGAGCTGGTGCCCGGCGGCGAGCCCGAGCGCCTGGAAAGCCGTTTGCGCGGCTTGCAGGAGATGCGCTCGGAAATCAAGGCACAACATCGCCTGCAGGAAGCGGCGGAAAGCACCCTGGCCCGCCAGGCGCGGACCCTGCTGGAGCAATGGGGCCTGGAGAGCTCGGCCCTAGCGGCCATTGACACTCAGCTACCCCACCAGGTGGAGCGATTGCGGGGCCAGGCCCAGGAGGCCGCTCAGGCCGCCGAGGAGGCCCAGCGCGCCCTAGAGGCCCTTCCCGAGCCCAGGCCCGCGCCAGTGTGGTGGCTGGGCCTGGTGTTCATGGCCCTGGTGGCCGGCGGCAAGATCATGTTCTGGGCCTATCTGGCCCAGGTGCCCTGGTGGGCTTGGGCTCTGGGCGGCGGCCTGGCCGCGGGCGGTCTGGCCCTGTTGGGCTTTTGGCTGCACCGCCGCAAGCAGAGCCAGCTGGCTGCCCAAGGCAAAGCTGAAGCAGCGGACAATCTGGAGCAGGCCCAGGCCAAGCAGAAAGCAACTGAGCAGGATTTAAACCAGACAGCCGAGAACCTGCCTCCCGTGCTGCGCCAAGCCGAGGCCGCATCCCTAAGCCAGGCCCTAAGTGAGGCCCGCCGCTTGGAGGGCGAACGAGAGGCCCAGGCCAGGGAACGGGATGCCTTGGAAGAAAAGCGCGAGGCTCTTTTGGCCCAGGCCCAGGAGGCCGCGCCCCAGTCCACTGGCGGCATGGAAGCGGCCCTAGAAGAGATGCGCCAGCGGGCCCGCCAGGCCCAGGAGGCCTTGGCCCACGCCCGGCGGCAGACCGAGCAAGCCGTGCGCGAGCACGACGCGGCCCGCTCCCTGGAGCAAGAGTTGGCCCGCCACCTGACTGGGTTGAACCTGGCGGACATGGAGGCCCTGGCCCAGGCCCGGGAGCGCTCCCGCCAGGCGGACAAGCTGAGAGCCGCGGCGGCCGAGATAGAGCAAGGACTGGACCCTGCCGCCCTGCTCACTCTCCCGGCCCCGGATGCGGCCCAGCAGGCCCTGGAGCAGGCTCGCGAGGCCCTGGCCACCCTGGAGCGTCAGGCCCAGGAGCTGGCCGGACGCAAGGGGGAACTGGCCAAGGAGCTGGAGCACCTGGCTAGGAGCGAATCCGCTGCCCAGGCCCAGGCCCGCCTGGACGCCCTGGGCCAAGAGAAGGCCGATCTGGCCCGGCGCCACGACGCCCTGCTGCTGGCCGAGACCCTGTTGGGCCAAGCCATGGAGGAGTTTCGTTTGGAAGCCCAGCCGGGGCTGCTCAAAAAGGCAGGACGCTATCTGGCCATGGCCACGGACGGGGCCTATGAATGGCTGGGCACCGACCTGTTCGAGGCTCCGGCCAAGGGCGATCCGGAGATAAAGGCCCGTTCCGGCCCCGGCGCGCCGGAGCGCGAGATAGCGGCCCTGTCCCGAGGCACCCGCGACCAGCTATACCTTTGCCTGCGCCTGGCCCTGGCCCAGGAGATCACCTCCCAGGGCGAGCCCCTGCCCTTGATCCTGGACGATCCCCTGGTGAACTTCGACGCCGCGCGTCTGGCCGCCGCTTTGGCCATGCTCTGCCGGGTGGCCGAAGAGCGCCAGGTCATACTGCTCACCTGCCACCCCCACCAGGCCGAACTGCTGGAAGAGCGCTGCGCCGTAAACCGGCTGCAAATTTAATTCCGTATTATGCAGCGCCCCAGGGGCAATAGTTGACTGGGAGAACGCGGCGGGCTACCATGCCCGACGATTAAGGAGCAGCGCTTTCTGACTTGACTTGTATCGAGTGGCTCAAGGTGCGTGGATATGCGGCGTCTACCGCATAAGCTAGACTTACAGGAATCAGCGCGGGAACTGGACAACGAGAGGATTGAGCATGAAGGTTAAAGCAGTGCTGTTGGTTCTGGCAATATTTTTTGCTCCGGCCTTGGGTTTTGTCGACCGGGCGTCGGCCGATCCCACCGCTCATTGCGACATTTTGAATATTATAATTGAAGGCGCCAATGACGGCTGGTTTGTCAAGGCGACTAAATGCCATCACGGGAAGTCTTCCCGGGTGGAAGATACATGGATTTTATTGGAACCGGCTGATGAAGCGGCTTTGTACGGGCCGGATTGCGAAATTGTCATCGATAAGCAAGACGCCAATACATCGGATAACAATCGCTATGTTTATAGGGTGGGGCAGGGAATTTGCCATGCTAAATTCAAAGCCGGGAAGATCCATGTTGAACAAAAGGGGGAATCGTCGCTCCAATACCAGGTGCAAAAAGGGTCCTATGCAGATGATAGGGGGGGATTTGTCACTTTTAACATCCCATAGTGAATTCGCGGGGCGGATTGCGAATGAAACCGAACAGGATATATCCGGATTCAACAGCGCCCCGGGATATCAAAGATACGATCAAAAATAATCCCGGTAATACTGAATTTTGCGCCCGCTCAGGCTGGCAAGGTGCACAATAAGCGCTCCTCATCGTCAAGCTTGAGCAAGTCCCGCTCCATCAGGTAGTCCAGGTTGTCCCGGAAGGTGGCCTCCATCTTGCCACCAAAGTACATGTCCACCGTCTCGGGGAACCAGGGCGAGGTGATGAGCAGCTGCCACAACCCCTCGCGAAGGATAGGTCCGCGCATGAGCACGGTGTAGAGGGTTATCTTGCGCACCTGGTCCAGGGCCATGCGCTTGGGGTCTTCGATAAAAGCCTCCACCCGGGCCAGACAGGCCTGGATAGCCGCCGGAGCGTCATCAATGATGGGGCCGTGGCCGGGCAAAATTTTCTGCACCTTGAGGCGGCTCAGGCGCTCCAGGCTCTCGCGTAGCCTGAAGGGCGCGTCCAGCCCCTCGATGCGGGTGGTGAGCACCCCGAAGTCCCCGCCCCACAGCGAGTCGCCGCTGACCAGCCAGCCGGTGTCCAGGCAATGCAGGGCGATCTGGCCCATGGCGTGACCAGGGGTGTAGAGCACCAGCCAGTTCATGTCCCCCAGGGTGAGCACCTCGCCGTCGGTGAGCGAGTAGTCGGTGGGGAAGAACTCGGCCTCCTGCTGGTAATAGCCCCACCAGGTGGCCCAGTCGTTGCGCTGGTCTATGAAGTAGCGGTCCACCAGGTGCAGAGCCACCTTACAGCCCGAGCGGCGCTGAAACTCGGCATTGCCCCCGATATGGTCGCAGTGGGTGTGGGTGTTGACGATCAGCTCCACCTGCTCGATGGGCAGGCCACACTGAGCGATGAGCGACTCGGTCTCAACCACGTCGCGGATATAGCCTGTATCGATCAGGGTGCGGGGCTTACCAATGAACACCAGGTGGTTGCCGTTTAGCCAACCGCGCTCGATGAAAAACAACTCGTCGTTTAGTTGGGTGATGCGGGAGTCCAT
>JAHLLJ010000157.1 GCA_020444205.1 Deltaproteobacteria bacterium | reverse complement strand
GCCGATGGGGGTCTCCAGGCTGATGGGCTCCTTGGCGATCTTGAGGACCTTGCGCACCTTTTCCAAGGGGAAGTCCATCTTTTCGGCGATCTCCTCGGGAGTGGGCTCGCGTCCCAGCTCCTGGACCAGATAGCGGCTGGTGCGGATGAGCTTGTTGATGGTCTCGATCATGTGTACCGGGATGCGGATGGTGCGGGCCTGGTCGGCGATGGCCCGGGTGATGGCCTGGCGAATCCACCAGGTGGCATAGGTAGAGAACTTGTAGCCCCGCTGGTACTCGAATTTGTCCACCGCCTTCATCAGGCCGATGTTGCCTTCTTGGATCAGGTCCAAAAACTGCAACCCCCGGTTGGTGTACTTTTTGGCGATGGATACCACCAGGCGCAGGTTGGCTTCCACCAGCTCCTGTTTGGCCGCCTTGGCCCGTACCCGGCCGTCACGCACCCGGATCACCAGCTTGCGCAGGCTGGCTCCGCTCATCTTGCAATCGTTTTCCACCTCGCGAATGGCGCTACGCGACTCGCGCATGGCCGATTCCAGCTCCAGCAGACGCTCGGCGTCGCAGCGGCAGGGGCCCAGCTTGACCTTTTTGCCCTTGGCCTTGCGGATGGCCCGGCAGGTCTTGGTCACCTCCGCCTTGGGCAGGCCGCTTTCCATGATAACCATGGTGATGATGGCCTGACAGCGGTCGATGACCTCTTGGCGTTCCTCCAGCATTACACAGAGCTGGTCCACCTGCTTTTTGTCCAGTTTGAGGTCGCTGAGCAGCTCTGAGACCTTGCGGCGATTCTTTTTGAGGTTGGTGCGCATCTTCTTGCGCTGCTCTGCCTTGAGGCCCGAGTTGCGGGTGTTGAGCTTTTCGTAATCGCGGGTGTTCTTCTTGTCCAGGCGGCGAACCTTGGCGATGAGCTCCAGAAACTCCTCGCGGCGTTTTTCCTCGGCGTCGGCCCCTTCTTCCTCGTCCAGGTCGCTGACCACCTCGCGGATGCGCACCCGGCCCTCTTCCACCGCCTGGCCCAGGGCCAGGATTTCGCGCACACTCAGGGTGCACTCCAGCAGAGCGTCGATGATGTTGCGCTCACCGGCCTCTATGCGCTTGGCGATCTCCACCTCGCCCTCACGGGTGAGCAGGGAGACCATGCCCATTTCCCTGAGGTACATCTTCACCGGATCGTTGACCCGCCCCTCGTCCACCACGTGGGTGGGGGTTTTGTCGTCCTCCTCCTCGTCGTCGTCTTCCAGGGCAGCCTGATCGGCCTTTAGCTTGAGCTTGGTTTCGTTGTCGATGAGCTGAATATCCATCTCATCGAGCACCATGATCATGTCATCCATGTGCTCGGAGGTGATCTCGGGGCTCAAGGTGTCGTTGATCTCATCGTAGGTCAGATAGCCCTGAGACTTGCCCTTGGAGATAAGCCTTTGAAGTTCGGCCAGGTTTTTTTCCTCGAGCATGCTTAGTCCTTTCGGCTGGATTCAAAGGAGGAAACAGATTCTATTTCCCGCCGCCGCTGATCTTGCAGCTTGGCCACCATATCCATATCACCCCGGCTCTGGGCCTCGGCGATTTGGCTGGTCAACTCGCGGTTGCGCTGGCGCATCTGCCAGCGGCGGATTTTTATGCATAGGGCCTTGGCCTGCCCCTCAGCCTGCTCCGGGGTCAGGCTGGGGCCATCCTGGGCCAACAGGCTGACCAGGCGGTGCAGGTCCGGGTCGTCCAGGCGGCTGATCACCGCCGAGGCTCCGGGGTCTGCGCCTTGGCCTACGATGTGCTCAATCGCCTGAGCCACGGCCATCAGGTCCTCATCCACCAAGGCGGCCAAGGCCCCCTCGGCGGCCAACACCTGAGCGGCGCGGGGCTCGGCCAGGGCCAGTTGCAACACCGCCTCCTGCCACTGGCGCCCGGACGCGCCGTTTTGGCGGGCGGCCGGGGCCGGAGCGGGGGCGCTGGGCCGGCGTCCGCCGGGCACCGGCAGACCCAAGCGGGCCGCAGCCACCTCGGCGGGCAGGCCCAAGCGGGCGGCCAAGCGCCCGAGATAGCCCCAGGAGCTTACCGGGTCGCCGATGGCCTTGATCACACTGCCCGCCTCGGCCACGATCTTGCTCTTGCCCTCGGGGGTGCTTTGTTCGCCTTCGGCGATTATCTGGTCCAAAACCGCCTCGATGAGCGAGCCCGCGCCGGCTATGGCCTCTTCCAGGCCCTCGGCCCCCTGGGCCCGGGCAAAGCTATCCGGGTCTTCGCCGGTGGGCAACAAAAGCACCTGAGGCTGCACCCCTTCGGCCAGGCACAGGGGCAAAGATCTGCGGGCGGCGCGCACCCCGGCTTGGTCGCCGTCAAACACCAGGACCAGGCGCGATGCCTGGCCCTTGAGGCGGCGAACCTGTTGGGGGGTCAAAGCAGTGCCCATGGGAGCCACTGTTTCGCCAAAACCCATAGCCGCCAGGGTGATCACGTCGAAGTAGCCCTCCACCACCAGAGCCCGGTCCTTCTTACGCATAAAAGGACGAGCCCGTTCCAGGTTGTAAAGCGTCGCCGATTTTTTGAAAAGCAGAGTCTCCGGGCCGTTCAGGTACTTGGGCTCGCCCCCGCCCAATACCCGGCCCCCAAAGCTGACCACCCGCCCGGAGATGTCGGCGATGGGAAACATCACCCGTCCCCGGAAGCGGTCATAACAGCCGTCGCCCTTGTCGCGGGCCACCAGCATTCCGGCCTCTATGGCCAGGGCCTCGGGGACCCCTTGGGAGCCTAAAAAGCGCCTCAGCCCTTCCCAAGCATCCGGGGTCCAACCCAATCCGAAGTCCTTGACCACCTGGGGCCTCAGGCCCCTTTGCTCGGTCAGGTAACGCCGGGCCGCCGCTCCTCCGGGAGCGGCGAGCTGCTGAATAAAAAAGTTACCGGCTAACTCCATAACGCGCAATAGGCGTTGCCTATGTTGATCCCGGCGCTTCTGCTCCGGGGTGCGCTCCGGGGTGGGCAGGCTTACCCCGTACTGGGCGGCAAGCTGCTTGACCGCCTCGGGAAAGGAGAGGCCTTCGTCTTTCATGAGGAAGGTGAATACGTTGCCTCCCTCGCCGCAGCCAAAGCAGTGCCAGGTGCCCCGTTCGCGGTTCACGATAAAGCTGGGGTCGGTGTCGCCGTGAAAGGGGCACAGGCCCTTCAAAGTGCGTCCGGCGGCGGTGAGCTTCACCCGGCGGCCTATCACCTCGGCGATGTTGGCCGCATTGCGCACCTCATCTATCTTGTGCTCGGGTATGCGTCCGCCGCTCAATTACTGCCTCACCTGGGCCACGGTCACCCCCGCCCCGCCCTCGCCGCGCTGCCCGGCCCGAAAGGAAGACACCGCGGGATGGCCGGAGAGATACTCGCGCACCGCGGCCCTAAGGCGCCCGGTGCCCATGCCGTGCACCACTCTTATCTCACTCCGCCCGGCCAGCAAGGCCTGGTCCAGGGCCTTGTCCACCAGGGGCAGGGCTTCTTCCACCCGTTTGCCGATTAGGTTGAGGTCCAGGCCTTCGCCCGCGCTGGCTTGCACGCTCACACCCTTGCTCTTGGCCTTGCCTTTGGGCTGGGTGTGGGCCCCGGCGGGCAGGGGCTTGATTTCGGTCAGGGGCACCATGACCCGGACCCCGGCCACGCCCACGGAGACCGGCACCGTGTCCCGGCCCGGGGCCGGAGACTCCAAGAGCACCCCGGTCTGGCCCAGGCTGGTCAACTCCACCGCGTCGCCTTCCTTGAGCCCGGCCAGATCGGTTTCTTCACCCTTGGGCTTGTCTGTCTCGGGCGCGGCGGCGGTGGCATCCACCTGGGCCAGAGCCTCGCGCCGGGCCTGGTAAAGCTCCTGGCGAACCGCCCCTTCCCTGAGATTGCCCTGCTCCTTTTGTTTCTCCTGGGTCTGGCCCAACAGCTCGGCCAGATCGCCCTCAAAGCGTTTGGCTACCTCGCGCACCCGGCGCTTGCCCTCGGCCAGGGCCCCGGCCCGCTCCTGGGCGGCCTGGCGTTTGAGTTCCTTGGCTTTTTCCCGCTCGCCCTTGGCCGCCAAGCGGTCGGCCGAAGCGGCGGCCCGCTCCTGGCGGGCCTCTTGGCGGGTCTGCTCGGCCTCGCGCAACAGGGCCACGGTCTGGCGCTCAGCCTGGTCCAGCTCGGTTTCGGCCGCCTGGAGTATCTCCGGCGGGAAGCCCAAACGGGCGGCCACGGCCAGGGCATCGCTAAAGCCCGGTGCTCCGTAGTGCAGCTGATAGGTGGCCTCTCCGGTGGCTTTGTCAAAAGATACCGACACGTTCTGGGCGTTTTCGTGCAGGGTGGCATAGGCCTTGAGCCGGTGGAAATGGGTGGTGGCCAAAACCATGGACCCCTTGGAACCCAGCCAGTCCAACACCGCCGTGGCCAGGGCCGAGCCTTCGCTGGGGTCGGTGCCTCCGCCGATCTCGTCGATGAGAAACAGCGAGGACGGCCCGGCTTGGTTGACCATCTTGGCCAAACGCCCGGCATGGGCGGTAAAGGTGGACAAATCGCGGTCCAGGTCCTGCTCGTCGCCAATTTCGGCGGCCACGGCGTTAAACACCGCCACCCGGCTGCCCCGTTCCAGAGGGGCGTGTAGGCCGCACATGACCATAAGGGTAATAAGCCCCAGGGTTTTGAGAGTGGCGGTCTTGCCCCCGGCGTTAGCCCCGCTGATCACCAACAGGCGCTGCTGGGGGCTCACCTGAAGGTTGATGGGCACGCACTGGCCCTTTTGGCCCGCCGCCCGCCAGGCCAACAGGGGGTGGCGGGCCTTGATAAGCTCCACCTCCCCGGCGTCGGTGATGACCGGCTCGGCGCATTCCAGGCGCTCGGCAAAGCGGGCCTGGGCCAAAAGGCAGTCCAGCTTGGCCATAGCCTTGATGTTTTCACTGAGGGCCTGGGACTGCTCGGCCAGGCGCTGGGCCACGGCCATCAGCACCTTGATCTCTTCCTCGCGCTCGCGGCGGCTGAGCAGGGCCAACTGGTTGTTGCCCTCCACCGCGCTCAGGGGCTCCACGAAGCAGGTGGCCCCGGAGCCCGAGGTGTCGTGGATGATACCCGCCACCCGGCCCTTGGCATCGGCCTTTACCGGCACCACGAAGCGCCCGCTGCGCTGGGTAACCACTTGGTCGGAAAAAGCGGCTGATAGCGACTCGTAGTGCACCAGTCCCATGAGCTCGCCGCGCAGGCGTTCCCGGGCCCGGTTGGCCTCGCGGCGCACCCTGGCCAGCTCGGGCGAAGCCTTGGAGCTTACCGAGTGGCCCGGCCCGACTACCCGCCTGATCTCCTTGGCCAGCTCGGGCAGGGGGGTGATCTGGTTGGCCAGGCGGAACAGCTCGTCCATGCGCTCTTCGGCCGGGGCCAGAAAGGAATAGGCCCGCGCGGCGGCGGAGAGGAAGTCGGCCATGACCTCCAACTCCTCGGGCACCAAAAAGGCGCCCACCGGGCCCAGGCGGTTCAACAGGGGCCGCACATCCTCCAGGCCGTCCAAGGAGGGGCGGCCCTCCTCTTCCATTAGCTGGCGCAACTGGCTCAGGCGGCGCTGGCGGCGGCCCACCACGGCCAAATCAGGGCAAGGCCTGAGCGCCCGAACCCGCTCAGCCCCCAAGGGGCTCACGGACAGGCTGGCCACCCGCTCCAGCAACGGACCCAACTCCAAGACGGCCAGGGTCTGGGCGTCGGCGCAGGACCGGGGCCGCTCCGGGCCGGATTCCGCGGAACTTGTTTGAATATCAGGCATAGGCGATTGGAGATAATGCCCCGTAATCAGGACGTCCCCCTTAGCTTGGATATTTCATTAAAACCGGCCGTCCGGCTACGCCAGTCACCGGCATACAGCGTTGCCGTCTGCGCTCGGGCCTTGACGTAGCTTCGGCTACGTCTTCGGCCCTCTCTTGCCGGTCGCCTTGTCTGCCGGCGGCTGGCTGTGCCGGGCATGGAGACCATCCGAACTCCGGTGAAGCTGATGCCATTTTCAAAAGCTCCCCGTAAATACTGAATAAGTTTCCATCGCCGCCCGGCTTTAATGAAATATCCAGGCTAGGATTTTTGCAGCTTCTGGCGCACCATCTGGTTCACCAGCTTGCCGTCGGCCTGCCCGGCCATCCGGGCCATGGCCTCTTTCATTACCGCCCCCATGTCCTTCATGCTCTGAGGGTTGAGCTCGGCGAAAACCTCGTCCAGCACCTTGGCCATGGCTTCTTGGTCCAACTGGGCCGGCAGATAGGCCTCGATTAGGGCCAACTCCGCCTGCTCCTTGTCGGCCAGGTCCTTGCGCCCGCCCTTGGTGAATTGATCAATGGAATCACGGCGCTGTTTGGCCAGGGTGCCGAGAATTTTTATGGCCTCGTCATCCTCCAGGGGCCGTTTCAGCTCTTTTTCCTGATTTTTGAAGGCGGCGCGCACCAGGCGAAGGCAGCTGGTGGCCAACTCATCCCTGGACTTTAGGGCGGTCTTAAGGTCCGCCTCGACCTTCTGGGTCAAGCTCACGGCTGATTCCTCCCAGCCCAAGGGCTCCAACAGGCTGATAAAACGGTAGAATGCGAGTATACCCGCAGCACCGGAAGGTGTCAACCAGAGGCCCGGCTCTATACTTGCCCCCTTGCCCCTTCGGTGCTATGCTGTCCCGGCTATATTCTAACCCTCCCTCAGTGGGAAGCAACATGGCTCCCAACAGTGCGTTGACTGAGCCGGCCTACGTTTACACCGATGAATTTCAGCGCTTTGATTACGGGCCGCAACATCCCATGCGCATGCGCCGTCTGGCCCTGACCCATGAGCTCATGGAGCTCTGCGGCCTTCAGGCCAAGCCTTGCACTTTTGATCCGGCCAGCTTTGAAGAGCTGATGATCTACCACGACCGCCGCTATCTGGAGACACTCAAAGAACTTTCGGCCAGCCCCCTGGCCAGCGGCTACGTGGCCTTTGGCCTGGGGCCGTCGGACAACCCCATTTTCCAGGGGATGTACGAACTTTCCGCCCTCATAGCCGGAGGCACCCTGGCCGCCGCCCGCCTGGTTAGCCAGGAAGGGCTTCCCGCGGCCTTTAACATCTCCGGAGGCATGCACCACGCCCTGGCCGCCAGGGCCGCCGGGTTCTGCTATGTCAACGACCCGGTGCTGGCCATCCGCCGCCTGGCGCAGCAGGGCAAAAGAGTGGTCTACGTGGACATCGACGCCCACCACGGAGACGGGGTGCAGTGGGCTTTTTTCGAGAGCGATCAGGTGCTCACCATCAGCCTGCACCAGCATCCTGCCACCTTGTTCCCGGGCACCGGCTACCTAGAGGAGATGGGCCGGGGAGCGGGCAAGGGCTTTGCGGTGAACCTGCCCCTTTGGATAGACACTGACGACGACGTCTTCATGAAAAGCTTCGACGCGGTGGTGCCCCCCCTGGTAGAGGCCTTTGCCCCGGATTATTTGGTCACTCAGCTGGGGGTGGACACCTTCTTGAACGATCCCCTGGCCAACTTGAACCTCACCACCAAGGGCTTTGGTCACGCGGTGCGCTGCTTCAAGGACCTGGCCTGGGGCCGCTGGATCGTGCTGGGCGGGGGCGGCTACAACATGATCAACGTGGCCCGCGCCTGGACCCTGGCTTGGGCCATCATCAGCGAGCAAGAAGGCCTGCTGCCCGAGGAGTTGCCCGAGGAGTTCGTAAGCCGCCACCGGGTGCACCCTGACGACCGCCGCCTGCTCGATGGCGATGTGCAGCTTCGGGGCCGCCACTGGTACCGGGCCCAGCGCGACGCCGCCGACGCGGTGGAGCACATCAAAAAACACCACTTCCCTATTGTCGGCGCCTGAGCTTGCCTTGCCGGGCCCGCCGTTGTAATCTCACGGAACCATGAACCAAAGCAAAGCCAAAAAACGCCGGGCTCCCTTTGAGTGCCAGCGCTGCAACGACTGTTGCCAGGGGCGGGGCGGCATTTTCCTGGAAGCCGAGGAAATCGCCCCCGCCGCCGCGCTCATAGACCTGAGCCCGGAGGAGTTCATAGCCCGCCATTGCCGCGCCCGCGAGGGGCGCTACGAGGTTCTTTCGGGCGAGGACGGGGCCTGTAGCCTCATGGGCCCCGAGGGCTGCCGTATTCACCAGGCCAAGCCGGCCATCTGCCGGCGCTGGCCCTTTTTTCCGGGCATCCTGGCCAACCCCAGCGCCTTTGAGGACGCCCGCCAAGCCTGCCCCGGCATCGACCCCGAGGTCTCCCATGAGGAGTTCGTGGCCTTTGCCCGGGAACAGGGTTTCAGCGAGGAAACCGCCGAATGAGTCCATCCAGCAAAATGCAAGAAATGCTCCCCCCCGGGGCCGAACTTATCCAGCAAAAAAAGGGCAGCTCCCTGGAGGTGCCCAACCAGCCGGCGGTGGGCTTCATCGAGGGCGACGGCATTGGCCCGGACATCTGGCGGGCCTCGCGCCTGGTCTTGGACGCGGCGGTGGAAAAGGCTTATGGCGGGTCCCGTTGCATCAAGTGGGTGGAGCTGCTGGCCGGGGAAAAGGCTTATGAGCAGGCCGGGGAGCACCTGCCCGCCGCCACGGTGGAGCAGATCCGCGAGCTCAAGGTGGCCATCAAGGGCCCCCTGACCACCCCGGTGGGCGGCGGCTTCCGCTCCATCAACGTGACCCTGCGCC
>JAHLLJ010000156.1 GCA_020444205.1 Deltaproteobacteria bacterium | reverse complement strand
ACGGCTTTTCGTCCTGGGCGATTTCTTCCAGCGGGCAGGCAGTCTCGCAGCCGCAGACCAGCAGCAAAGCTTGGTGCCCGCCCTGCTCGAGCCTTTGCCAGGTTATGCGCTCCCCGGCCTCCGCCTGGATGGCCTCGTAATAGGCCACCCGATCATAGCCCGGGTCGCACCCACCGCAATATTTAAGGGCTACCTTCACAGGTACCTGCCGGTCAGAGCCTCGATCAAGCTTCAATACAATTGGCCCACCACTTCAGCCATGGCCGGCTTATGGTGGGACGGGCCTACTCGGCCTCCCACATTGCGTTCAAGCGTGACAAGGCGTCCTTGGCCTCGTCCATTGTCCGGGCGATAATCTCCGAGACCGGCAGCACCTCATCGATGGTGCCCACGCACTGACCCAGGGCCAGCAACCCGTCATCGGGATTGTCGTCCTGCATGGCCTGCAATCCCCGCCGCCCGCTGATTACCGGGAGCAGCTCTTCCAGGCTGGCCCCGCCATCTTCCAGCTCGCGGCATTGCATGGCGGTCTTATTGGCAAACGACCGCATGGTGTTTCTCAAAGAGTTCAATACCAGCATGGTGTCGGTTTCCTGGGCGGCAAGCAGCCGGGCCTTGAAAGCCTCGGGCAGGTGCAGTTCCTGGGAAAGCAGGAACCTGGTGCCCATGACAACTCCGCTGGCTCCCAAGGCTAAGGCGGCCACCATTGCATTGCCGTCGGATATGCCGCCACCAGCCAGGAAGGGGATGGACAGCTCCCTACGGGCTTTGTTTATGGTCACCAAGGTGGAGACCCCGTCCATGCCCGGATGCCCGCCGCACTCGGTCCCCACCAGGGTGACCGCGTCCACCCCTATCTTCTGGGCGCTCAGGGCGTAGCGCACCGCCGGGACTTTGTGCATTAGGAAGATGCCGGCCTTTTTGATCATGTCGATGAACTGGTCCGGCTTGCGCCCTGCGGTTTCAATGACCGGCACCTGCTCCTCGATGCAGACCTTGAAGTAATCGTCCGGAGGCGCTTCAGCGGCGTGTTCGGGCAGCATGGAGATGTTGACCGCAAAGGGTTTGTCCGTTTGCTTGCGTACGGCGATGATCTCCGCCCGCAGGTCTTCGGCGCTCTCAAAGGTTTTGGCGGTCATGATACCCAGGCCCCCGGCCTTGCTCACGGCCGCACAGAGCTCGGCGCGGGAATACCACTGCATGGCCCCTTGCACGATGGGTACGCTTATGCCCACCGCTTCGCTGAATTTGGTTTTCATGTCTTCTCCTGATCTCGTTGGACGGCACCCATGAGTACCCTCGTATTTATTTTGCATTTAGGCCGATCACTCCCCGCGCGGCCAAATAATCCACCTCCCCCGAATCATAGCCCAGGTCGGCCATCACCTCCCGAGTGTGTTGCCCCAGGGCGGGAGAGGCTGCCCCAGCCGAGGCCGGAGAGGCGGATAGCTTGAGAGGGCAGGCCAAATGACGTCCCATTGGGGACTGCTCAATCATGCCCCTTTCCAAGGCCAACGGCGAATCCGCCGCCTCCGGCAAAGACAGAACCGGCTCGCAGCAGGCGTCGTGTTCCGCCCAAAAAACGGTCCATTCCTGCCGGGTGCGCCCGGCGAAGATGGCTGCCACCTCCTCCACTACCTCTTGCCCCCCGAACTGCTTCTCCACCAGGTCCGGCCTCTGCAGGGCGGTGCAGAAGTTTTGCCAGAACTTGGGCTCCAGGGCTCCCAGGGAAAACCAACCGCCATCCGCGGTGCGGTAGAGGTTGTAACAGGGGCGGGCCCCATTAAGGGTCATGCCCGCGGGTTGGGGCTGGTCCAGCCCGCTCTCCACCCCGGCCCAAACCATTGTGGCCAGGGACAAGGAACCGTCAAACATGGAGGTGTCCACGTGCTGCCCTTGTCCGGTGCGCTCGCGCTGATGCATGGCCGCCAGGATTCCGGTCAGACCAAAAAGCGCGCCTCCAGCCAAGTCGGCGACCTGCACGCCGGGGATAGCCAGGTCTCCCCTGTGGCTGCCGGTAATGCCCAGCACCCCGGCCAGAGACAGGTAGTTGATGTCGTGCCCGGCCCGGCCGGAGTAGGAACCCTCTTGCCCGTAGCCGGAGATGGAGGCCATGATCAGACGGGGCTGGAGGCGCTGCATGGTGGGGTAATCCAGATCCAGCCTTGCCATGACTCCGGGACGGAACCCTTCCACTAATATGTCGTGGGTTTTAAGCAGGTCAAGCAGGATATCGCGGCCCGCCGGGTCTTTCAGGTTTAGGGCCAGGCTCTTTTTGCCCCGGTTTACCGAAGCGAAGTAGGCGGGTTCCTCGCCGCCGGTGCTCACCGTGGTGCGCATGTAGTCGCCGCCATTCGGATTTTCTACTTTGATCACCTCGGCCCCCAGGCAGGCCATGAGCCAGGTGAGATAGGGGCCCGGCAGGTTCATGGTCAGATCCAGCACTCTAACCCCGCTAAGGGCTTTTTGCATTTTCATCCGTCAATCCGCTCCTGGCTTAAAACCGGCCCCTGGAACCGGCCTAGTTCAAGGCCGATCGTCGCATCACCTCACTTGGGGCGGGCCCAACAGGTTGTTGCCGCTCACGGTGCGTTGAATCTCGCTGGTACCCTCATATATGGTGAACACTCTGGCATCGCGGTAGTGCCGCTACGCGCCGTATTAAGTGGAAAAGCCGTATCCTCCGTGCATTTGTTTGGTCTGGCCCGCCGCCTGACGCGCCACCATGCCCATCAACCCCAACTGCCTGTTTGCGGCAGATTGTCGCGGGGGAAATCGGGGGCGTGGTCATGCTCGGAGGCAATTGGCGTTGGCGGCTTCCGGGCCAAGCCCCGCGCCATAGTCTGAATCATTACTCGTTGTTCGGTCAACACAAAGGCCATCAGGGGGTGAGGTTAATGCCGCTGGAAGCCTGAAACGCTCGTTCAAAAAACAACCCCACCCCCGAGCGTATGGCCCGAGGATGGGGTTATAGCTTTGCCGTGGCCCGCTTCAGGAGAGCCGCCGACTCTGGGACCACGCCTCCCCTGCCCTCTCAGACAAGCCTAACGGCGCGGCCTATTGCTCCAAGGCGTCGCTCAACAGCTTCTTGAAGCGATCCAGGCTCACCGGCACCCCCATCAGGGGAATACCCATCCAGTCGGAATAGTCCAGAATCTCCTCGGGCTTCTCGTTGAGGTAGGTCTCGCACAGGCCCACCCCGTCCAGGACCCTGGCCCCGCCGGTGTGGCGGGGGAAGTTCTCGTTGGCAATGCCCTGGTCCCAGCCTTCGAAGACCTTGTGGCGATACTTCACCCAGCCGGGGGTCATCCACCACACCTTTTCTCCGGCAGCCAACTCGTCCCGCTCCGCCTCGGAGGCCACCATGTCCATGCAGTGGGTGGCTTGCACCCGCACCGCCTTGGGGCCCAGCTCCTCGATGATCTGGGCCATGGTGCGGGTGGGGTCGGCCGCGTTTACATAGCAGTATTTGCCGCCATAGACCACGATGACCCGCTCATATCCCTCGGCCGCCTTTTTCACCGCTTCGCTCAGCTGGCGCTCCAGCTCGGGGCAGTTCTGGTGCAGGCCCGGGGTGGTGTAGATGATCTTGCCCGCGTTGAGCCAGCCCTCGGCCTTGAGATGATTCAGCTCCGGGCTCAGGGTGCCGCAGGCCACGATGGCTGTGTTGGAAAAATCAGGGGATGCCATACTCTGCTCCAATCAGGTTCGGGCCGCGCGGCCCAGCTGGGTCACTGAAGATCGCGGGCCAGCAGCTCGCTGATCTCCATGACCTCCAAAGTCTCATCCAGGCCCTCGGTTTTGCGGCTGTCCTCCAGCAGGGAGATGCAGTAAGGGCAAGAGGTGGCCAGCACCTCGGCCCCGGCCTGGGCCGCCTCTTGCACCCGGAGCACGCTGAAACGCTGCTCCTGGGGAGTCTCCATCCACACCCGGCCGCCTCCGCCGCCGCAGCACAGGGAGAACTTTTCCTCCCGCTGCATAGGCACCACCTCGGCGCCCGCCGCGGTAAGCAGCTCGCGGGGCTCGGCGAACACATTGCTGTGGCGGCCCAAATAGCAGGGATCGTGGAAGGCGACCTTGCGGCCGTCGCCGCCCGCCAGCTTGAGCTTGCCCTCTTCCACCAGATGGGCCAGGAGCTGGCTGGAGTGCACCACCTCGTAATTACCGCCTAGCTCGGGATACTCGCTGGAAAAGGTCTTGAGGCAGTGAGGGCTGGTGGTGATGATCTTCTTGACCCCTTCGCGCTCAAACAGCTCGATGTTGGACTGGGCCAGCTTGTTGAACAACTCCTCGTCGCCGCTCTTACGTATGCTCTCGCCGCAGCAGCTCTCCTCCGGGCCGATGACCCCGTAGGACACTCCCGCCGCATCCAACACCTTCACCAGGCTACGGGCGATGTTCTGGCTGCGCTGGTCGTAGCAAGAGGTGCAGCACACGAACAGTAGGTACTCGGTGTCCGGGCCGTACTTGGGCAGGTCCAGCCCCTCGGCCCAGGCGAAGCGGTCTTCGCGCTTGCCGGACCAGGGGTTGCCATTGGCGTGGCAGGAGCCGCTGGCCGCCTTGAGGGTCTCCGGGCGGATGCCCGCCTCGCTGACCATGGCCCGCATGGAGCGCATGATGCCGATGATGTCCACCTCGCGCGGGCAGTTGATCACGCACTTATCGCAGGTGGTGCAGCCGAAAAGCACCTCGTCGGACTCGTAGCCCTCCAGCCCCAGCTGGCCCATGCGGATCATCTGCCGGGCAAAGAAGGGGCTATCCACCTCCCGCCAGGGGCAGACCGAGGCGCACAAGCCGCACTGCATGCAGGCGTTGAGGTCCTCGCCGCCGTATAGCCGGATGGCCTCGTTTACTTCCAAAAAGGGAAATTCCGCCATGGGGGTCCTCCACGCGCTCGGCTCGTCTTTAGTAAACCAGGGTCGCGTCGGCCGAGAGAATCTCCTGGGTCAGCTTGGCCGCGGCCATTGGCTCGGAGCCCTCGATAAGGTCGGCCTCGTCTATCTTGCGCTCGCGGATGCAAGGCACGCACACCATCAAACGGCCGCCCTGCTCCATGAAGCTTTTCACCAAATCCTGCAAAGGAGGCAGGCCGGCGGCGAACACGTGCTGCAGGCAGTCCCCCTTGGCCAGAGTCACCGCCGGGCCCTGTAGGGCCACGATGGCTTCCACGTCCATGGTCAGGGCCGCATTGGCCAGCACAAAGGGCAAGGTGGCTTTTTCCGGGTTTTCGCCGCCATTGGTGGATATGTAAACGATCTTTTCGGTTTTCTCGGACATGATATGAATCCTTTCCAGACTTGGTTGCTTGCTCTGGCGCGCCTGCTCAGCAGGCGGCGGGCTCCGGTGTTATCAACTCATAGGTGAAGTAATCGCCGCTCTTGGCCCCCTCGCCGGCCATGCCGTACTTGCGCATGGCCGCCAAATACCACATGACCTGCTTGGGCGGCATGCCCAGGTCTTGGGCCACCTCCAGGGCGGTGGCCGGTCCCTGGGCCAGGCGCTCTTTGATGAGGCCAAGGTCCTTTTTCTGCTGCTTGGCCACAGCCGAGTTGGCCTTGATGGCCTCCTTGCGCTCTTGCTTGAGCCGCTTCAGGGCCTCTTTGCGTTGTTCAGCTTGCATGCTTACGCTCCTTGGGGCAGGGCTTGGGCCACTATGGCGTCCACCATGGCCTCGTACTGGCCCAGGGTCCAACCGGACAGCTCGATGGCCCCTTGCTCGCAGGCGGCCACGCACACCCCGCAGCCCATGCACAGGGCCGGGTTTACCCGGGCTCGTCGGCCATCCGGGGCGTCGATCATCTCAATGGCCTCATCGGCCAGACAGGCCTCAATACAGGCCCCGCTGCCCACGCACTTGGCTTCGTCCACCTCGGCCACGAATGGATCCAGCTCCACCAAACCGGCGCTCAATATGGCTCCGGCCTTGGCCGCCGCCGCGCCGGCCGCGTTGGCCGCCTCTGAGGTGTCCATGGGGGCCTGACAGGCCCCGGCCAGGTAGATGCCCGCGGCGGGCAGCTCCACCGGGCGCAGCTTGGGGTGCACCTCCAGCAGGAAGCGGTCCGCGCCCACGGGTAGCTTCATCTTCTCCACCAGAGCCTGGTTGTCCCGGGGCTGCATGCCCACGGCCAGCACCACCAGGTCCACGCCGAGGGCCAGCTCCTCGCCGGCCAAGAGCTTGTCCGGCACGGTCACGGTAAGGGCGCTGTCCTCGCCGCCCTTGGTCACCGCCGGCGGGGCCTCGGGCTCAAAGCGGGCGAAGATCACCCCCGAGCGGCCGGCATTAAGGTAGTAGTCCTCGTGTCCCCGGCCATAGGTGCGGATGTCGCGGTAAAGCTCGAACACGTTGGTCTCGGGGAACTTCTCGCGCAGCTCGCAGGCCGCCTGCAAAGTGGCGGTGCAGCACACCCGGGAGCAGTGCTGGTTCAGCTCGCCGCTGGGGCCGGGCTCATGCACCCCCGGAATCTGGCGGCTGCCCACGCAATGAATCAGAGCCAAGCTATTAATGGGCTTGCCGTTCACCACCAGCTGTTCGCCGGTGGCCTTATCGTCGGCCATGATCTGGATCAGCTGGGGCAGGGTGATTACCTCCTGCATTTGGCCGTATCCATACTCGCCCATGGCCGGGGTGTAGTGCTCAAAGCCGGTGGCCAAGACCATGGCTCCGCTGTGCAGCTCCTTCACTTCCTCGGCCTGGGGCGCGGGCCCGGCGGCCACTCCCACGAAGGGCACAAAGGTGCCGGGCGCCGCGTCCCCCACCAGGGCCAGGCGCTCCAGATCCTCGCCGCTGGGCGGAGTGCGCCGGATCTTAAGCTTGAAGCTGCCCACATAGCCCGAGTACTCGCTCAGCTCGGCGCAGGTGTAAACGGTGATGCGCTCGTCACCCAGCACCTGGGCGGCCAGGGCCGCGAGTAGCTCACCCGCGTCCTCGCCGCTGGGGAAGGTCTTGTCCAGCTGGGACACCTGCCCGCCCAAAAAGGGGCTCTTTTCCACCAAAGCCACCTTCAGGCCCTGGGCGGCCAGATCGCGGGCCGCGCTCATACCGGCCACGCCGCCGCCCAGCACCGTGGCGTGGGCCTCGGCCTGAACCCGGATAGGCTCCAGGGACTCCAGCTCGCCCGCCTTGCCCACAGCGGCGGCCACCAGGGCGCTTGCCTTGCCCGTGGCCCCGGGTCCGTGGTGCACCCAGGAGACCTGCTCGCGGATGTTGGCGTGCTCGTAAAGGTAGGGATTGAGCCCGGCCCGGGCGATGGCCCCCCGGAAGGTGGTCTCGTGCAGGGCCGGGGCGCAGGAGGCCACCACGATGCGGTTGACCTTGCCCGATTTGATGTCCTCTATTATCAACTCCTGGCCGGGGTCGGAGCACATGAAGCTGTTGTCCCGGGCCACGGTCACGTTTTCCAGGCCGCCTGCCTGCTCCACCACCGAGGCCACATCCACGTGGTCGGAGATGTTGCCCCCGCAGTGACACACGTAGACCCCGATCTTGGGCGGCTCCTGGCCGTTGATTAGCTTGCTCATAGTCATCTCTCCTTGGCTCAGGCCGCTTGGCCGCCGCGCTGGGCCGCCAGGTACTTGGCCGCGCCCAGGGCCGCCGCGCCCGCTTCGGCGATGCTGTCCACGATGTCCTTGGGGCCGGCTGCCGCGCCGCAGGTGAACACGCCCTCGGCCTCGGTGAGGGTGGGGGCCAGCTTGGGTTGGGGCACGCTGATAAAGCCGTCAGTGGCCGAGTTGACCGGCACGATCTCCTCGGGCGCAAAGGCGGGCAGCATGGCCAGCGAGAGCACCACCAGATCGTGCTCCCGGCTCACCGCGCCGCTGCCGCCCTCTTGGTCCTCGTAGCGCAACACCACCGAGCCATCGGGATTGTTGTTCGCGATGATGGGCTTGGCCTTTACAAACTCCACGCCCATGGCCTTGGCGTTCATGTAGAACTGCTCGTAGTTTTTGCCAAAGGCCCGGATGTCCATGTAGTAGATGGTCAGGTCGGCCAAGGGCAGCGCGCCCGAGAGCAGCATGGCCTGCTTGATGGCGTACATGCAGCACACCCTCGAGCAATAGGGCTTGCCCAACTGAAGATCGCGGCTGCCTGCGCACTGAATAAAGGCGATGGACTCGGGCTCCTTGCCGTCGCCGGGCCGAAGCACGCGCATGTAAGGGCCATGAGGGGCCAGCAGGCGCTCCATCTGCAAGGAGGAGATCACGTTGTCCCCCAGGCCGGAGTTGCCATAGGCCCGGGCCGGGAAATCTTCCATCAACTCAAAGCCGGTGGAGAGCACCATGGTGTCGGCCTCGATGAAGAACTCTTCTTCCTCTTGGAGCTGGTCCACCGCGCCGGTGGGGCAGATGGACGAGCACTTGCCGCACATCATGCAGTGCTCGCGGTCTATGAGAGCAAGCTGGGGGATGGCGTTGGAAAAGGGAATGTAGATGGCCTTGCGGGCGGTAAAGCCGCCCTGCTCCTGATCAGGCACCATCACCGGGCACTCGTACTCGCACTGGCGGCAGCCAATGCACTTGGCCGGGTCCACGTAGCGGGGAAGCTGGGTGACGCGGGCATTGAGTTTGCCGCCCCTGCGCTGGGCCCCTTCCAGGCGGCACATGGTGAACAGGGTGATGTTGGGGTGGTGGGCCGCGGCGGCCATCTTGGGGGTGGT
>JAHLLJ010000155.1 GCA_020444205.1 Deltaproteobacteria bacterium | reverse complement strand
CGGACATGTACCTGGAAGGCTCCGACCAGCACCGCGGCTGGTTCCACAGCTCGCTGTTGTGCGCCATGGGCACCAAGGGCGAGCCGCCGTACCGCATGGTACTCACCCACGGCTTTGTGGTGGACGGCGAAGGCCGCAAGATGTCCAAGAGCCTGGGCAACGTGATCCCGCCTCAGCAGGTCATCGACCAATACGGGGCCGAGATCCTACGCCTGTGGGTGGCTTCCGAGGACTACACCGTGGACATCCGCATCAGCCCGGACATCCTCAAGCAGCTGGCCGAGGCCTACCGGCGCATCCGCAACACCATGCGCTTCATGATGGGCAACCTGGACGACTTCGACCCAGCCCAGGACATGGTGGACCCCAAGGACATGGGCGAGATGGACCGGCTGATGCTGCACCGGCTGCAGGAGCTCATCGCCCGCTGCCTGAGCGGCTACGAGGAATTCAACTTCCACACCGCGTTCCACGGGTTGCACAACTTCTGCGTGGTGGATTTGTCGGGCTTTTATTTGGATGTGATCAAGGACCGCCTGTACACCAGCGCCCCGGCCGGGCCTGAGCGCCGCGCGGCCCAGACGGTGGTCTATCACCTGCTGGACGCCATGGTGCGCCTGAGCGCTCCCATCATGTCCTTCACCGCCGAGGAGGCCTGGGAATACGTGCCCGGCGCCAAGGATAAGCACCACAGCGTGCACATGGCCGAGCTGCCCACTCCGGACGAAAACGTCAAGGACGCCGAGCTGGCCCAGCGCTGGAAGCGACTGCTGGCCCTCAGGGGCGAGGTAAACAAGGCCCTGGACATCGCCCGCAAGGACAAGCTGGTGGGCAACTCGCTGCAGGCGGTGCTGTCGCTCAGCGCGGACGCCGACACCCTGGAGTTTCTGGGGCAAAACGCCGAGGCCTTTGCCGAGATCACCATGGTCAGCGAACTTAAGCTCCTGGACGCCGTGCCCGATAATCCCACCCTGGCCAGTGATGAGATCGAAGGACTGGTGATTTTGGTGGAGCCCACCGAGGCGGCCAAGTGCCCCCGCTGCTGGATGCACAGCAAGAGCGTAGGCGCCGACGCCGAGCATCCCGAGCTGTGCGCCCGCTGCGCCTCGGTGGTAAAGGAGATCGCCTAGCCGATGACGCGCCGCCTGGGCAAGCTGGCCCTCATCGCCCTGGCCCTGGCCGGGGCGGACCAGCTGCTCAAGGCGATCATGGTCCCTTGGTTGGAGCAAGGGCCGGTGACCATCATCCCCGGCTTTGCCCGCCTGGTTTTGGCCTACAACACCGGGGCCGCCTTCAGCAGCTTCGCCACTGTGCAAGGGGCCCGCTGGATGCTGGTGGGGGCCACCTTGGTGGCCCTGGCCCTGGCCGCCTGGGCCGCTTGCGGGCCCCTGGGGCGCCGCCGGGGCACCTTCTGGGCCCTGGGGCTCATCTGCGGAGGGGCGGTGGGCAACCTGATCGACCGCCTGCGCCTGGGCTCGGTGGTGGACTTCGTGGACCTGTATGCGGGAAACTGGCACTGGCCGGTGTTCAACCTGGCCGACACCGCCATTACCTTGGGCGGCGTTTACCTGGCCTGGGCCCTCATCCGGGGCAAGGCCTAACCTAGGGAGTCCCCCGCGTGTTCCCCGTACTTTTCCACATCGGCCCCCTGACCCTGCACACCTACGGCGTGCTCCTGGCCCTGGGCGCGGCTCTTGGCTTGTGGCTGCTCACCCATCTGGCCAAAAAGACAGGCCTGGACCCGGACCGGGTGATGAGCCTGGCCCTGTGGCTGTTAATCAGCGGCCTGGTGGGCTCGCGGCTCATGTTCGTGCTCTTGGAGCCCGCCCAGTTCAAGGCCGCCCCTTGGCGGGTACTGGCCATCTGGGAGGGCGGCCTGGTGTTCTACGGCGGGGTGGCCGCCGCGCTCATCGTGGGGCTCATTCTCATGCGCCGCTGGCGCATGCCCATGCTCACCCTCATGGACTGCGGCGCCCCGGCCCTGGCCCTGGCCCAAGCCATCGGCCGGCTGGGTTGCTTCAGCGCCGGCTGTTGCTACGGCCGGGGCTTTGAAGGCGGCTGGTGCGCGGTCACCTTCACCGACCCCTTCTCCCTGGCCCCCCGGGGGGTGCCCCTGCACCCCACCCAGCTCTACACCGCCGCGGCCCTGCTGGTCATTTTGGGCGTGCTTCTGCTGCTTTGGCGGCATAGACGTTTTGCGGGTCAAATTTTCTTCACCTATGGCTTTTTACACGGCATCGCCAGAGTTATAATCGAAACGTTCAGGGCCGACTGGCGGGGCGAGCCCATTATGGGGCTGACCCCCACCGGCTGGTTTGCCCTGGGCCTGGCCGTGGTCAGCGCCGCGGCCTTGATTTACTTACGCAAGAAAAACGCCGCCAAACAGGGAGGCTGAGCTTTGGACTTCCCCGACGATCTCAAATATCACCCGGAACACATGTGGGTCCGCCTGGAAGAAGGCGGAGAGGCCACGGTGGGCATCAGCGACTTTGCCCAGGATCAGCTGGGCACGGTGATCTACGTGGACCTGCCCGACGAGGAGCAGGAGCTCAGCGTGGGCGAGGAGTTGGGCGCCGTGGAAAGCGCCAAGAGCGTCAGCGACCTCATCAGCCCGGTCACCGGCGTGGTGCTGGAAGTGAACCGGGTTCTGGAGGACACCCCGGACCTGATCAACCAGGAGCCCTATACCGGGGGCTGGATCGCGCGGGTCAAGCTGGAGGACCTTGCCGAGCTGGACGAGCTTCTCGACGCCGGGGAGTACGAGGCCGAGACAGAATAGCCGGGCTCGCCCCAAAGGGCGCTCAGTCCTGCCCCCCTGCCTGCGGCGGTGGCCCCACCACCTGGTTGCGGCCCTGCTCCTTGGCCTGATAAAGCCGATAGTCGGCCTTGTCCACCACCTGGTGGTAGCTTTCCCCATCATCGGGATAGGTGGCCGCCCCCAGGCTGACCGTCACCTGGGGAGCCGCCTTGCCGTCGGGCAGAGTGAATTGGTGGGACTCTATGGCCGCGCGCAGGTTTTCCGCCGCGGCCATCGCCTCTTGTGGGCCCACCGCCTCCAAAACCACTAAAAACTCCTCGCCCCCGTAACGCACCACCCGGTCCTGGGTCCGCACGTTGCTCATTATCACCCGCGCGAAATCCTTGAGCAATTGGTCTCCAGCCAGATGGCCGTAGGTGTCGTTGAATTTCTTGAATAGGTCGATATCCAGCATGAGCAGGCCGTAACGCCTGCGGGGGCGGTCTTGCGAGCCGTCCAGGAAGAGAATCACCTTTTCCAAGGCGGCGCGGTTGTGTAGGCCGGTGAGCTTGTCACTATAGGCCATGCGCTCGGTGAAACTGAAAATCTTCAGCACCACCCGGTCCAAGTAAAAGATCACCAGCAGTCCGGCCAACACCGCCACCACCAGTTGCACCACGAATACCACGTTAGTGGTGCGCCAGGTATTTTGGGAGCTTTGGCTGAGCCGGGTCTGCGAATCAGCGTGGTGGTCGTGCAGATGCACATAGTATTTTTTAAAGATGCTGTTGAACCGGCTGGTGCATCTGTCCAAGCATTCGCCGCCCCTGCTGAAGTCACCGTCGATAATGCGGTCCAGGGATTTTTTGTAATCCACGAAAGCCTGGGCAATACCCTCGGTGTTCTTAATCACCATTTTCTTGGCTTTGCCCTGGGGCAGCTTGGCCACATGGGCCCGGAGCTGGGCCAGGGACGTCTCGGCCTTGTCCCGGTGGAGCACATAGGCCACACGGTATCCTTCCTTGCCTTTGCTATGATAAAAAGCCTCGGTGTCCAGCAGCATGGAGTGGATGGCCGAGTGGAAGCTCTCGCCGTATTTCAGGTGGTTGGAGACCTCAACCAGTTGCTGCACATTGCCATGCAGGTTGCTTATGCCCAGCCAATAAAACCCATAGGTGGCCAACACCACGGCGAAGAGAATTCCCACCGCCAGCTTGAAACCGAAATGCCTGACACCCATGGAAGCTACCCCGATTGAAACAAAAATAGGTGAGTTGCAAGGACCTTACCCGCTTTACGTGTTTAAATACTAGCGAATTAATCGAAAAAAGAACAAACCGGTATTGCCCACCCCTTTGACAATGCGGCTCGGCCGAATTAGACTTGAACATGTGCAATTTAGGGAGGAGGCGAGCGAAATGTGCGAATGTTGCGGCAACGCCGGCCACGGCCACCAGCACCCGCACGGCCATGACCACGAACACGAGCATGGCCACGGCCATCATCACGATCACAGTCATGGCCAAGGACATCACCACTGCCATGGCCACGGGGACCAGCCCGGCCGCCCCCGCCCATTGATCACCTTGATTCAACCGGCCAAAGCCAGCCCAAGCGGCGACTGAGCCGTATGGGGGAGCCCTGCCCCCGGCAATAAAACATGCCCAAATGGTTGACACCTTCACGCCTGGTGCTGGCGTCGTTTGCCCTTTTCATAATCCTGGGCGCGGCCCTGCTGGCCCTGCCGGTTATGCAAGGCCCCCATGGGGTCGGCCTGTTGGACTGCCTGTTCACCGCCACCAGCGCGGTGTGCGTAACCGGGCTGATCACCGTGGACACGGCCACCGCTTGGTCCCCCTGGGGACAGGGGCTCATCCTGGTGCTGTTGCAGGCCGGCGGCCTGGGCATCATGACCTTTTCCGTGGCCCTGCTCTACCTGGCCCGGCGGCGGCCCGGGCCGCGCACCCACCTGGCTCTCAAGGGCGCCCTGGGCCCGGTGTCCGGCACGGAAATGGGCCGCCTGGTGTCCGACGTACTGCTCTACACCTTTTTATTGGAGGGCCTGGGCGCGGCAGTGCTTTTTATGCGCTTTTGGGCCGACTTCCCGGCGCCCACCGCCGGGGCCCTGGCCGTGTTCCACTCCATCAGCGCCTTTTGCAACGCCGGCTTCAGCCTGTTCAGCGACAGTCTGGTGGGCTACGCCACCGACCCCACGGTCAACCTGACCATACTGGGCCTGGTGGTGCTGGGCGGACTGGGTTTCGTGGTGCTGCGGGAGTTGGTGGGGCACCTGCGCCGCCCCAAGGAGGTCATGCCCCGGCGCCTGTCCCTGCAGGCCCGCCTGGTGCTGTTCACCACAGGGGCCCTGATCGTGGGCGGCATGGTGGCCCTGCTCACCGCCGAGTGGCTGGGCCAGGGACCGGCCTGGCAGCAAGGCCCCTGGACGCTGCTGTTCCAGGCCATAACCCCGCGCACCGCCGGTTTCAACACCGTGCCCATGAGCCAACTCACCAACGCCTCGCTGGTGGTGATCATGGTGCTCATGTTCATAGGGGCCTCGCCGGGCTCCTGCGGCGGCGGGGTTAAGACCACCACCATCGCGGTGCTGTGGTCCCTGGCCCTCAACCGGCTGCGCGGCCGCCCCGGGGCCGAAGCCTGGGGCCGTTCGGTGCCCGAGCGCCAGGTGGAGCTGGCCCTGTTGTTGGTGCTGGGCACCGCGGCCACCCTTTTGGTGGCGGTGGTGCTTCTGAGCGCGGTGGGCTTGGCCGACGGCGGGCACGTGCGCGGCGACTTCATCAGCCTGGCCTTCGAGGCCGCCAGCGCCTTGGGCACGGTGGGGCTGTCCCTGGGGGCCACCCCCCTGCTGACCCCGGCGGGCAAGATCATCATCATCCTGCTCATGTTCCTGGGCCGCCTGGGGCCCTTGGCCTTTGTCTACTCCGTGGCCCAGTCCTTGCGCGACCCGGGATACCGTCTGGCCGAGGAACGGGTGATCATGGGTTAGCCTGGCAAAAGCGGTGACCGGGGGTATGCTATGCATAGGCAAGTTGGGAGGCTCAGATGAACCTGGCGGTTATCGGATTGGGGCAATTCGGCTCGTCCCTTGCCCTGGAGCTCAAAAAGCTTAAGCACCACGTTACGGCCATGGACTCCGATTCCAGGGCGGTGGCCCGGGTGCAGGACGTGGTGGACCAGGCGGTGGTGGCCGACTGTACCGACCGCAGCCTGCTCGAAGAGCTGGGCCTGGACCTGGTGGACGGCGCGGTGATCAGCCTGGGCGACCACCTGGGGGCCAGCATCCTCACCACCTTGCACCTCAAGGAGATGGGGGTGGGCCGCATCGTGGCCAAGGCGGTGAGCCCGGAGCACGAAAAAATTCTCAAGCGGGTGGGAGCCGGAGAGGTGGTGTTTCCCGAACGGGACGCCGCCCAGCGCCTGGCCCGCTCTTTGGCCGATCCCAACCTTTTGGATTATCTTCCCATCGGCGACGAGTTTTCCGTGGCCGAGCTGGCCCCGCCCGACGCCCTGGTGGGCAAGAGCCTGGCCGAGCTGAGCCTGCGCCGCGAGTATGGAGTGAACGTCATCGCGGTGCGCGAGCTGGTGCCCGAGCGCACCCATCTGGTTCCCTCGCCGGACTATGTGATCAAAGACAGCGACGTTTTGGTGGTAGCCGGACGCCAGGAAGATCTGGAAAGGCTGCGCCAGGCCAAGTGACCCAACCTTCGTATCGCAGCGCCCTTTACATCCTGGGGGTGACCACCTTCGTGGCCATGACCGGAGTGGGCATCATCGTGCCGTTCTTGCCCCTGTACGCCCGGGACCTGGGGGCCAACGGGGTAATGCTGGGGCTCATCTTCAGCTCCTTCTCCTTGTCGCGCGCCTTTGTGGTTCCCTGGCTGGGCGGTATGTCCGACCGCTGGGGGCGCAAGCCCTTCATCATCGCGGGCATGGCCGGTTACGGGGTCACCTCCCTGTTGTTCATGTGGGCGGGCAGCGCCGAGGCCTTGGTCTTCACCCGCCTTTTGCAGGGCGTTTTTGCGGCCATGGTCCTGCCCGTGGCCATGGCCCTGGTGGCCGACATCACTCCGCCGGGCATGGAGGGCCGCTCCTTTGGGGCCTTCAACGTCTTCTTTCTCATGGGCTTCGGCATCGGCCCGGTCATCGGCGGTACTGTCTACGAATACGCCGGGCTCAACGCCAACTTCCTGCTCATGTGCGTTTTGAGTGTAGCCGCCGCGCTCACCGTGCTGTTCGCGGTGAAAGAGCCGGACGCCGAGCTGCGCTCCGGGGGCAAACGCGGTTTCAAGGAAATGCTGCACCTGGCCCGGGACCGGGGTTTTCTGGCCATCATGGTGGCCCGCACCGGGGCGGCGGCGGGCATGAGCTGCTTCATCTCCTTCATGCCCCTGGTGGCCACCGGCCACGACCTGGGCACCCTGGGAGTGGGCCTGTGTCTGACCGCCAATGTGCTGGTGAGCACCGCCATGCAGCGCCCGGCCGGAGCCCTGGCCGACCGCCTGCCCCGCCTGCCCCTGACCGTAGTCAGCATGGCCTTGTCGGGAACGGCGAAGATTCTCATCCCCTGGGGAAGCAACCTGGCCTCGCTGATGCTCCTGTCCATGGCCGACGGCGTTTTCTCGGGCATGGCCCTGCCCGCGATGACCGCCATGGCCGTGAGCCGGGGCAAAGAACTGGGCTCGGGCATGGGGCTCACCACCGGGGCCTTTACCATGGCACTGAGCGTGGGGGTGTTCTTCGGTCCTATCGGCGGGGGCTGGGCCGTGGACCTCAGCGGCATCAGCGGAGCGGCCCTGTGGCTGGGCGGCGGGTCCGCCGTGGCCTCGGCCCTGCTCTTATGGCTGCTCTACGCCGGGGTCCAAGACGGCCAGGGAAGAGCAGGGACGGAGCAAACGGCCCCGCTGGACCACCTGCCTTAAAATCTCCCCTGCCCAGGCCAGGCAGCCCAGGGACAACAGCAGCTCTGCCGGTTCCTGGTCCCGCCAATAGATGGGGCCTTCCAGGCCGAAACCGGCCGCGGTCCCCATGAGCGCCATCACCAAAAAGCCCACCACGAAGTAGCCGTAAATAAGGGCCGTGGGCAAGAAGTACAGGCTAAGGTTCCAGGGCGGCACCACCAACTCCAATAGAGAGCGCCAGGCGGGCCCCAGGCGCAGCCAGGCGGCCGGACGTCTCCACAGGCTCCAGCCCAGGCCCAGGGCCAGGCCCGTCGCCACGTACAAGAAGGATATCTTGCCCTGCACCGCCTTGAGGTTGTGCAACGACACCTCGTGCTGGAAGTTGTTCTCGGCAAACCACTGGGGCAGGTCGTAGCCCAACAGCCGCTCGCCCCAGCTTATCTCCTCCCCAGCCACCACCAGCAGTCCCAGGCCCAACAGCAGGACCGTCCAGAAGTGGGCGGCCGGGGCTTGGCCCCAGAGGCGCGGCGAGGCGTAAAGGCAAAGCCCCCCCGCCGCCGCGTAGCAGAAAAACTGGGTGTATTCCAAAAGACCGTCTTCCTGGACAAGCTCGTGGTAGAAGCCCGGCGCAAGGAACCTGCACCCCACCATCAACAGGGCCAGCACCAACGGCGCAATAAAAATAGGCAGTTGCCAGGGCCGGTCGGCCTGGCCGTCGTCCTTCATGCCTTTTCCCACCTCCGGGACGGTGTCGCCACCGGCCCACCCGCGGACCAAGCGGGGTTTGCGCTGAAGATACACACGCCCACCCAAGACGTGCAAAAGACTAGGAGATTTAATCCTATGCGGCGGAGCGGGTATTGTCCAGAGCCTTATGCACCCGACGTCCGATCCCAGAGGCCGCCGGTACGGCTTATCGCCCCAAATATACCTGAATCCCGCCTCACCCCGCCTTGACTTTCCCCCCACCCCGCAGTAGATTCATTTCTTAATTCGCAAACTCAGATAACTTCAGGAAACCGCGATGGAATACGAGGCGGTCATAGGGCTGGAGGTCCACGCCC
>JAHLLJ010000154.1 GCA_020444205.1 Deltaproteobacteria bacterium | reverse complement strand
GTTCTACTTCGGCATCCTGGCCGACGACACCCCGCCGGTGGGCCTGGCCGCCTATGCGGCCAGCGCCATAGCCCGCTCCAACCCCATCCCCACCGGCTTGCAGAGCTTTGCCTATGACCTGCGCACCGCCATTTTGCCCTTCATGTTCATATTCAACGCCAACCTTCTTTTAATCGGGGTAGAATCGTGGTGGATGGCGGCCTGGGTGATGCTCAGCGGAGTGGCGGCCATGTTCGCCTTTGCCGGAGCCACCCAGGGCTATCTGGCGGCGCGATGCCGTTGGTACGAGTCGCTGCTGCTGTTGGCGGTGGCGGCGGTGGTGTTGCAGCCCGCGGCCTCGGCCCGCGCCCTGGGCCTGGGGTCGGTACTCGGCGCACAGGCCCTGGGCACCGGGTTGTTCGCGCTGATCTGGCTGTGGCAAAAGGTGCGCTCAGCCAAGCAAGGCAAAAGCTGAGCTCTCCCCGCTGGGCCTGCCCAAGGCAAAGCTGCGGATGGTGATCCATGTATGAAAATCTGGCCATAATGGCCGTGTTCGTGTTCATCTACAGCGCGGTGGCCGGCGCGGTGGAAAAACGGCCCATGAGCGGGCCCATCGTGTTCATGGCCTTCGGGGTGTTGGCCGGGCCTATTGCCCTGGGGCTCATGGAGTCCAAAATCACCGCTGAAATGCTGCGCGGCTTTGCCGAGCTGTCCCTGGCCTTGGTGCTGTTCACCGATGCGGCCAATGCCGACATCAGCACCCTGAGGCGCAGCTTCGGCCTGCCCGAGCGCATGCTGTTGATCGGTCTGCCCATCACCATAGTGGTGGGCTTTTTGGTGGGCATGCTGTTCTTCCCCAACCTGCCGTTGCTGCAGGTGGCGCTGATCGCGGTGATGCTGGCCCCCACCGACGCGGCCCTGGGCAAGGGCGTCTTCGCCAACCCCAAGGTGCCGGTGCGCGTGCGCGAGGCGCTCAACGTGGAGAGCGGGCTCAACGACGGCATCTGCGTGCCCATCCTCTATTTGTTCCTGGCCCTGGCCATAAGCACCGAGACCGCCTCCCGGCCCATAGGCCTGGCCCTGACCCTTTTGGCCAGGGAGATAGGCATCGGCCTGGTGGTGGGCCTGGGGATCACCGCCCTGGGAGCGGTGGTACTCAAGCTAAGCATGGCCCGGCGCTGGGTGCAGGAGAATTGGCTGCCCGTGCCGGTGGTGGCCCTGGCCTTTGCCTGCTACGCCACGGCCCAGAGTCTGGAAGGCAGCGGCTTCATCGCCTGCTTTGTGGGCGGGCTGCTGTTCGACATCATGTACAAACGCGGCAAGCACCAGGTGCTGGAGGCGGCAGAGGGCATGGGCAACACCCTGGCCCTGATCACCTGGGTGATCTTCGGCTTCGCGGTGGTGGGCCAGGCATTGCCCGCCCTTACTTGGTCCATCGTGATCTACGCGCTGCTTAGCCTCACCATCATCCGCATCCTGCCGGTGTATCTATCCCTGGCGGGCACCGGGGAAGGCGTCTACAGCAAGCTGTTCATGGGCTGGTTCGGCCCCCGGGGCCTGGCCAGCATCGTGTTCGTAATCATGGTGTGGCAGAAAAACCTGCCCGGCGGCAAGACCATGGCGATCACCGTGGTGTGCACGGTGATCATGAGCGTCATCGCCCACGGGCTGAGCGCCAACCCCATGGCCAAGTTGTTTGGGCGCTTCAAAATAGAGTGAGAGGTCCGCGGAAGTTTTAACGCGTGACTTGGAAAAAACCTTGTCTTTGGGTCCCCCGGCACAACCAGACGGTTCAGGGCAAGGCGGCCCAAGGCTTGGGTTCCCAAATGAGTTTCACCGGGAGCAGTCAAGGTTGGTGAAGGCAGCGAGTTTTTCGACCCGCTCTGCCTCCAGCGGCACGCTGGCGCAAGCGTGGCAAAGTCACGCTGAGGCCTAAGCGATGCCGGCAACGCAGCTATCGGGCGCCTGGCGAAGCCGGCGAGGTAAGCTAGGGGGCGTCTGGCGAAGCCGGCCTTACCCCACCACCGCCTTGAGCGCCGCCTTGATAATGCCCTCCAGGGATGCTCCCGGCTCGGCCTCCTTGATCGCCCGCTCCACCGCCTTCTTGGCCTTGGCTTCGGGATAGCCCAGGTTCATCAACGCGCTCACCGCGTCGTCGCTGAGTGGGGTGGACGGGGCGCCCATGGCCTCGCCCTCGCCGGTGTCCTTGGGCAGGCGGCCCTCCAGCTCCACCACCAGACGGGCGGCGGTCTTCTTGCCCACCCCGGGTATGGCGGTGAGCCTCGCGGCGTCGCCCGCGCGGATGGCCTTCCACAGATCGGCCGGGGGTATGCCGCTAAGGATAGCCTGTGCCACCTTGGGGCCTATGCCGCTGACCGTGATGAGGTTGGCAAAGGCCTGCCACTCGGCCTCGCTGACAAAGCCATGCAGGTGGATGTGGTCATCGCGCACGATGGTGTGGATAAGCAGAGTGACTGAGCTGCCTATCTCGGGCAGATCGCAAAAGGTGGTGAGGCTCACGAATACCCGGTAACCCACCCCGCCGCAATCCACCACCACGTGGTCGGGCCGCCGGGTGAGGATGGTGCCGCTGACCGAGGCGATCATTTAAGGCGCTCCAGGGTGGCCGCCAGGCGACGGCTCTGCAAGTGGGTCAGGGCCAGGGCCAGGGCGTCGGAGGCGTCCAGGGGCATCTTGCCTTGCCCCTCGCCAACCAGGCGCAGGGCCATGGCCCGAACCTGCTCCTTGGTGGCCCGGCCGTTGCCCACCAGGGACTTTTTCACCGTGGCCGGGGGGTATTCATGTATGGATAGCCCGGCCCGCACCCCGGCCAGGATGGCCACCCCCCTGGCCTGTCCCAGCACCAAGGCGGTGCGGGCGTTCTTGGCGGTGAAAACCCCTTCCACGGCCATCTCGGCGGGCTTGAGCTCGGCGATGATCCCCGCCAGCTCGGAGAAAATGTAGCCCAGCCTCTCGGGCACCGGGGCCTTGCTGGGGGCGGTGATGGTTCCGGCCCGGTGCAGGCGGATGCGCCCTCCGGCCCCCGGGGTGATAACCGCATAGCCGGTGCAGCGGCTGCCGGGGTCCAGCCCCAGCACGGCGGGGGCGGGGGCCTGGGGCATGCTTACTCGTCTTCCAGCTCGGCCAGAATACTCTCGTCGATATCGAAGTTGGAGTAGACGTTTTGCACGTCATCGGCCTCGTCCAAGGCCTCCATGAGGGCCAGGGCCTTGGCCGCCTCGCCCTTGTCGGTGATCTCCACCGTAACCGAGGCCTGCTTGGTCACCTCGGCCTCGATGGGCTCCAGGCCCGCTTCACGCAGGGCCTCGTTCACCTGGTTGAAGTCACCCGGTGAACACTGCACTTCCCAGGTGTCGTCCTCGTCCACCACGTCGTCGGCCCCGGCCTCCAGGGCCGCTTCCATCAGGGCGTCCTCGTCCACCGCGTCTTTCTCGAAGGTGAACACGCCCTTGGCCTCGAACTGGTAGGCCACCGCGCCGGCCTTGGCCAGGGAGCCGCCGCGCTTGGTGAAGATGTGGCGCACGTCGGCCGCGGCCCGGTTCTTGTTGTCGGTGAGGCACTCAACCAAAAAGGCCACCCCGCCGGGGCCGTAGCCCTCGTAGAGAATCTCCTCGTAGGTCACGCCCTCCAGCTCGCCGGTGCCCTTTTTGATGGCCCGGTCGATGTTCTCCTTGGGCATGTTCTGGCCCTTGGCCGTAGCCACCGCGGTTCGCAGCCGGGGGTTGCCCTCCACGTCTCCGCCGCCCTGCTTGGCGGCCACGGTAATTTCCCGCATGAGCCGGGTGAATATCTTCCCCCGCTTGGCATCAGCGGCGCCCTTCTTGCGCTTGATGGTGCTCCACTTGGAGTGACCGGACATATGATTCTCCTGAAACTAGAGGCTTTATCCCGGGCGGGCCTGTTTGCGGCCCCTGCCCAGTATGTAAATTTCCTTGCTGGCGGACCGGCTGGCGCCGGGCTTGTGCCCCTTGCCCAGCTTGAAGGCTCCCTTCACCTGCCGGATCAACTCGTCCACCCCCGGCCCGAAAAAGACCTTGGCCAGAAAGGTCCCACCCGGTTTCAGCAGGGCCAGGGCCATGTCCAAGGCGGCCTGGGTCAGCTCCAGCGACGCGGCGGCGTCGCGGTCCTTGATCCCGGTGGTGCGCGGAGCCACGTCGCTCATGACCAGGTCGAAGACCTCCAGGCCCGAGCGCTCCCTCACCTGATCGGGGGTCAGCTCCAAAAGGTCGGCCTGGATAAAGCAAAACCCCTTGGGCAGGCTCACGCTGGGCTCCTGCAGATCCACCCCCACCAGGCGGCCGGAACGGCCCACCTTTTGGGAGGCGTACTGCAACCAGGAACCTGGGTGGCAACCTAGGTCCAGCACCGCCTGTCCTGAGCGTAACAGCCCGTACCGCCGGTCCATCTCTTGGAGTTTGAACACGCTACGGGCCGCGTAACCCTGGTTTTTGGCCCGGCGGTAATAGGCGTCTGGGCGTCCTGGACGGGTCATGGCTGGTCAAATCTAGCACAGGGGCCGAGCGGGTACAAGGGGTCAGAAATGCTGAAATGTCGCCCAACCGGGGCCTTGGCGGAGCGCCCGCCCTGGGCTATAGTGAATCAAGGGGGACCCATGAAAGACCTGGCTCCGGAAATATTTCGCCAGCGGCTGCTGGTGGAAGGCCGCTATCGCGCCGACTTGGACGCCGCGGCCGTGGAGGCCTTTTTGCTGGAGCTGGCCCAGGCCCTGGGCCTGAGCCCTTACGGCCAGGCGGTGGTGCACGCGCCGGACGGCCTGGGCCAAGAGATAAATCAAGGCTTTGACGCCTTTTTGCCCCTGGTGGACAGCGGCATTGCCGCTTATTTCTGGTCTGGGCCGGGCTTCTTTAGTATTGTCGTCTATTCCTGCGCCCCTTTCCGGCCCCAAGCGGCGCTGGATTTCTGCCGCGAGGCCCTGGATGTCCAGGGAGACCTCGCCTGGAAAGAGTTTTAAACTCGCCACCCGGCGAGAGGGAGTATAAGGCCCATGTTGCTCATCGAAGATTTGCAGGTGGAGCTTTCGGGCAAGCTCTTGCTGCGCCACATCGACCTGGAGATCAAGCCCGGCGAGACCCACGTGCTCTTCGGGCCCAACGGCTCGGGCAAGACCTCGCTGTTGATGACCATCCTGGGCATGCCCGGCTATGTGGTCAAGCACGGGCGCATCGTGTTCAAGGACGTGGACATAACCCACCTGCCCATCCACGAACGGGCCAAGCTGGGCATCGGCATGGCCTTCCAGCGCCCCCCCACCATACACGGGCTCAAAAACCGCCAGATGGTGGGCATCTGCGCCAATGGCCGCGAAGTGGACGTAGAGGAAATGGCCTCGGAAGTGGATTTCAAGCGCTTCTTGGACCGCGAAGTCAACGCCGGGCTCTCCGGTGGGGAGATCAAGCGCTCGGAGCTTTTGCAGCTCATGAGCCAAAACCCGGACCTGATGCTCTTTGACGAACCCGAGTCCGGGGTGGACATGGAAAACATGCACTTGGTGGGGGCGACCATCGCCCACCTGCTGCAAAAAGACAAGGCGGTGTTCCACGCCAACGGCGATTCCATTGCCGACAGCCGGCGCAAGCGCAACAAGATGGGCCTGATCATCACCCACACCGGCTACATTTTGGACTACCTGGAAGCCGACTCGGGCCACGTGCTCTACAACGGCATCCTGTCCTGCCCTTCCAACCCCCGCGAGATCCTTCGCTGCGTGGCCGAAAACGGCTACCAGGAGTGCGTACGCTGCGTGGTGCCCCACAGCGAACACCTGCTGTCGGAGTTCCCCACCATCAGCCCTGAATAATGAGGAAAAGCCAACATGGCCGATCATAAAGAGCTAACGCAACGGGCCGAGGCGGCCCGCGACAAGGTTGCCGCCATTGGCACTGATCTGGATTTAAGCCAATACGCCAAACAGGCCGAAACCCATCAGGCCCTGGCCGAGGACGAGCTTTGCACCCTGCCCGCCCAGGAGCAACAAGACCTGCTGCTTTCCGGGGTGGATGTGAGCGGCAAGGACCGGGGCGGCACCTTTATCATGAAAGACGCCTCGCCCCTGCACTGCTCCAGCCACCAGGATGGGGTGGAGGTTCTGCCGCTCAAAAAGGCCCTGGAAGTGCATCCCTGGCTTTGGGACTACTACTGGAAGCTGGTGGATGTGGACGCGGACAAGTACACTGCCGCGGCCGAGCTGGATCTGCACGACGGCTACATGATCCGGGCCCTGCCCGGGGCCAAGGCCATCCATCCCATCCAGGCCTGCCTGTACATGGATCAGGACAACATCCAGCAGAACGTGCACAACATCATCATCGCCGAGGAGGGGGCGGAGCTGCACATCATCAGCGGCTGCGCCACCGGCCCTCATCTGCAAAAGGGCCTCCACGTGGGGGTGAGCGAGTTTTTCGTCAAGAAAAACGCCCAGCTTTCCTTCACCATGATCCACAACTGGTCCGAGGGAGTGGCGGTGCGTCCCCGCTCGGTGGCCACGGTGGAAGAAGGCGGCCTGTATCTGTCCAACTACGTGTGCATGCGCCCGGTGAACAGCCTGCAGATGTACCCCACCTGCCACCTGAACGGGCCGAACGCGGTGGGCCGCTTCTACTCCATATTGGTGGGCTCGCCCACCACGGACATCGACTCCGGCGGGCGGGTGATCCTCAACCACCCCGGCTGCCGGGCCGAGGTGGTCAGCCGGGCCATAACCAACGGGGGCAAGATCATGGCTCGCGGCCATCTGGTGGGCAATGCGCCGGAGATCAAGGCTCATTTGGAGTGCCGGGGGCTGATCCTGGACGGCGGGGCCATGCTGGCCGCGCCTTACCTGGACGGCTTTGTGGACGGGGTGGAGATGAGCCACGAGGCGGCGGTGGGCAAAATCGCTCAGGATGAGATCAACTATCTTATGGCCCGGGGGCTCAGCGAAGACGAAGCCACCGCCACCATCGTGCGCGGCTTTTTAAGCGTGGACATCCCCGGCCTGCCTCCCCAGCTCCAAGCGGAGATAGACAAAGCGGTCAACGCCACCGACGAGCACGGCATGTAAAGAGCAAGGCGTGGCCCACGGTCATATGGATACCTACCGGATATACGCCCTGCGCTACGCCGGGCCCGAGGAAAGCTCCCGGGCCCTGCTCATGTGGAACCGGGACTGGGACCAACGGGTGGAGCGGGCTTATTACTTTTGGTGCCTGGTGGGACCAGAGGGTCCGGTGTTGGTGGATTGCGGAGTCACCCCGGAGCGGGCGGCCCAGCGGGGCCTGAAAAACTTTCACCACCCGGTGGAGGTGCTGGCCGGGCTGGGCATAGCGCCCCATGAGGTACGCCACCTGGTGCTGAGCCATCTGCATTGGGATCACTGCGGCGGGGCGGGCTTTTTCCCCCAAGCCCAGGTGCACGTGGGCCAGGCCGAGTGGGAGTTCTGGAGCACCAGCCCCCTGGCGCAACGCTCCATCTGCACCATTTTGCATGAGCCCGGCGACCTGGACGCCCTGGTCACTGCCCAACAAGAGGGCCGCTTGCATCTGCACACCGGATACGCCCGCCTGGCCCCCGGCCTAGAGCTTGTCCCCGCGCCGGGTCACAGCCCAGGGCTCATGGCCGTCAAAGTGGCCACTGAAAAGGGCGAGGCCGTGTTGGCCAGCGACTGCGGCCACACCTTTGCCAACCTCCGCGAGGACTGGCCCAGCATCTTCATCTTCAACCTGCCCCAATGGCTGGAGTCCATGGAGCGCCTGCGGGGCCTGGTTGCCGCACCGGAGCTGCTGTTCCCCGGCCATGACATTGAATTGAGCAAAGGGTACGAGGAGGTGGCGCCGGGCGTAACCCGGTTGGTTTAGGCGGCTTCGCCGGAGACCGCTTGGCCGTGTTGCCGGTTCGCTTAGGCTTCGACGTAGAAGGTATTGTTGGGTTTCGCTTCGCTCTACCCAACCTACGCTATCTAGTTATAATAAATCACAAAATCGTGTAGGTTGGTGTAGAGGGCGCAGCCCGAAACCCAACAGCTCCTTTTAACCGTGCATGCAGGGTATCCCCACGAATCCAAAGCAAGCATTCTCCCCAAACTCTGTTATGGTTAAATCACCAAGCGTCTAGTGCGCTCTGGGTGGTTGCAAACCCTTCCTTGGCCGCTTCCGCCCCGCCAAATTTTTTACAAAAAAGTTGGGCCAACCCCTTGCAAAGCAGGCACTTGGTGCTTATTGTTCACGCAGTTAGCACTCAATGTCGGAGAGTGCTAATAACAAGACTAAAAAGGGCCCCACATGGTTGGGGCAAATTAATTTCGTCATATCGGTTAGTTAACTTAAAAGGAGAGGCACGCATGAAAATCACACCGCTGCAAGACCGCGTGATCGTAGAGCGGCTGGAGGAAGAGACCAAGACCGCCGGCGGTATCATCATCCCCGATTCCGCCAAAGAAAAGCCCCAACAGGGTAAGATTCTCGCAGTGGGCCCGGGCAAGGTCATGGAAAACGGCACCAAGCTGGAAATGACCGTGAAAAAGGGCGACACCGTGCTGTTCGGCAAGTACTCCGGTTCCGAAGTGAAGATCGACGGCAAGGAAGTCCTGATCATGCGCGAGGACGACATTCTGGGCATCATCGACTAAGCGTCCCTCGCCCCGTCTAGTTAAAGAACTCAAATCCAGTTTGGAGAGGAAGATAAAGCTATGGCCAAAGAGCTGAAATATGACGTAAAGGCCCGCGAGGCCATGATGAAGGGCGTGGACGCCCTGGCCAACGCGGTCAAG
>JAHLLJ010000153.1 GCA_020444205.1 Deltaproteobacteria bacterium | reverse complement strand
GCTCGCCGATGGAGTCGATGACCGGGCGCTTGGAGTGGATGGACACCCCGAAGTCACCGTGAACCAGGTTGCTCAGCCACAGGCCGAACTGTTCGTACAGGGGCCGGTCCAGGCCCAGGGCGGTGCGCACCGAGGCCACGTCCTCGGCGGTGGCGTCCGGCCCCAAAATCACCGCGGCGGGGTCGCCGGGGATCATGTGGATGAGCATGAACACCATGGCCGCCACCAGGACCAGGGTGGGTATCAGATAGAAGATACGCTTTAGAATGAACTTTAACATCGTTGGGCCGCCACCGGAGTAAGGGGCGTCCCGGAGGCGGCAAGGGGCTCCGCCTCCGGGACGTTTTGCTTATGGTGTATTACTTGTCCAGCCACACGCCCCACAGGATGGGGTAGCCGGTGTAGATGGTCTTGTAACCCTTTACGTAGTTCCAGTGAGCCTGGAGATAGTTGTAGTTGTACAGCTGAATCCAGGGCACCTGCTCCATGGTGATGCGGTGGGCCTTCTCATACAGGCTCTGCAAGGTCTTGAGGTCGTCGGTCATCAGGGCCGCTTCCTTGATCTTTTTGATCTCCGGATAAGCGTCCTCAAAGCCGCCGCGCTTCAAGTAAGCGTAGGCCAGGGCCGGGTTGGGCGTGCCGCCCGCGCCGTAGGAGAGCATCTGGAAGTCGCCGCTCACGCATTTTTTGAGCAGCACCGGCCACTCCACCACGTTTAGCTTCACGTTGATACCCACCGCCTGCATGGCCGCCTGTACGGCCACGGCCTGGCGGAACATGGCGATGTATTTCTTGGTGGTGTCCAAGACCACGGTCTCGCCCTTGTAGCCGGACTCTTTCAAGAGCTGCTTGGCCTTGGCCGGGTCGTACTTGTACCAGGTGTCATGGTAGGGGGTGCGGTAGATGCTGCCCCGGGTGATGACCGAGGGGTTGCTCTTGGCGTGGCCCAGGTAGGCCGCCTGGGTCACCTTATCCAGGTCGATGGCATAGGCGCAGGCCTGGCGGAACTTGACGTTCTTGGTGACCGGGCGGTTCACGCCGAAGTAGATCTGGTACCAGGACAGGCCGGGCACCTCGTTGAGCTTAAGGCCCTTCTTGGAGTAGGTCTTGTTGTACTTCTCCACGTACTTGGGCGGATAGTACTGCAGCAGGTCGATCTCCTTGTTCAAAAGGGCCATGATGGACACCGACTCCTCGGGGATGGGAACCAGCTTGATGGTGTCCAAATAGGCGATGCGCTCGCCGCCCAGGCCGTTGCGCGGGCCGGTGGGGCCGGTGTACTTGTCGAACTTCTTCAGAATGATGTGGCGGTCCGGCTTCCACTCGGCGAACTTATAGGGGCCAGTACCGACGGGTTTTTCCTTGAACACGCCGCCCTGTTTGGCCAGCTCTTCCTTGGGCACGATGGCGATGACCGGGTTGATGTAGGCCAACAGGTGGGGGAAAGCGGCAAAGGGCTTCTTCAGCTTGACCACCACGGTGTACTTGTCTTTGACCTCGACTCCGGCCACACCGGTGAAGTGCTTGGCCCGGGGGCTGATCTTGGGGTTCATCACCCGGTCCAGGGAGAACTTCACATCATCGGCCACCATTTCGCGGCCGTTGTGGAACAGTTTGTTCTTGCGCAAGTGGAAGGTATAGGCGGTGTAGTCCTTGTTGGCTTCCCAGCTCTCACAGGCCACGGGCATGAGTTTAAGGTCCTCGCCGTAGGCCAGTAGAGGCTCGAATACGTGGTGCAGCACGATGGCGTTGACCACCGCCACGCTGACGTGAGGGTCCACGGCGGTAAGGTCGGTGTTGAGTCCCACGGTGATGCTGCCGCCGAACTTGGGCTTATCCGCCGCCAAGCCGGGCAGGCTCAGGGCCAACAGCAGGGTCATGGCCAGCAGGGCCAGACCGGCTTTTTTCAGTTTAAATGAAATCCCAGACATGATTACCTCTCGCTATGCACAGTGTGATTAGAACCCCCTCCTTGGCGGCTCCCTCCGGTTCTATTGGCGAAATCCAAGGTGTCAGCCGTTGGGCTTTTCCATGGCTTCTATTTCCTGCTTGATAATCTCCGCGACCATTTCGCGGCGTTCAGGGTCCATTCGCTGCTGAATGGCGGCCACGCTGATGGCCGCCACCACCTCGCCCGAGGCGTCGTGCACCGCCCGCCCCAGGCCCACCGCCTCGGGGATGAACACCCCGCCGGTTAGCGAGTATCCGTGCTCCCGGAAGTGGTCGACCAGGCGCCAGACGTCATCGGTGGTGCTGTTTTTGTATTGAGCGTAGCGGCGCTTGTTGGATTGAATGACGGCCCGGATCTTCTTTTCGGGCAGGCTGGCCAACAGCGCGGTGCTGCCCGCGCCCATGCCCAGAGGTGAGCGTTGGCCCACCTCGTGGGTGAGGGTGCGGATGGGAAAGGCGCCTTCCACCCGGTCGATGACCAGGGCGTCGTTTCCCGAGCGCACCAGCAAAAAGGCGGTGTCCTCGGTGCGCTGGGCGATGCGCTCCAGCACGTGGCGGTAGCGGTCGCGCATCTGGAACTGGTAGGCGGCGGCGCCGAAGTAAAACAGCTCGATGCCCAGGTGATAGAGCTTGGTCACCGAGTCGTAGTTGATAAGCCCCTCGGCCTCCAAAGCCCCCAGCATACGCCGGGCGGTGGCCACGTGCAGGTCGCATTCGCGGGCCAGGGCGGCCAGGCTGATGCCCCGTTCGTTGTTGGCCACCACGGCGCGCAACAGGCCAATGGCGCGGTGAATGCTTTGCACGCCACGTTGGGTTTTGGTGGGTTTTGAGGCTGGGCCGTTTGGTGCCTGGGGAGCCATACCCTCTCCCAATCCTGGATTTGATGATTTCTATAAAAACCCTAGAGCGGCAACGCTTGCCGGTCAACTATTTTTTTACACATTATTCATTTTTAATTACACATTGTATAAAAATGGCGAATACGCTCACATTGTGCGAAATAATTATCCCTAAAACCTACACATGCGTATCGATGAGGCCTGATTAAGACATTGGGGTGGCCGAAAATTGTGGGTTGGACGCCTTAAAAATGCCTGTTTGGGGGAAAAAAGGCAAAATGTGGAGGAAAAATACGCGCAAACCCGGCAAGTGCGCCGGGAAGGGGCCCGTGGGCAAGCTTCATGGCTTTTGGGGGAGGTTCGGGCTAGGAGCTAAACCACAGGGCCACGGCGGCGGCCAAGAGCATGATAAACACTATGCGGCGGAACCCAACAGAGCTCACCCGGCTGAAGGCCCAGGCTCCGGCGGCCGCCCCTAACAGCACCGATGGGCTGTAGTAGAGCGACAGCTTGAGCCAGTGGGCGGTGAACAGGCCATTCACCGCATACAGGGAGGCGGTGACCACACAGATGAAGGTAAAGTACACCCCCAGGAACCCCTTGACCTCCTGAGGGCTCTTGGCCCGGGCCATGATGTAGAGCACCACCGGAGGGCCGCCCACGGCATAGGCTCCTTGCAGCCATCCGCTGAGCAGGCCGATGGCTGCCCCGCCCAAGGGGGTGGAGCTAACCTTGCCGGCCAGGCGCTCGCCCCAGTCGCGGCTTAGCGCCAACACTGAAAGGGCGATAAACACGGCCATGCCCTTGCGCATGAGTTCTTCGGGCAGGGCCAACAGCAGCCAAACTCCCAGAGGCATACCCATTGCCGATCCTATGAGCAGGGGCAGGTGCCTGCGCCAGGCCAGGTGCCCCCGGTAGCGCCAGGCGTGGTAAAACACCAGGGCCAGCACAAAGGGGTAGTGGAAAATGATGGCATCACGCAGGGGCATTACCAGCGAAAGCAGAGGCAGGGCCACCCAGGGAAAGCCGAATCCCGCAAAGGAAAAGGTGAAGGCGGCCAGGGACAGGATTATGGCGGGTGCGAGTTCGCTTAACATCCTTTTAAAACTACCCTGATTTGATAGGTAAATATAGTCACTTTTCCCCTACCAGGCCGACCCCTTATCACGTTACAGTAAGTGGGCTCCGCCGGCCTGCCGGGCCGGGGGGAGCCGGAGTGGGATCTGTTAGCGCGAGCAGAGTGGGGCGGCATGGCCTTGAAAAAGAAAAAAGCAGAACCAAAAGATAATAACCCTTCCGGCGTGCAGAGCATTTCCCGGGCCATTGGCTTGCTCAGGGCCGTGGCCCAGCACAACCAAAGTGGAGCCCGGCTTTCCCAGTTGGCCAGGGAGGTGGAGCTGCACGTGGCCACCGCCCGGCGGGTTTTGCAAAGCCTGGCCGCTGAGGGGCTGATTACCTACGACCCGGTGGGCAAGCTCTACCACTTGGGCCTGGAGTTATACCGTCTGGGCAACCAGGCCCATCAATACACCATAACCACCCGTTTCCGCGAATCCCTGGAGGCCATTGCCCAGGCCACCCAGGACACGGTTTTCCTGTTGATTCGCTCGGGCAACGACGCCGTGTGCGTGGACATGGTGGAAGGGGAGTACCCTATCCGCACCATGCTCATCACTGTGGGCTTCCGCCGCCCCCTGGGGGTGGGGGCGGGCAGCTTGGCCTTGATCACCTTCGACCCAGACGAAGACCTCGACCAGGTGCTCAGGGAAAACCAACCGCGCTTCGCCCAGTTTGAGCAGCTCAATTTGGAGCGCATCAAGGGCATGGCCGCCGAGGCCCGCGAGCGCGGCTACGTTCATTCCGACGCCCTGTTCCACAAGGACGCGGTGTCGGTGGGAGTGCCGGTGTTCGACCAGGCCGGGCGGGTCATTTGCGCCATTACCGTTTCGGCCATCCGTTCACGCATGGACAAGGCCAGGCGGGAGCTCATCTACGAGTTGGTGCGCAAGCACACCAGCCCCGAGATCATCGGCCTGTGCCTGGATGGCGATCCTGAGCCAAGCGAGGACTGAGCGCGCCTGCCGGCCTTGTCTTACCCCTACTTCCCCCTCAAGATTCCTTGGGAGATTTTTCGGGAATTTTATCGGCAAAGGGAAAGGGGTTTTGGCTGAGCAAGGCGCTGATCTCTTCCGGATGGATGGGGCGGCTGAAGTAGTAGCCTTGCACCTGCTCGCAACCAAAACCGGCAACGGTTTCCAACTGACGGCGGGTTTCCACGCCTTCCACGATCACCCCCATGCCCAAGCCGTGGGCCAAAGAGGCGACGATGGACACGATGGTGGTGCTCTCGCGTTCGTCGGGGATATTGTTGATAAAGGACTTGTCTATCTTCAAGGTGTCGATGGGCAGCTCCTTGAGATAGTACAAAGAGGAATAGCCGGTGCCGAAATCGTCCAGAGCGATTTCAATGCCCAGATCATGCAGTTCCCGGAGCACCCGCGCGGCCGCGGTAACCGAGCCCATGACCACGCTTTCGGTCACCTCCAGCTCAAAATGCTTGGTGGTAAGGCCGTAATGGGACAAGGTGCCGGTGATCATGCCCGCCAAGTCCTCCTCCCAGAACTGGCGGCCGGATAGATTCACCGCCACCCGCTTGACCGGCACTCCCTCGGCCAGCCACTGTTTGACCTGGGAACAGGCCATTTCCAGCACCTGTTGGCCGATGGGCACTATGAGGCCGGAATCTTCGGCGGCGGATAGGAAGTGGTCGGGCATGAGCAGGCCCAAGGTGGGGTGCTGCCAGCGGATCAGGGCCTCCACCCCTTCCACCGCTCCAGTGGCGACATCCACCCGAGGTTGATACACCAGGAAAAACTCCTTATTGTCCAGGGCGGAACGCAGGTCGCTTTCCAGGGCCAGGCGCTCCACCACCCGCCGGTTCATCTGGGCGGAGAAGAATTTGTAGCGCCGCCGGCCCAACTCCTTGGCCGCGTGCATGGCCGTGTCGGCGTGTTGCACCAGCACGTCCGGGTCCCGGGAATCGTCCGGGTAGAGGCTCATGCCCAGGGAGGCGGACATGTAAAGCTGCTGCCCGCCGATGTCGAACGGCGCCTGGAAACAGGCCAGGAGCCTGCTGGCCATATCCTCGGCCTTGTCGACATCGCCGTTGAGGTTCATCACCCCCACGAAGTGATCTCCTCCCCAACGCACCAGGCTGTCGCTCTCGGCCAGGCTGTTTTGCAGGCGTTTGGCTACGGCCAAAAGGGCCTCATCGCCCCGGTCGTGCCCCAGGGACTCATTGACCAGCTTGAACTGGTCCAGATCGAGGTAGACCACCAGCACCTTGCGCCCTTTTTGGTCGGCGCTGCCCATGGCCTGTTCCAGGCAGGACTTGAGGGCCTGGCGATTGGGCAGGCCGGTGAGGTGGTCGTGGCGGGCCAGGTATTCCATGCGCTCCTGGGCTTCCATGAGCGCGCTGAGGTCGGAGCTGATGGCCACGAAGTGGTGCGCCCCTGCCTGCTTTTCGACTACCGCGGTGATGGTGAGCCAGGCGGGGTATATCTCGCCGTTTTTGCGCCGGTTGTATATCTCGCCCCGCCAGTTGCCTTTCTTCTTCAGGGCGTCCCACATGTCGCAGTAATATTCGCTGGTATGGCGGCCGGACTTGAAAACCCGCGGATTCTGGCCCAAAAGCTCTTGGCGCTCGTAGCCGCTCATCTCGCACATAGCCGGGTTCACATCCAGGATGTTTCCCTCGCCGTCGGTGACCAGGATACCGTTGGTGGAGTTTTGAAAAACCAGGCCGGACAGGGCCAGGGAATCGGCCATGCGCCGGCGCTCGGTCACGTCCGCGGCGATGGTGATCACCACGCTGCGCCCATCGTGCAGTTTGCCCAACGGGGCGGAGTTGAAATCCCAAACCAGCTTTTCGCCTGACTTGTTGGTGAATTCAAACTCCCCCTGGGAGGCGCTGCCCTCCAGTTGGTGCAGGGCTGCCACCTGTTGGACCATATCCCACCACTGGTCGCCGCAGCACAGGCGGGTCCAGGCCTCCACCGTGGGCATATCTTTACGGTTGTAGCCGGTGAGACTGGTCCAGGCCTCGTTAATCAACACCGCTTCGCCGTCCTCGGCGTGGATCATGGCCGGCAGGGGAAGCTGCATCAGGGCGGCTCTGAGTCTTTTTTCCCGCTCTTCCAGGTTGACCTCGTCGTCAACTAAAAGACGATGCTGCTTTACCCCGTCCTCGGCGGCGTCGAGGATGTCTTGGGCGCGCAGGGGCTTGGTCAAAAAGCGGTAGATGTGGCTGGCGTTGATGGCGTTGAGAGCCGCCTCCATGTCGGCGAAGGCGGTGATGATGATACGCACCGTGCGGGGGGAAATTTCGCGCACCTGGTTCAGGAAGGCGATGCCGTCCATGCCCGGCATGTGCAGATCCGACAAAACCAGCGCAAAAGGCCCTTTTTGCTTCAGAAGCTCGAGTCCCTCCTGGGCGTTTTCCGCCGTGCTGAGGTCGAAGCGCTCCCCGATAATATCCTTGATGATTTCCAACAGTTCGCGATCGTCGTCCACCACCAACACTTTACGGCTGTACTCAAGCTCTTTGATATCGCGCAACGGTGCCATGAATTTTCCTTTTGGGATAATTGGAAGGGTCCTGGCTGCCTTGCTGCGGACTGGAGACGCTTTTAGGGGCCTTATCTCCAACAAGGCATGGGCAGGGAAAATTAAAAACCAGAACCCCTAACACATTATTATAAGCAATGATTCGTTGCATGGATACCTAAAGGATAGATGGTTTCACCTTTTACTTTAAATCTGATGCGGCCCGCAGGAAGGAGGTAATTGTACTTAATCGGCATGAAATCCTTGGAGAGTGAAATCGTAATTTACAATGAGACGGAAATCAGTGTAAGTGTCTCCGCCTATGGTTATATCCTGGTCTACATAGGCGACGCGCAGCCTGACCCATAGAGGTTCAAGCTCTCCCCTGAAGTAGTACTTCAGGTCCACGTCCGTCTCCAGTTGGTCTGGCGATAATAAATTCTGGCCCTCGGGCACCGTGGACCTGGTGTGAGTCAAGGTGGCCTGCATACCCTGGATGCCATATTGGGCCATGTCGGCCCCCAAACGAAACAGCAAGGTGGCCTGTCCGGCCAAGTCGTTGTTCAATTCCATGATGGAGGTGTAGCCGGGCCAGGCAGCCCAGGGGTTGACCATGTCGTGGTCATTGTCGGTGCCGGTGAAAGCCATGGTCAAGGTGGTTTGGCGCCAGCTCAAGGCCGCCTTGGCCCCGGCCTGAAAGGCGTTGAACTTGCCGTAAAGGGCCTGTCCCACATCCTGTTGGCGCATTGCCTGAACCGAGGCAGCGAAAATCCAGTCCTTGTTCAGTTTCCAACTGGCGTCGGCCTGGGCGTACAGCGAGTTCATGAACTCATAACTATAGTAATCCCATAGCTGTACCATGTAATTACCCCATTGGTAGACAGCCCCACCCATGGTCAGCGCCTCGTTGCTGCCCTGGATGCCCGCTGCCCGGCTCATGGGCTGGAAGGTGGTGTCGTTCCAGGTCTTGATGCCCACCACCTGGGCCAGGCTCAGGCTGAGCCCTCCCTGGGCGTAGCCCAGGCTCAGAGCCTCGTAGGTGACTGGGGTCATGCGGAAGTCAAAGGGGTTTAGAAAAGGTGTATCGATGATCTGGCGGCCGATGGTGGCCCTGAAGCGGTGGTGCTCGGCTTTTAAATAGGCCTGGCCAAGAACCGAGTAGCCGTCTTGGCTGTCGTCGAGCAGGTCGGTGCCGGAGCGGTCGGCCGGGGCGTAAAAAAAGGGTTGGGAGGTATAGAAGCTGCCGCCCACCGAAAGGCCGTGCCAAGGCTTGGTGACATAGGCGAACTCACCGCCAATGGCCCAGGCCGCTTGATCCGGGCCATCGTTGAAGTCGCGGTCCATGAAATAGTTGCGCAGCTTAATCTGGAAATCGCCCTGGCTGATGCTGGGCCATGGGCCTTCATCGGCGGGGGCGGCGGCGGG
>JAHLLJ010000328.1 GCA_020444205.1 Deltaproteobacteria bacterium | reverse complement strand
ATACTAGGCAACGCCCCTTTGAACATAACTAAAAACAGGGTCTTTTTATTTGATCCCAGCATTAAGGCCGCCCGCTTTAAAATGGGATCCAAATCCAATACACCTGCTATCGTATTTAGGAGAATAGGAAATATCGCGCCAATGAATATGATAAATATCTGTTGGCTATCCGACACGCCTAGCCATAGTATTGCGACTGGTATCCAGGCCACCGGAGGTATCGGCCTCAGCAAATCCACTATGGGCTCCATTTGCTCCCGGATAGGCTTCCAGAGCCCCATGGCTAAGCCTAAAGGGATACCGACTATCGCTGCTAGAAAGAAACCACCAAATACCCGGTAGGCGCTTGCGCCAATATGATTAAAAATCATACCGTTTTTAATCAGTATCCATAGGTCTGATATGGCCGCTGAGGGAGGGGGCAACATTATTTTTGCCATGGGATCATATCCAGGAAGGATGTACCTGGAGTATGCTTCCCAAGCAAAAATTAATATTGTTACCAGCGTTAATGCTGAAAAGCTTCGCAATACCTTTTTAAGCATCATTGCGTGTACCATGGTATTAAACGTTGTTCTAGTTTACGAGCCCCAAATTCAATGAAAAGCCCGATTACACCAATCATTATCATCCCCATAAATGCCAAATCCGGGATTCCCATATTTCTTGAGTCATTTATGAGGTAACCGAGGCCTGAAATTGCTCCGATCAGTTCTGATGCGACCAAAACCATCCAACCTAAACCAAGCCCTGTCCGCAACCCTACAAAGATACTTGGCAGGGCCGACATCAAGACGACTTTTAAGAATAATGTTTTTTTACTGGCTCCGAGACATTGCGCGGCTCTTATATGTATTGCATTTACGTTATCTACACCTGAAACCGTATTTAAAAGTATCGGGAATATCGTAGCGATGAAAATCACGAAAATACTTTGACTATCCCCCACCCCAAACCATAACAAACTTATTGGAATCCATGCGAAGGGAGGAACTGGCCGCAATATTTCGAGAAGCGGATTCAATTGCCTTCTCCATTTTGGCCATGCACCCATTGACAGTCCCAGCGGAATAGCCACAATTGCTGCTAGCGCAAAGCCGGCAAATACCCGCCTTACACTAGCAGCAATGTGGCCGAACAATTCCCCAGTTGACGCCATCTGCCAAGCGATCTCGAAGACTGCACTTGGAGGGGGGAAAATTCTCTCTGAATTGGGGTTATATAGAGGGTAGATATATTGAGCTACAACCTGCCAAATCAGCAGCAGCGCCACCAGGGAACCATATTTGTATATTCTTTTCATTACGGCCTGTATAGCTTGCCCTTGAATTGCCAATCCTTAGTCAGATCGCCCTTTTCGGGGAACGTCTGAGGACCCTTCATGGTATCGATGTTGTAGTAAGGTGGATAGGGCGGTTTACCAACCGTGCCGTTCCATCCCGCCGGCAGGAAAACTGGCTTGGCAGGGACGGCAAATCCCACTTTGTCCAACGAATTAGCCATGTAGTTGGTTGCGAAGGTGTTTTTAAGGTCTTGCAGGGACAAGGCCCTTTTCATTCTGTTCTTTTTATACTGCGACTGAACCACAACCTCATCTTGAGCCGCCCAAAAATCTGCGTTGATATACTTATGGCTCGGCTTTAAAGAGGTCGTATAGCGTTGGGTTTGGTTTTTAAATAAATCAAAGCTGTACGCAGACCTGACCCGCGGATCCTTATGATACATTTCTACAGCTTTATCAATGTCATAGCGCGTATATAGAATGGATTCCAAGTTGGCATCCGAAATTGCCTGTACCACATCGGGGGCATTATCGTGGATTTCCTTGCGTACGAAATCGTAGCCTTTATTAAAATAGTAAGGGAACGCGTCATCAATTTTACGGCCCAATCCCTTTTCCATGCTGATCACCGGGAAGGGGTCATACATTACAACCGCATCTATTCCCTTGGGTATAAACTGTGCTTCACGCAGGCTCATACCCGCCAGCTTATAATCCTTTCCATATCTTAGGCCCAACACGTCGGCGGCCGCGGAAATATAAAATTCCAAGAAGGAGCCCAGCAAGGTTCCGATCACCACCGGCTCGGAACGCCCTTTAAGATCTTTAATTGATTTCAGGGGAGAGTTGGGCCTGACCAGCATGGCGGCTTCGTAGTTGACCGCCGTAACGGCATAAGCAACCGAGGGAGTTCCCCTCTCTACCGTGGTCCAGAAGGGGAAATCACCATATCCGGTCACCTGGGTATTACCGCCAATGTAGGATTCCAGAATGGGCGGTCCGCAAAGGAAGCTGCTGTACTTTACGGGCAGCCCCCTCTTCTCCAGCAATTTCAAATCACGCATTACGGCGTAATATCCAGAGTATCCCGGCAAGTCAGCAAAAAAGCCGATCGATAGCGGAAGCCAACCCTTGGAATCCAACCACTTTAGAGACTTTTGCGATACCTGGCCGTAAGGCTCGGGCCACCCCCATGGGGTAAACTTTTTGGTGGAATCCGCGCTGGCCAAGTTGACGGGCAGACCAGACAAAGATAGGCATGCCGCAGCTCCCAAACCGCCGGCCGCCTTTAAAAACTGTCTCCGATTTACCTCTTTTTTCCCACCACTGTCACCGCTCATCCTCTTCCTCCTGTCTACGTGCAAAAACAGCTTACAACTGCAACTCTCTGTGTATATCGAGCCATTCGTCTTCCGGTAATCTTGTAAAGTTCTTAAATGAAGGCCCTTCGCCCGAGCGAGCGTCCTTTTCGTATTCCAGCAAAGCCTTCTGAATTTTGGGTTTTACGTCCACGAACCTGGCGGCCTTGGGGGGTTTCGGAGAAACGCTGTAGCCGACGGCGTCACCGCTTACTATGCAGCCGCCATCGATATCGTCACCCGAACTCAATCCGATTATGGGCACCGGCATGTTATTTGTTAGATAGCTGGTTAACTCCTGCGTAGCAGCTTCCACTAATATTGCGAACACACCGGCCTTTACCAAAGCCTGCGCATCTTGAACGATGGACATCGCGTGTTCCGCCGTCCTACCCTGCACACGATAGCCGCTCTGCTCAACCTGACGAGATGCCTGTAGTCCTATGTGGGCCATCACCGGGATCCCGGATCTGACAATGGCCTGTATCCGTTCAGCCAAGTGCCTGTTCGCATCGCATTTGACGCAATCAGCTCCGCCTTCGGTTACAAACAAGGCAGCCGTTTCAATGGCGCGTTCATTTGACATCTCATAGGTCATGTAGGGCAAGCTGGCCACCAGCAAGGCGCGGGGTTCAACCCGGCTGACCGCCCTTGTAACCACCAACATCTCTGATGGTCTGATTGACCTGACAAAACGATGCCCGAAAAGGGACATTGGCCCGGATGGACCGGTAAACAGTATTTCCACGTCCAATTTATCCGCTATCATGGCGGTTGGATAATCGTATACTCCTAGCGCGACTATCCTGCGTTTCTGGGCTTTCATTTTGAATAAATCTTTAATTGTCACTTTCTTGCGTACCCTGTTGTTCATATCCCTCACCTACCTTCTTTCTCGGTCAACATTGATTCGAAAAGTTCTTTTTCACCGGGATTCATGTGATGGATATTTTCGGGATATGGAATTTTATTATGTCTTACTTCCTCGACAAATGAGTTAAGGCCCACTTCAATTAGTGGCATCACTTCTGTATATTGAGCAGCCGTCTTGGGGCTGGGAAATGCGCTGTATCCCACTGCATCCCCGCTCACTAGATAGCTGCCATCCGTATTGGGACCCGAGCCTAAGCTCAAAACCGGCGCCGTGAACTTATGACTTAGATAAACGGCGAGCTGGTTTACCATCAATTCCGCTGTAAAAGCAAAAACTCCAGCTTTTACCAAAGCCAGAGCGTCTTCAACTATTGCTTTCACTTCCTCGGCGGTTTTTCCATGTACGCGATAGCCGCCTTGACTCACCTTGTTGACTGATTGCAACCCGATATGAGCCAATACAGGAATCCCGGCCTGTACTATCGCCTGAATATTTTCCACAATTGCTTTGTTTCCGTGGCATTGGACACAATCCGCCCCGCCCTTTTTCACCAGCCACGCAGCCGTCTTGACTGCCTCCGACTTGGAGCTTTGGTAGCTCATGTAGGGCATGGTCGCCACCACCAGGGCTCGTTCGGTAACCCTGCTCACTCCTTGAGTCATATACAAAAGCTCGCGGGGATCCACCTCAGTGGATTGTTTGCACCCAAACAGTGACATCGGCCCGGAGTTACCAATCACAAATATTTCAAATCCGATTTGGTCGGCAATGCTCGCCATCGGCGCATCATAAACCCCAAGAGCCACGATCGGGCTTTTTTGGCTTTTCATCCTATGTAGTTGATTTATAGTAACTTTGCGCATACCCATTTTTGCAATCCCCGCTGCCCGTTATCAGGTTAAAATCTCGGTTCAGAGATTTTAATAGCTTGTATGTTCCCATGTTCTATTTTCTTTATTCGGAAATTATAGATCAGCACCTTTTCGAAAGCACTTCTCTAAGCTTCATCGTTAGTTTGATCAATTGCAAAAAAAAGGCCAAATTACACCACATGGGCGCATGGTCTTGATATCACGTATAAATATGATTTTTACAATGCTTTGGGATTTTGAGGTTTTATCCAAATTTGAGACGATCAATTCGAATTTTAAATGGCGACACTTAAGTATTTAATAATTACTGAAAAAACCTAATGCGATTTTCCTTACCTGCCGGGTATAAATAATAATTTTTAAATTTATATTTACACGGTTAACTTTAACCGCCGTCTAATACGTATTAATTTAGCCAAAGAACACACAATGCCTCACTTTTTAATCTTTATAGATTCGGCGATTCGCGATCCCCTGCAATCATTTTGTCTGGAGAATGGAGATGTCTTAAAATTTCCCATTGCCCAAACTCCATATAGGCACGCGGAAAGATGTACCAAATTATTAATATAGAATGTATTAGCGCGCCGCAGGGTACACAAACTCACGAGCTCGCCAGGCCAGCTCGCCATAGATTGGCTTCAGACTGCCTGCGCTTGTTGAGGCCCGAGTTTGTGCTCCACAGCCTCTTCATGGAAATTATCTGGTCCTCCACCCCCAGCAGGATGGTTTTGCGCTCCTGTTCGGCCAGAGCGGCATCGTCGGCATGATGCAGGATGTCGCGGATGGCCCGCATCTCTCTGCGTCGGTCTCCGTCCAAGCTGGTGCCCCGGTTGAATACAAGGCTCACAAGCACCGCGCGGCACATTCCCGGCAGCCGAGGGAGGGATGGAAAGACGGACTCCGTGTCGGCGTAAAACCGGGGCAAGGTATTTTCCAGAAACACGGCCCAGGCCGCCTTGAAGGGCACCTCCACGCCAAAGCGCTTGAGTTCTTGCGCCCGCTCTTTGCTTCCCTTCCTGGCTATGTCCCGCGCCAACTCATCCAGAAAGTTTGGCGGCAAGTGCGTCCCCCATGACTCCCGGAAAGCATCTTCGGTCTTGTAGCGCAGGTCGTAGCCTACGCCAATGGTAATCCCGCTCGCATAGCCGGGATAATGCGGCCAGCGGGTCTTTTGCTCATAATAGGCCAGGCCGCCGGTTTCCTCCCTGGCGATGAAGGCAATCCCATCGGTGGGCAAAGAGGGGTAAGGTTCGGGCCCGGCTTCCAGCCATTGCCAAAGCTGGCTGTCCACAGAGCCCGTTTCCGGCTGTCCGGCGATGTCTTGAGCGTAGCGCACTCCTTTTTCCGTGCCAGGGCCGAAATCGCCGTCGGTGACCAGCATGGCCCCGACCCGGTTCAGCAGCGACTGGAGACGCTTCACCTGGTCTCCGTAGTCATTGCGGCTCAATTTTGGATAGGTCATTTCCCCCTCCTTGCCTGGGTGCCGCCTGGGCGGCCCCATCAACTGGTTTCCTTGAGAGCATGAGGTCTTGTACACACCGAGACTGCCCTGTCAGGTCGACACGACTTTTTTATCCACCATTGACTTATTATCGTCGTCTTTAAGGGCAATCTTTAATGCGCAATCAAGCTCGGTCAACAGTAGATTGACCCTGCCTGTCTCTTGCTCCGTTAGCCCCTTCCCGGTGAACTTGTCTCGAGCGTCCAACAGGTTTTTGTAGCCAACCGACTCGCTCTGAATTAAATAAATCCCAACAGAATGATTCCGTGGGGCCGCTTGACGCGCACCAGGGCGGGTTTCTTACATGAACCCCTGCGCGGCTCCTTTCCCCTCCCAGGTGCCGTGAACAGCTGACCTTATATTGCTTTGCCGGGCGGTCGCCCCATTGCAGTTATGATCTTGTGCGGTCGGCTGCTTATCTGGCTCACTTCTGATCGTAACGCGCCAGTTGGACTTAGTTGCTGATTATTGATGGCTGGAATTATAAGCTAAGTAATTATAGTTTTTTATAATATAGACATACACTAACAACCGTGTTTTTTGTCAAGCGGGAAGCGGTTGCCAGGGTTTATTGCCGCGCACCATAGCAGGAAAAACAAAAGGAGCAACAACCTAATATCTATGTAACTATCCAATTTTTCATTAATATCCGTAAAAACGTGGCACCCCGTTTAGCTTGGGCGGCCGATGTCGGTTTTAATTAGGCTCTGCGCCTTGGCTACGTTGAGCTCTTGTCCCTAATGTGGGACAGGAAAGGGGTTAGCCGAAATGGCTAACCCCTTGTTTTTTTGGTACGCCAGGAGGGACTCGAACCCCCGACCGGTGGCTTAGAAGGCCACTGCTCTATCCACCTGAGCTACTGGCGCGCGTTCCCGCTATTCTAACCTTTGGGCGCGTGCTGTAAAGCCCCAGCTTGCCAGCGACCGGGAGGGGTGGGATAGTAATGCCCATGAGTAAGGAGATGCCGTGAGCCGAGTGGCCCCCAGCCCCGACAATTTGGTGACCGTGGATTTGGCGGCCATATCCTCCAACCTGGCCGCCCTGCGCGCCCTTTTGCCGGAAGGCCTGGGCGTGGCCGGAGTGGTCAAGGCAGACGCCTATGGCCACGGCATAGTGCCGGTGGCGGGGCGCCTCAAGACCGAGGGAGCCGAGGCCCTGGCCGTGGCCCTGCCTAACGAGGGGGCCCTGTTGCGCCGGGCGGGCATCCAGGGCCCCATCATGGTGTTCATGGGCTTAACCCCGGAGCAGGCCCCCTTGGCCGTGGCCCATGGATTGAGCCCCTTTTTGGGAGTGTGGGATGACTTCGCGGCCCTGAGCCAGGCCGCCCAGGCCGCCGGGAAACAAGCCACTTGTCATCTAAAGATAGACACCGGCATGAGCCGCCTGGGGGTCACTCCTGAAGAAGCATTGGATCTCTTGGAGCGGGCCGCCGCCCTGCCCGGCCTGAAGATCGAGGGCCTGGCCAGCCATCTGGCCACCAGCGGGGTGCCCGGCGACGCCACCGCCCAAAAGCAGGCCCAGGTGTTCAGCTCCCTGCTGGCCGAAGCAAGGCGGCGCGGCCACGCCCTGGCCGGGTCCAGCCTGGAGGCCAGCGGCGGAGTATTGGCCCCGCCGGCGGGCGCTCCGGAACCGCCGGGCCTGACCCGCTTGGGCATAAGCCTCTATGGCGGCCTGCCCGCTCCTCAGAGCTTGGGAATCGCGCCCCTGCGCACGGCCATGCGCTTCACCAGCCGCCTGGCCGCGGTGCGCCGGGTGCCCGCCGGGGCCGGGGTGTCCTACGGCCACACCTGGAAGGCCCCCCGCGACACCTGGCTGGGGGTGGTGGCCGCGGGTTACAGCGACGGCTATCCCCGCCACGCCTCCAACCAGGCCCAGGTGCTCATCCAGGGCAAGCCCGCCCCGGTGCGCGGCCGGGTATGCATGAACGCCATCATGGTGGACCTTACCGGTTTCGACCCTTTACCCCAGCCCGGCGAGGAGGTGGTTCTCCTGGGCCGCTCCGGGGAGCGGGAGATAACCGCCGACCAGCTTGGCGAGTGGGCCGGCACCATCTCCTATGAAATCACCTGTTCCCTGGGCGCGGCCAACCGCCGCCGCCACCGCTCTTGACCCTCCGTACCCCCCAGGGTAGCTTAGGATTGCTTTTCTTAGGGGAGGCTTAGGCCCATGAGCGAAAACAGCAAGGACCCCATCAAATCGCACCAGCCCACCATGTGCGTGGTATGCGCCTGGCGGGCGGACTGCAAAAAGAAATACAGCTACGAGCAGGGTTCGGTGATCAAGTGCCCGGACTTCACCCGGGACCAGTCCCTGCCCGAGCCTGACGAGGCTGATAAATGAAAAAGACCCTGGCCGCTCAACTGATCAAGGCCCTGACCAGCGCCTGCTCCGCCGGCGATCTGCCCGCGGTGGACCAGGTTCCCGAGTTTGTGGTGGAAAAAACCAAGCAGGCCGAGCACGGCGACTTGGCCAGCAACCTGGCCATGCAACTGGCCCGCCCCTGCCGCCAGGCCCCACGCAAGATCGCCGAAACGCTGCTCGTTCATCTGGGCGAGGGCAATGGCCTGATTGAGCGCACCGAGATCGCCGGTCCCGGGTTTATCAACTTTTTCCTGAATCCAGCGGCCTGGCACGCGGTGCTGCCCGCCATCATGGCCCAGGGCCCGGACTTCGGCCGGGGCGACTGGGGCGCGGGAGCCAAGGTACAGGTGGAGTTCGTCAGCGCCAACCCCACCGGCCCGCTGCACGTGGGCCACGGCCGGGGCGCGGCTCTGGGCGACGCCCTGGCCCGAGTGCTGGCCTTCAGCGGCTTTGACGCCCAGCGGGAGTATTACCTCAACGACGCGGGCAACCAGATGGCCACTTTAGGCCGCAGCGTGTTGGTACGGGCCCGCCAGCTCGAGGGCTCGGACGAGCCCTTCCCAGACAACCACTACAAGGGCGCCTACATCAAGGACCTGGC
>JAHLLJ010000152.1 GCA_020444205.1 Deltaproteobacteria bacterium | reverse complement strand
GAAGGTGGGCGGCATCAACGTGTTGGGCCGCAACACCCAGGGGGTCAAGCTCATAGGGCTGGAGCCCAGCGAGCGCCTGGTGGCCCTGGCCCGCCTGGCCGAGGCCGACGACAACGGCGACAATGGCGACAATGGCGATAAGGTCCAAGCCCCGGCCGAGGCCGCGCCCCCCAGCGGAGAGGACGATGCCTGATCTACGGGCGACGGTGGTGGGTGCGGGGGCCTGGGGCACCGCTTTGGCCGACCACCTGGCCCGCGCAGGCCATGAAGTCCGCCTTTGGGCCTATGAGCCCGAAGTGGCCCAGGCCATCAACGACGAGCATAGCAACCCGGTGTTCCTGCCGGGGGTTGAGCTGCACCCCGAGCTTACCGGCCACAACGACCTGGCCCAGGCCCTCACCGGGGCCGAGCTGGTGGTGCTGGTCATGCCTACCCATGTGTTCCGCGCCGTGCTGGGCCGGGCCGCGCCCCATTTGCCCGTGGGGGCCAACATCGTAACCTGCTCCAAGGGCATAGAGGGCGACACCGGCTTCACCATGTGCCAAGTGGCCGCCGACGTGCTGCCCGCCGAGCACCAGAGCAACCTGGCCGCCCTTTCCGGTCCCAGCTTTGCCAAGGAGGTGGCCGCCGGAGCCCCCACCGCGGTCACCGTGGCCGCCGAGCGGCCCGAGGTGGCCGAGGCGGTGCAAGCCGCTTTTGCCGGGCCGCGCTTCAGGGTCTACACCAGCAGCGACATCGTGGGCGTGGAGCTGGGCGGGGCGGTGAAAAACCCCCTGGCCATCGCCGCGGGCATGGTGGCGGGCCTGGAGCTGGGCCACAACACCATGAGCGCCATGATCACCCGGGGCCTGGCCGAGATGACCCGCCTGGGCCTTAGCCTGGGGGCGGACATGGCCACCCTGGGCGGGCTGGCCGGCATGGGCGACCTGGTGCTCACCTGCACCGGCGCCCTGAGCCGCAACCGCACCGTGGGCACCCGCCTGGCCAAGGGCGAGAGCATCGATCAGATTACTTCCTCCATGCGCCAGGTGGCCGAGGGGGTGAAAAACACCTCCACCATCCTGGCCCTGGCCCGGCGCCAGGGGGTGGAGATGCCCATCATCGAGGCGGTCAAGCGGGTGTTGGATCAGGAAACCACCCCGGAGCAGGCCCTGGACGAGTTGATGACCAGGGAGCCCAAGCCCGAACACTATTAGGCTTGGGTTTTTCATCAGGAACGTGTCCGGCTTCGCCAGACAGCGGGATGCTGCGTTGCCGACATCGCTCCAAACTCGCTGTAGCTCAAACTACAGCTCCGTATGTCGCTTGTCGGTGCCTTGCCTGCCGCCGCCTGGCTGTGCCATGGAAGAGTGCAAGCCGCATCCCTTTTTGTGAGCATTTTTTTGAAGAGAAGCCTCGATGATGTTTGACGGTTCACTACCGCCCAACCTTCATGAAAAACTCAGGCCGGCCTCAACACGCACCCTCAAATTTGAACAAGCCGTAAGAATCGGAAGCAAGTTCCCGCCGTGGGCTTTTGCGTGCGCCCTGCTGCTGGTGCTGGCCTGGGCGCTGCCCTCCTGGGCGAGCGGCCTATGGCAGAGTTGGCGGCCCGGCTTGGAAGTGGCCCGCTTCGCCCTGGAAGACTCCGGCCCCGCGCTGCGCCCGGAGCTGGTGGTCATGAGGATCGACCCCGAGCGTTTCGCCTTTCGCCTGCTGTGCGCGGCCGAGCACGGCGGCAAGGCGCGCACCGCGCGTGAGTGGAGCCGCGAGTTCAGGCTCGTCGCGGTAATCAACGCCTCCATGTATCAAAAGGACGGGCTCACCAGCGTGGGGCTGATGCTCACCAAGGGCTACCTGAACAACCCCCGCCGGGCCAAGGGCCACAACGCCCTTTTGGCCCTGGACCCCCTGGCCTCCGGCTTGGCCCCGGCGCGTTTGTTCGACCTTACCCGCACCCCCCTTGCCGAGATTCGCGCCCGCTACGCCACCTTGATCCAGAACTACCGCCTGTTCACCCCGGCCCGTAAAAACCTGTGGAAGCGCGATGACCAGAAATGGTCCAGCGCCATGGTGGGCCAGGACGGCGAGGGTCGCATCCTGTTGATGATCTGCCGGGAGGTCTACCCCATGCCCAAGATGGTGGCCCGCCTGTTGGAGCTGCCCCTGGGGCTACGGGCTGCCATGTACGTGGAGGGCGGGCCCGAAGCCACCCTCTATGCCAGGGATGGGGAGCGGGAGCTCGACGTGGTGGGCAGCTTCGGCTCCAAGCCCGAGCAGACCCAGGCCAACACCAAACAGTGGGCCCTACCCAACGTTATCGGAGTTCTCCCCCTTCCTTAAAACCGTGGTGCCTTCCCGCTGCCCTCCGGTCGGTTCGGATGGCTTTTTCCAGTCCTGATAGTACTTTTCCAGGCAGTCGGGGCAGATGCCGTGGCTGAACTCCACCTCGGCGTGGTCGGAGAAAAAGGTCTCGAGCTGCTCCCAGTAGCCTTCGTCGCGGCGGATGCTCTTGCAATGGGAGCAGATGGGGATGAGGCCCTTGAGGGTCTGCACCTTGTCCAGGGCGCTGGTCAGGTCCCGGATGAGCTTTTCGCGCTCTTGCTGATCCCGCCGGGCTTCGGTTATATCGCGCATCACCTCCACCGCCCCGGAAACCCGTCCCTGATCGTCCAACAGGCAGGTGGCCGACCCGGCCACGTACCGGCCGTCTTCTCCCAGCGCTGGCAGGAAGGCCTCGTAGGTGGCCAACATGTCGCCCCGGCGCTCCAGGTTGGCGTAACGCCGCTCCCAGGCGGGATCGCTTTTCATCATAAGGTCGATAAGGCAGGGCCGCCGCTCGCCATAGAGGGACAAAGCGTGTTCATATTCTCCTTTGCCCAAAATCTGGGTGGCTTTCACTCCGGTGAGGCCCTCCATGGCCAGATTCCAATGAGTAACCCGCCCCTGGCGATCCAGCACCCAGGTGGGATCGGGCAAAAAGTCCAGGATGCGCCGCTGGTTTTTCACCATCGTCGCCAGGCGGGAGCGGGACTGGTTCAGCTCCTCCTCCAGGCGCTGGCTGTTGATGAGCAAAAAGCCCACCACCCCGAACAACTGGGTGAAAAGAACCAGCAGGAAGTAAGCGGCGTGCACCCAGTTGCCCGCCAGCAACAGATGGCCGGGATGCGTGATAAGCAGATACACCGCCCGCACCAGGCCGCCAAAGCCGGTGAGGCATAACATCAGGCCGGTGCAAAGGTAAAGTAATAAATGGCTTTGCGGGGCGTGCCTGGCCAACAGCAGGGCCACCTTGAGCCCCGTCCAAAACACCACCAGGGCCACCACCAGGGCCCGCCACACCGGAGCGGGCACCACCCACATGAGATAGGCCAGGACCACCACCGTGGGCAGGCCAATGAGCCAAAGCAGATAGCGTTGGGGCGGCAGGTCAAAAAAACGGCGCACCCCCACCAGCAGATAGATGCACCCCAGGATGAAGCCCATGTTGCCCACCAACACCGGAAACTCCTGAGGGATGTAATCGTATAGCAGCATCACGATGTAACCCAGGGCCACCAAGGCGATGCCCTTGGTCCAGTCGCGGAAGCCGGGAAAGGTCCTTTGGGTGAAGGCGTAAAGCAGCACCGCCCCGGCCAGGCCGGCCGAGGCTACACTGAGGGCGCAGAACAAGGTGCGCATGTCCAATATCACGCTGGCGATGCTCCTCTCGTCCCCCCCGACTTGGCGCGGGCCGAAGGGTGAGTATACAAAAACTGTAGAATAGGCGATCCCAGAAACCGGGGGGCGATCGGTTGGACGGGCCGCAGGAGGCCTGCCGGGCTTCGGGCCCGGCGGGCGCGGCGAACCCCGCCCCAGGTCGCCGGAGTCGGCCTCTACCCTGTTTTTCCTTCCGCGGGAGTGGTGGGGTTACGATAATATTTTTCTATGCAATCTGGGCAGATGCCGTGGCTGAACTCCACCTCGGCGTGGTCGGCGATAAAGGTCTCCAGCTGCTCCCAATAACCCTCGTCGCGGCGAATGCTCTTGCAATGGGAGCAAATGGGGATGAGGCCCTTTAGGGTCTGCACCTTTTCCAGGGCGGCGGTGAGCTCGCGGATGAGCTTTTCGCGCTCCTGCACGCTGCGTTTGTCTTTGGTGATGTCGCGCAGGGTTTCCACCGCTCCGGTCATCCGGCCCTTTTCGTCGAGCAGACAAGTGGCCGAACCGGCCACGAACCGGCCGTCTTCTCCCAGCGCCGGCAGGAAGGCCTCGTAGGTGGCCAGCATGTCGCCCCGGCGCTCCAGGTTGGCGTAACGCCGCTCCCAGGCGGGATCGCTATTGAGCATAAGGTCGATAAGGCAGGGCCGCCGTTCGCCATAGAGGGACAAGGCGTATTCGTATTCACCCTTGCCCAAAATCTGGGAGGCTTTCACCCCGGTGAGACGCTCCATGGCCTGGTTCCAGTAGGTCACCCGTCCCAGGTTGTCAACCACCCAAGTGGGGTCGGGCAGAAAATCGAGTATACGCTCCATGTTGTCAACGTTGGCGGCCAACTCGGCGCGGGACAGGCGGAGTTCGTCGCTCATGCGCTGGCTGTTGATGAGCATCAGGCCGATGATCCACGACGCCTGGGACATGAGCATGAACAGAAACATAAGGGCCTGCAAAGGGTCTTGACCGAACAGTTCGACCTGCCGGCCTCCCATGATCGTGTCCGCCGCGCGCATGAGCATGGACGCGCAAAACAAGGCGAAAACCACGCCGGTGCCCACATACAGCGTGCGGTGGCCGCGCGGGGCGTGCGCCGCCAGCAGCCAGGCCACGGGAGAGAGCAAAAGCCCACCGGCAACGCTTATCACCACCACCCGTATGGCGAACAAGTCGTTGACCCAATAGAACCAGGCCAGCCCGCCCAGGCAAGCCAGAGGCACCGCCACCTGAAACTTGGGCCAGGGTTTCAGGTCCAGGAAGCGGCGGGTGCCCGCCAAGAACAGGGCCGCGCTCACCGCCAAAAGGGGGTTGCCCACCATCACCGAGACTACTTTGGGCATGGGTCCGCGCAGCATGAACAGCAGGTAGGCCACGGCCATGATCACCGCGCCCAGGGTCCACTGCTTGAAACCGGGATAGTTCTTCTGGGTGAAAGAGATAAAGCACAGAGCCGTGGCCAGGCAGGTGAATACGCCCATCAGGGCGGCAAAGAGGGTGCGAATATCCAGAGCAAGTTCCACGGAGTTCCTATCGCCCGATGTGAACAGATTAAGCGGAACCAAGGCCGAGGTTGTCAGCAACAAGGCTTTTTATTATATGACAAAACCTAACCAACGATAGGCTAGAAATAAAATAGCTATTTGTTGGCCGGAGGCGGGGTTGCCGCCGGAGGCCAGGTTTGAGGGTTGCGGCAGACGTCCTTGCCGTGCTCGGGCAAGGTGTCGCCGAACAGGCGGCGCAAAGGGGCGAACACCGGGCTGGTGGCGAAGTTGATCACCGAGCCCACCAATCCGCCGGGGCTCACCCCGGCCGAGGCCTGGTCAAAGGTGCCCTTGATCTCGATGGGTGTCTCCAGGTTGAAAAACTGCGGCTTCTTGGCCCTGGGCTCCAAATTCACCTGGAACTTGCGCTCAGCGAAATTTACCTTGGCTTTTCCCGACACCCTGACCTTGTTGGTGTCGATGATCAGCTCCCTGCTGTTCATCAGGCCCTTTTGCATGACAAAATCACCCACCGCGCAGTTGACGTGGGAGCCGGTTTTGGCGGCCAGGGATTTCAGCAGGGCGAACAGCAGGTTGGCCGCCCAGAGGTCAAAGGAGGCTGTCTCCAGGTCCTTGGGCCACACACCCACTTGGAACAACCCATCGGCCTTGCCGAGAAGCCCGCTCACCTTGGGGGCCTGGGAGTTTAGCGACAGCCGCAAAGACAAGATTCCCTGGGAGCGTATGGGCGAGCTTGGCGTCTTGCGGGTAAGGAAGCCGTAGGAGAAGTTCCTGGCCTCCAGCTCAATGTTGGATTCCAGGGTGTTTTTCATGGACCGGATGGTGTTGCGCAGAAACAGGCGGCCTCCCGGCACCTGTATATTCAGGCGCTCGATGGACAGGCGACTATCCTTGGCGGTTATTTTGAGATCACCCCGGCCCACGGTCTGGTTGTTCCAGCGCACATGGTCGGCCTTTAAAACCAGCTCCCCCTGCACCGATTTGATGAGCCGCTGAACCACGGTGTCCAGAAAATCCATTATGGCCTTGCTCCGTTCCTGGGTGGAGCGAGACTGGGCATCCTCCAGAGCCACCACCTGGGCCAGGCTGTCCAGGTCGACCAGGGGCGATTCCAGGTGAATGACCACCCTGGGCGGCTTGGGCTCGGCGTCGTAAAGCACCCGCCCGGTGAGGCTGCCGCGTTGCAGGCGCAGCACCAGGTCCTCCACCCTGATTCGGTCCTGGGAAATGAGCAGGTGACCCGAAACCTGAGAGAAATTAAGGGCCGCTTGCTGCTTGCGCCCCGGATCAGGAGCCAGGGGCAGGCGCATATTTCGCACCATCACATTTTCCAGGTCCACGGCGCCGTGCATCAGGGCGGTTAGGGATACCTTGATGCTCAGGCTGCCCAGGGTAATGACCGGGTACTTGGGGTTGGGGCGCACCACCTTGATTCGGGACATGCTGATCGTGGGGGTCAGGGTGGGCCTCAGACGGATGGGACCTTCCAGGGTGAGCCGCAAGGGAGCCAGGTCTTGGTTCAGCTCTTCGGTTAGGCTGGCCCGCAGGAAGCCGGCGGGTATGCTCCAGCCCGCCAGGTAGATCACCAACCAGGCCAGCACCAAGGCGGCCACCAACAGCAGCAGATATTTGAATAAGCGTTTGAGCAAAAAACCCGCCCGTTTGGGGGAGACGGGTTCTATTCTACTGTGCGCGAGTCGAAAAAGTCATCCCACTCCAGGGCGGGGCCCTGGTGGGCGGCCCAGTCGCCTCCCGGAATCAGGGTCAGACCCTCGGTGGAGCGGTTGAACACATAGACCCAGGCCGAGGCCTCGCGGCCGGTGAGGGGTATAAGCTTGCGCAGGTATTCCGAGTTGTCCGGGTCGCCGGGAAAAAAGTGCTCAAAACCGTCCAGCACGGCCATGGCCTTGGGGTCGCTCATCTCAAAGACCTGGCCGCGCACCGAGCCGGGCTCCAGGGTCAAGGCCGGGTAGCGGCCCAGACTGTAGAGCCGCCCGGATACCCTGTCCCACCCCTGGTAGACGAGCATATTCTCCACTCCCAGGTGCTCCAAGGTGGGATAGGGCAACATCAGGGTGCCGTAAAAAAATATCAGCTCTGTCTCAGGCATGTTTCTTTACAAAAATGTAGGTTAACTCTGCGTAATCTGAGACAAATATAGCCCACACCGGACGGCGGGGCAAGGCAGGAAAAGCCGGTCCGCCGCCCGGAGATGGACGGCAGACCGGGATTGCCGCTTAGTTGTTTTCCGACTTGGTCACCAGGGTGTCGGCCATGGACGATACCGAGGCCTTGGCGGTCATGGCCACGTCGGTGGGGCACTTGGCCTCCATGTCCGCCTCTATGATGTCCTCGTCGTAGCGCATGAAGCCCAGGAACTCGAAATCATTGAGGGTTTGTTTTAAATATTCCTCGTCCTTGTCCGAGCGGATCTTGTTGCCCACGATCAAGACCTTGGTCAGGCCCAGGTCGCCGGCCAACTGACGGATGTGCTCGGCGGTGTCCACCGAGCGCCGCCCCGGCTCCACCACCACCACCAGGAAATCCACTCCCTGGCTGGTGCCCCGGCCCAGGTGCTCCAGGCCCGCCTCCATGTCCAGGATCAGCACTTCCTTGCCCAGCAGCACCAAATGGGCCATGAGCGCCTTGAGCATGGTGGAGGCCGGGCAGATGCAGCCGCCGCCGCCCTTTTTCACCGTGCCCATTACCATCAGGCGCACTCCCTGATGCTCCACGCTGAGCTTTTCGGGCAGGTCGTTCACCGTGGGGTTGAGCTTGAAGTAGGTGCCCCAGTTCTCGCCGTCGCTGTTGGTGCGCTCGGCGATCAGGTCCTTCATGTCGCTCACCGGCACCAGTTTTTGATAGTCCGGGAATCCCAGGGCCTGGCCCAGGTTGGCGTCGGGGTCCGCGTCCACCGCCAGTACCTTGAGGCCCTTTTCGGCCAGGGCCCGGGCCAACATGGCCGAGAAGGTGGTCTTGCCCACGCCGCCTTTACCGCTTACCGCAATCTTCATCGCTCACCTCAACTGGATAATAGGGTCCGGCTTCTTGCCGGTGATTTCAGCAAAAGTTCACCGTGCCTGCGGCATAAAGGGCCACCAGCACCTCCAGGTCGGCCTGGCACTCCCGCCGCTGGCGACAGCCCGCCTCCCGGCCCACCCCGGTCATGGCCTTTACCAAGGGAGCGGTGTAGGCCCCGGCGGCGATGGCCGCCTTTACCGCCCCTTTGTCCACGCCGGAGCAAGGGCAGACCGTCTCGCCGTCGTCGGCCTCGCGCCAGCGCCGGGCCAGCTCGGTGTCCAGGGGAGGGGTATCGCCGCAGCCGCAACCGCAGCCACAGCTCTCGGAATGTTCGTGATCGCCGCTCATGTTCTTCTCCCGGTCGGCATTTGATCAGTATCTAATAATGTAGGGACTTCTTGGGGGAATGCAAGCAGACCTTGAGGTGAGTAAAGGTTGTCCAGTTGGCCCCACAGCCGCCACCTTTTTTCGCACCGCACCGCGTGTCCCAATAACGGCCTTTTCTAATAACTGTCTGCAATGACTGGACCTATTGCCGTTCGGCCCTGTTGGGCACGGTCTCTGCAATATGGTAAGGCCAAGGGCGGAATGATTGCCAAGCCATTAAGGCGAAGAACGCCTGACACAACCCGGATGCTTAGGCCTGACCCAGCCGACACTCCGGGCCTGATATAAAAACCGCCCGACTTTTCTTCTCTCCCTCCCTGCTTTGGGCCCCCTGGTTAGCGCCAGGGGGCCTTTCTTTTGACTTTCGGCTTCGCCAGGAAGTGCCATGCGGCGTTG
>JAHLLJ010000151.1 GCA_020444205.1 Deltaproteobacteria bacterium | reverse complement strand
CAAGGGAGTAGGACATGAGCCGTTGGATGCAGATCAGGGTTCGGGTGGAGCCGGTTTACAAGAAGAGCTTTGCCAAGGACTTTCCCAAGCTTTACCGGGTGGTCACCGGCTTGAACAACAGCCTCATCGACCAGAACCCCACCCTTGTGGACCTAGTACCCATGGTGGTGCGCCTGAGCCACGAGAAGACCCTGGAGCCGGGTTTGTCCAATGCCATCGAGCACTACGGCCCCAAGATCGTGGAGCTGCACCGCCAGATCAGTGAGGCCATCGGCGGTTGGAAGCTCAGCGACGCGGAGAAGCTGCTCTACGAGCTGGAGGACAACTTCGTGTCCTTTGAGAAGGAGTTGGGCTGAGATTTTACAACAGACACACCGCAACATACCTGCAAGGCAATTAAATATTCCATAAGCGCATGGAAAGTTGCTGAAAAAAGGGCTACCGGTTGAAACCCAGCAAGCGCTCGATGTGGTTCGCATGGTCGGAAACAACGCGGTCCATCCCGGAGAAATAGGCCACGATTACAGCCCGGAGATCGCGGCGACTCTTTTCGATCTGATCAACCGCGTTGTGGAACGGATGATATCGCAGCCCAAAAGGCTATCCGACTTTTACACCAGCCTGCCCGCCGGCGCTTTAGAGGCAATCAATAAAAGGGATGGTGAGACCTCCTAGCAGACCCTTTTTCCCAGGCTTCTTAACCGCCATCAACAAAAACGCCGGTTATCCAGCGGCCCTTGCGCGGCCCACCAAATAACCGGCGTAATGATCTCGAATTTTATCTCCCGGAAAAACTAGTTCCCGAGAACATCGGCAATTTGCCTAGAAGGCCCAGGCGATACCGATCTGAGCCTGGTTGCTGGTCACGCCGTGGTTGCGATCATCCAGGCCAGCGTTGCTGATGTGGCGAAGGCGGTAACCCACCTCGATGCTCACGTTGTTCTCCAAGGGGAAGCGCAGGCCCACGCCGCCGTAAGACAGGAAGTTGAAGCCAATGCCCAGCTCCTCGATGTCCAGGCTGTTGTATGAGGGCCCGATGCCGCCTTCTATATAGGGAATCACCGCGGCTTTGCCCAAGTACAAGCGCAAGGCGGGAATGATGGCTACTTCCACTCCGCTGCCGTAGTCCCAGAAACCGCCCACCAGGCCTTCCAAACGGAAGTCAAGGCGCGCGCTCTCGTTGTCGATAAGAGGCATGGCCACATGGGCGAAGACACCGCCCTCGTAAAGGTCGCCATCGTCAATATCCATGGACATGTTACCGAAAGCGGTAATGCCCCATTCTTTGAAACGGAGGTCCTCGGCGGCGGCCGGGGCGGCAACGGCGAAGATGAGCAAAGCAATTAGAGGCAGGATCAAATAAATGCGTTTGGCCACGTTTTTCCTCCTTACGTCGCCAGGGTTCAAACTAATTTTTCCCAGCGGCCGCAAGCCGCGTCCATCCCCGCGAGCTACACAGGGGCCTTACCGATAGTGCTAGCTTCAAGCCTCTATGTCAAGTGCTTGGCGCGTGGCTGACGGTTTGACTTTGCCAGCGGATTAGCGTATCTCTAGACCGTAAATATGTTCTTAATCACGGGATGCAGCCAACAAGGAGACCTCGATGCCTGAGGTGCACCTAGAGGAAAACCCCAAAAACATCACTTCAGCCCAGATGGTGGTGGCCATCCCTTCCTACAGGGAAGCCGAGCTAATTGGTTACCCCACCAGCCAAGCCGCCCAAGGACTCAAACGGTATTTCGGAGACAAACAAGGCGTTATCATCAACTGTGATAACAACTCCGACGACGGCACCAAAGAGGCCTTTTTTGCCGCCGACACCGAAGACGTGCCCCAGATCTACATTTCCACGCCTCCCGGCGTGAAGGGCAAGGGCAACAACTTCAACAATCTGTTCCGCAAGGTGGTGGAGTTGGGCGCCGAGTCGGTGGTGGTGGTGGACGCGGACCTCAAGTCCATCACTCCCCAGTGGATCAAACACCTGGGCGAACCGCTTTTCAACGAGTTCGGCTATGTGGCGCCCCTTTACGTGCGCCACAAATACGACGGCACCATTACCAACTCCATCGCTTATCCCCTCACCCGGGCCCTGTACGGCCGCCGGGTGCGCCAGCCCATCGGCGGGGATTTCGGTTTCAGCGGGGAGCTGGCCCGTATTTATTTGGCCAGCCCCACCTGGTCCGAGGCGGTGAGCCATTTCGGCATCGACATCTGGATGACCACCCTGGCCATGAACAACAACATCCCCATCTGTCAGGCCTTCATGGGCCGCCCCAAGATCCACAAGCCCAAGGACCCGGGCTCTGACCTGGGGCCCATGTTCAGCCAGGTGGTGGGCACCATCTTTGATCTGATGGTACAAAGCGCCGGCTACTGGATGAGGGTGAAATGGTCCAAACCCACCTCCATCTACGGCTTCGGCCTGGGCGAGGTGGAGATGCCGCCTCCGGTGAAGGTAAGTCAGGAAAAACTGGCCGAGAACTTCAAGAACGGCATGGGCACCTTTCGCGAGGCCTGGCAGAAGATCCTCACAGAGCCCATTTTCGCCAAGGTGGAGGAGGTGTCCAACCTGCCGGCTGAGCAGTTCGACTTCCCCACCCAGACTTGGGCCAAGCTTCTGTTTGACTACGCAGGGGCATATAATAGGAAGGTAATGGATCCCCAACAACTGTTGGACTCGCTGATCCCGCTCTACTTCGGAAAGACACTTTCATACGTGCGCAAGACCGAGCGGATGAGCGTGCAGCAGGCCGAGGATTTCATCGAGAACGAGTGCATGGTTTTCGAAGAAACCAAGCCCTACCTGGTTGATCGCTGGGTGGCCTAAACGACCTTAAGGTGAAAGCATGGCCAAGATACTGATCGTCGACGACGAAGAGCACATCCGCTTTCTCTACTCCGAAGAGTTGGCCGACGAGGGCTACGACGTGGCCACCGCCGACAGCGGCTTCCAGCTCTTGGAGCGCATCGAGAAGGAAAAGCCGGACTTGGTGGTTTTGGATATCAAGATGGTGGACTACAACGGCCTGGATCTGTTGCAGGACATCCGCAACAAGTATTACGACCTCCCAGTGATTCTCTGCACCGCTTACGACACCTTCAAGGAGGATATGAAGTCCATAGCCGCGGACTTCTACGTGATCAAGTCCTTTGACCTCACCGAGCTCAAGAACAAGATCAAGATGGCCTTGGAGACCAAGCTCCCAGGGGAGTAGGCCCAGGCGCCCCAAAAATGCATGACCGCCCCCGGAATCTCCGGTGGGCGGTTTTACGTGCAATGGGGCAGGCTACTAGTGTCGGGTGGCGCCCAACTCGTCCTTGAGCCAAGCCTCGATCTCCGGGGTCAGGCCGTAGACGCCCTTGTGACCGCCCCAGGTCTGTTGGAAATGATCCTTAAGGTCATCTGGCAGAGCGATAACCGCCAATTCCTCGGCCCCGTTCATGTCGCGGCGCACAAAGTGCAACACCGGACCCTCCTCCCAGGAGTAGACCACAAAGTAAAAGGATTGGTCATCCTGGGAGCGCACCATGCGTACCCCATGGTTCCAGCCGTTGCCCCACTCCAAGTATAGCGACACCGCCTTTTCCGGAGTCATTTCCCAGTCGATCTCGTTTATGAGGTGCTGGTCCGCGCGAATATCTTCCAGGGTCAGCATGCTTGCCTCCTCCATTAATAACAGTTCCTATTTCTATTATAATGCGCGAAGCGGTGAAGGCAAGGCTTTTGGGAATGGCCCGGAGCGGTCGATAACCTAGAAGGAATAACTATTTAAATACAGTTACTTATTGCTTGACGTGGGTGAACATGAACATGCCCACCAGGCCGAAAAACAAGTTGGGCAGCCAGGCTGATACTATTGGCGGTAAAATGCCTGTATAGCCAAAAATACTTCTTACATAGCTGAAGCCCACCCAATAAAACAGGGCCACCCCCAAGCCGATTATCACCGCGGCGGGTAAAAAGCGGCCCTTTTCCTTAAACATGGCCAGGGGAATACCGATGAGAGCCATAATAAGGCACACAAAGGGGAAGGACAGCTTGGCCTGCATGTCCACCCTCTGGCGTATGGGGTCAAAGCCCTGGGATTCCAGCTTGGCCACGTAACGGGCCAGTTCGCCAAGGCTCATTTCCTCGCTGGGCTTGCTCAACTGGCTGAAGTCAGACGGCTTTTCCGGAAGCTCCATTTCCAGCTGCTTGAATATCTCAGCGCTGTAGCCTCCACCGGGCAGGCGGCGCTGATACAGGCCGTTGAAAAACACCCACTTGCCCCCCAGGTAGCGGGCCCGCTTGGCGTCGATGCGCGCGGTGAGGGTGAAGTCGGGGCCAAAGCGGTAGCAGGATACTTTGGACAGGCTCTGGCTGTCGGGCAGATACACTCCCACTTGATAGATGTCGCTCTGGCCCTTGAACCAAAATTGCTCGGTTTGATACAGCTTGCCTGGTTGCTTTTCCACCCGCACGTTCCAGATGTAGTTGGTGCGGGTCTTGGTGATGGGCAGCACCACCTCGTTGATGAGCGCCACGCCCAAAGCCAGGACCATGGCCAGCAGCAGGATGGGCAGGCTGAAGCGGAACATACTGATTCCGCTGGATTTTACGGCTACGATCTCGTTTTTCTTGGCCATGAGCCCCAGAGAGAGAATGCTGGCCATGAGGATGGCCACGGGGATCATCAGGGCGGTGATCTCAGGTACCTGGAGCAGGAAATAGCTGAACATGGTGGAGCCGGGCACCGCGGCTTCTATGAAGTTGTCCACCTTTTCGATGAAGTCGAACAAGGTGAAGATGGCCACGAAACCGATCACCAAAAAGCCAAATAGCTTCAAGAACTCGCGGGCCACGTATAAGGCTAAGATGCGCACCTAGGCCTCCGTGGCGTCTTGCTGGCGAGAGCCGCGCAGGCGGCGGAACAGATCGGGCAAGCGGTCCAACTTATCCAGCAGGGGTATGGGGGCCTCGTGCAGGGATTGGCGGAACATCAAGATGCCCACCGCGGCGAAAATTATGTTGGGTGCCCACATGCCTACTACGGGCGGGTAGTAGCCACCCTCGCCAAAGGACCAGGCCGCCGAGAGCAGCAGATAATAGGCCAGGAACACGATCAGGGCCACGGCCACCCCCCAGGAGCGGCCGCTCTTGGAGCCTATGCCCAGGGGCAGGCCTATGAGGGCCATTACCAGGCAAGCGAAGGGCAGGCTGAACTTCTTCTGCAGCTCCATGTCCAACAGGTAATAGAGCTTGGAGTCGGGAGGTTCCTTGGCCATGGCCGCCAGCAGCTCGGAGACGTACATCTCCTTTTCGTGCTTTTCCTTGCGCTGCTTGGCCACAAAGGCGCCGGCGTCCAGGGTCACGTCGTAGGTCTCGAACCCCGCAGTCTGGGGCGAGCGGCGGGCCGGGTCCACCGCGTATATGCCGCCCTCATACAGGCGCAGGGTCAGCTTGCCTCCCTTGGCCGGGAAAAACTTGCCCCGCTTGGCCACGATGGTGTGCTGCTTTTTCCTGTCCCGCTGATCCACGATGAATACGTTCTTGAGCACCCCGCCGCCGGGCAACTTGTCGATGTATATAACCAGGTTGGGGAAGGTGTCTATAAAGGCGCCCTCTTTGAGGGCCAGCTCGGCCCGGTGGGAAGCCACCTGGTAGACCAAGTTTTCAAAACGGTTGTTGCCCCAGGGCAAGGCCCACATCGCCAGGATGGAAGTGACCAGCCAGGAGAACAGGGCCAGGGTGGCCACCGGGGGCAAAAGCTTGTTCAGGCTGACCCCCGCGGCCTTAAGCGCCACCACCTCGTTGTCCGAGGAAAGGCGAAGGAAAGCGATGAGCACTCCCAGCAGGGTAGCCATGGGAATAGTGAACACCAGGAAGTAAGGCATGGTGTACATGAGCAACTTACCCACCACGTCCAGCCCCACGCCACGGCTCACCACCAGGTCGGTGAGCTCCATTATCTTGGCCATGAGCAGCACGAAGGTGAACACCCCCAGGCTCACGAAGTAGGGCGAAAGCATCTCAAAAAGGAGATATCGGTGGATTATCCTTGCCTTGAACATGCAAGGGAGTCTAAAGGTTGGAGGTGAGTTTGTAAAGGAGAGTGGTGATGAACCTCAGAAAGCAACGCGAGGCCATTGAGGAACAGATACTGAGCCCCCACGCCGCCCTTTCGGCGCACAGCAAGGGACGCCAGCGCCCCGAGGGCGAGGATCCCCTTCGCCCGGCTTATCAACACGACCGCGACCGCATCCTCTACTGCAAGGCCTTTCGCCGCCTGAAGCACAAGACCCAGGTTTTTTTGGCCCCCACGGGCGATCATTACCGCACCAGGCTCACTCACACCTTGGAGGTATCCCAGATAGCCCGAACCATGGCCCGGGCGCTCAGGCTCAATGAGGACCTCACCGAGGCCATTGCCATGGGCCACGACCTGGGCCACACCCCCTTTGGCCACGCCGGGGAGACGGTGCTGGCCAAGCTGCTGCCCAGTGGCTTCAAGCATCACCAGCAATCGCTCAGGGTGGTGGAGCTGTTGGAGAAAAACGGCAAGGGCCTGAACCTGACCTTTGAGGTGCGCCAGGGCATTGCCGGGCACTCCAAGGGCAAGGGGCCGTTCATGCCCAAGCGGGGGGAAAAGACCAAGCTGACCCTGGAGGCCCAGTTGGTGCGCGCGGCTGACGTGATGGCCTACATAGCCCACGACACCGAGGACGCCATACGGGGTGGGGTATTAAAGCGCACCCAACTTCCCAAACCGGTGGTCAAGGTATTGGGCTCCACCCTGAGCCACCAGATCAACACCATGGTCAACGACCTCATTTCCCAGAGTTTGGAGGCCGGGGGCGGAGTTTTGCGCATGCGCCCAGAGGTGGAAAAGGCCATGAAGGGCCTCAGGGAGTTTTTGTACAAGCGGGTCTACGACAACATGGAGGTTCACGAGGACTTTATCAAGGCCTCCAAGGTGGTCAGAGAGCTATTCGAGATGCTCTGCGACAAGGCCTATGACAAGACCTACAAGGAATACATAGGCGGTAAACCGCCAGTCAAGCTGGAACAGCGGCAACGGGCCGCGGCCGATTACATCGCGGGCATGACTGACCGCTACGCCCTGAACATGTATCAGAGCGTGTTTTTGCCCCATCCGTGGGGGAGGATGTAGGAGAAGACATTTATATGTTATTGAGCAGCTAGGCGTTTTGCAGTCTACGGACACAATGCGGTGCGGGAATATTATGCCAGCAGAGCTTTATGATAGACCTTGTTATCTTTTATATCTTCTCCGCAAGGCCAAAATTAGAAATGTAAATAACGTAGTCCCCATGAAAGTTTCAACAAACGAACCCCACCTCGCCCCTGCGCTATACGGATAAACATACTGTTGGCCAAATTTAAGAGGTAAGATATTTTGCAATGAGTATAAGAGATAATCATGCCAATTTAACTTCATAGTTTCATTTACTATTTCGGGAGGCAACCCATTAGGCCGCAAGCCTCCATCACTAGCAAAATAAATACAAAAGAATAAAACAAGTAAAACCAGCCAAATTACATTACGACCGCACCTCTCTCCATATCCGTTGACCATCTTGTATAACCACAACATGGAGGCACGAAAAAACCGATAACTACGAAATACAAGGTCTTTACCATCAATCTTTTTTCTACCATCCCAGGCACATATACGTTTCATTTCCATTAAACCAAAATGAAAATCACCGGCGGTTACAGGGTCCCGCATACTTTCAAATGATTGCTTTAATTGCAAACCTAGCGTTTCAATATCTCCGGGAGTTAAACTGCGATTTATCTTAACTTGTTCAACGGGCTCACCATCTGGTTTCCGCTGATCTCCTTTTTTCAGTCTATACTTACGGAGCAGCAACTCATCAAACAGAAGGCGATGCTGCCGAAAACGATAAAATCCACCACCATTTCTTTTATATTTCCATTTACTTTCAAAGCCATCTCCCCACTTACAATCAATAAATCTTGTTTTGTTTATTTTTGAATCAATAAAGGACACGTTACTTAAATCTACACCTTGGAACCTTGCGTTTGAAAGGTCATTCCGGCGTATCATGGTTGGCCCGCCGAAAATTGTTTTATTGAAAATTAGCCAAGGTGCGCCAGCCTCAAATGGTCCACCCTCTAAGCCGGAATAATCGAGGGTATCTTTCCGGGTGGTTTTAAGCTGTGAGAATAATGTCTCTCCTTTAAAAGTTGTACTCTGGAAACCAGTTTTATCATCAAAGGTTGCGTGACTAAAATTTACTTTTCCGCGAAAAACTACTCTATCGAATATAGCGCCCTTATTAAATTTAGTATAAGCAAACCGAATATTATCACCAAACTCTGCCCATCTAAAATTAGCTTTTCTAGTGTTGGGAGGGCTAAACTCTCGGATGCCAATTTTTTCCCAATCAAATTCACCTGGGAATTTAAATCCTCTAAAATCCCAGTCAAATTTTTTTGTTTTTTCTTTGAGCTTTACAACAAACAAATCTCTCAGATTAGGATCATCTTCTTTTTCCTTAATATCAGCATGAAAAATACACTTGTCGCGGCCAGTAAGCGGTTCGTGGACGCAGCTATATTCTGCATTTTCGTCAGCATTCGGGGGACGCCAATTGCACTTAGGCTCAGGCATGACTTTGCCTCCCACAAATCAATATCATCTAACAGTCAGACATCATTTTATTTAGCGGGACCAATGGTTATTTGATTTTAAAACAAATTATTGTTAACTAAATAGCCTATAACCTTTTAACAAATTTTACCCTACCCCAACAACTCCATTGCCGTCCCGGCGGCCACCTGCTCCCGCTCCCCGCTGGTCAGCGGCAAATCCTCGAACCACTCCCGAAAGGCCACGGCATCGCGCCAAGGGGAGTCAGTGCCGTAAAGCACCCTCTCCGGCCCCTTCTTGCGGATTATCTCCACCAAGTGACGCGGGTCGATGATCCCGCTGAGGTAGGAGATGTCAAAGTACACGTTGGGCA
>JAHLLJ010000150.1 GCA_020444205.1 Deltaproteobacteria bacterium | reverse complement strand
TTAGGCTCGCTCCCGCGTTTGCAGTGCCTCCAGCAGGCGCTGGTGCAGGTTGTCGAACCCACCGTTGGACATGACCAGGCATAGGTCGCCAGGAACCAGTTCCTCACTAAGCGCGGTAAGCAGGGCGTCGCTGTCGGGCAAGGCCGTGGCCTGCACGCCCCGCGCGGTCAGGTCATCGGCCAGGCGGGCGCTGGAAAAGCGCTCTTGCATAGGCAGGTCGTCCACTCCCGGCGGTTCGCGCAAAAGAACTACGTCCGCCGCGTCAAAGGCCTGGGCATACTCGTCCTGAAAGCGCTTGGTCTTGCTGGTGTTGGTGCGTGGCTCGAACACCGCCACCAAGCGGCCCTGACCCGGCTGCCAGCCAGGCAGGCCGAAGCGGGCCACCGCCTTGGTGGTCTCACGCACTGCGGTGGGGTGATGGGCAAAGTCATCCACCACCACCACGCCGCCCGCCGTGCCCCGTACCTGTTGGCGCCGCCGCACCCCGCCGAACCCGGCCATGAGCCCGGCGGCCTGGGCGGGCTCCAACCCGGCGGCGCTGAGCGCGGCCACCGCGGCTGTGGCATTGAGAGCGTTGTGCTCCCCGGCCAGGGGGGAGGTGAAGTTTAGTTCCCAGCCGTTGGGGTCCTTGAGGCGCAGGGCCGCTCCTCCGCCGGGAGCGGGCTCGATACCAACCAGGCTCCAGTCCCAGCCCGGACCCACCCCGTAGGTCCGCACGCCGCAGGCAGCCCCGGCCGCCCGGGCCATCACCTCGTCACTCTCGCCCCAGGCCACCAGGGTGCCCTCGGCTGGGATGCGCTCCACCAGCAAATCGAATGCGGCGCGCACTGCCTCCAGGTCGGGGTAGATGTCCGCGTGGTCGAATTCCAGGCTGGAGAGGATGGCCACCTTGGGGCGGTAGTGCACGAACTTGGGCCGCTTGTCGAAAAAGGCGGTGTCGTACTCGTCGCCCTCCACCGCGAAGTGGGGGCCTGTGCCGTCGCGGAAGTTCTGCCCGCCTTCGTTCATGATGCCTCCCACCATGAAGCCGGGGTCCAGGTTGGCCCGCAAAAGGGCGCTGGCCAAGAGAGCGGTGGTGGTGGTCTTGCCGTGGGTGCCCGCGGCCACCAGGGACAGACGGTCGCGGATGAACCATTCGGCTAGGGCCTGGGGTAGGGAAAGGTAAGGCAGGCCCATGGCCGCCAGACGCTCCACCTCCGGGTTGTCGGCCCGGATCACGTTGCCCACGATAACCACGTCCGGGGCGGGCTCCAGGTTGGCCGGGTCGAAGCCCTGGGCCACGGGGATGCCTCGCTCGGCCAAAAAGGTGCTCATGGGCGGATAAAGGGGCCGGTCCGAGCCACGCACCGCCAGGCCCTGAGCGGCCAGACCCCCGGCCAGGGCCCCCATGGCCACCCCGCCGATGCCCATGAGGTAGATGCTGCGGGGCTCCGGCGGGGAGGTGTTCAGGGCTGGGTCCAGCTTCACGAGGCTTCTCCCAGAAGTTGCCAGGCCAGATGATGCACCTCGCGACGCAGGGGGTTGAGGCGCTCATTGTCCCGGCCCAGGGCTACCCGGTTGGTCAGTAGCACCACCCCCCGGTTGCTGGCCGGGTGCCACCACAGCGAGCAGCCGGTGAAACCAAGATGGCCCACCGTGCCTATGGGCGCGTTGCCTCCGGCCAAAGAGTCCGGCCCGCTGGGGGTGTCGAAACCGGGAGTGCGCCCGGAGCCCGGCGTGGCTGCGTCGCGCTCGAACAGGCGAGCGGCCGATTCATCGCGGCACAGGGCGTCCATCACCTTGGCCACCATGCGCGCGCTGCCGAAGAGCCCGGCATGAGCCCCCACCCCGCCAAGGGCAAAGCAGTTCTCGTCCTCCACCTGGCCGTGGACAATGGGCCGGCCGGGCAGGGGGCCACAGGGCGCGATGCGCTCCAAAGGCCAGGCAAGGGGGCGGTCCAAAGGCAGATAGCGCGGGCCTTCAACCGCCAGGCGGGCGTACAGGGCAGCCAGGGCCTCGTCCAGGCCTTGGGCAAAGCCCTGCTCCAAAAGCAGGCCCAAGGTGAGGTATCCCAGGTCGGAGTACAGGGCCCGGCTGCCCGGCGCATGGGCCAGGGGCTGGTTCATGAGCATGGAGCGCAATAGGGCCCGGCGCAGGTCGGGCGGCTGTTTTTCCAGGGCTTGGAAATAGGGCTGATAGGCTGGGAAGCCGGCGGCGTGGGTGAGCAGGCGCTCTACGTTGATATCGTCTTTGTCCTCGGGCACCGCCTGACCCCACAGGTCGTAGAGGCCCTGGTCCCAGGTCAACAGCTCTTGACGCTCCAGCTCCAGGGCCATAGGCGCGGCGGCCAGAGGTTTGGTCAGCGAGGCCAGGTCAAATACAGTGTCTGCTTCGGCCTCGCCCGCCGTTTGCACCAAGAGCGCCTCGCCGTCGGCCCAGAGCAAAAGCACCGCCGCCAGGGCGGCTCCTTGGGTCACGCCTTGCTCAAGGGCCTGCTTCAGCCTGGCTTCAGTCAAGGCCCAGCCCCACGGTAAGCACCCCGGTGTTGCCGTTTATCTCGGCCTTGGCCCCCAGGGGCAAGGGGCGGTTGGCCGCGCCGTGGCCAAAGGGAAGGTTCATCACCACAGGTTTGCCCAAGGCGCTTAGACGCCGCTCCAGGGCCTCGGCCAGACCCGGCGGGTCGCTCTCCTGGTCGCTGAGGCAGCCCACCGCCACCGCGGCCACCTGGCTCAAAGCGCCGGACAGCTCCAGCTGACTGATGAGCCGGTCCAGGCGATAGGGAGCCTCGCCGGTTTCTTCCAGTATCAAAACCGCGCCGCTCAACTCCGGGAACCAGGGAGTGCCCAGCATAGAGCACAAGGTGGTGAGGTTGCCGCCCAGGAGGGGCCCCTCCGCCTGGCCGCCTGCCACACCCTTGCCGCTCAGGGCGGCGGGCCAGGGGCGGCGTCCCGCCAACAAGGCGGCCAGGTCGGCCCGGCTGGCCTGGTCCAGGCGGGGAAGCTGGGTCACCACCGGCCCGTGCACGGTGATCAAGCCCTGGGCGGCCAGAGGATTCAGCAGGGCGGTGAGGTCGGAGAAACCGATCAGGCAGGCGCTGGTTTGGGCCAGGACAGCCAAGTCCAGCAAGGGAAGCAGGCGCAGGCAGCCGAAACCGCCCCGGGCGGCCAGCACCGCCCCCAGCTCGGGGTCGCTCATCAGGGAGCTGAAGTGAGCGGCTCGCTTATCATCCGGCCCGGCCAGATAATCCAGGGCGGCAGTTACCTCATCGGCGCAATCCACCCTGCATTGAGGGGCCAGCTCGGCCAGGGCGGCCAAGCCTTGCTCCAGGGCCTGGGGAGCCACCCGTCCGGCCGGGGCGGCCACGGCCAAGGGACGGCCTGCGGCGGGCCAGCGGGGTGGGTGGAATTTACTCATTGGTTGCGTAGGTAAAGGGTGCGCAGGCCCTTGAGGGTCAACAGATCGTCCACCACGTCGATGGTGGCGCTGTGCTGGGCGATGACCTTGGCCAGGCCGCCGGTGGCCACCACCGTGCTTTTGAGCCCCCGCTCCTCATTGATGGCGTTGACCAGGCCGTCCACCAGCCCGGCGTAGCCGAAGATGATGCCCGCGTTCATGGAGCTGATGGTGTCCTTGGCCACCACCGCCTTGGGCCGGGCGAATATCTCCACCCGGGGCAGCTTGCTGGCCCGCTGGAACAGGGCCTCGCAGGAGATCATCACCCCGGGGGCGATGGCCCCGCCCAGGTATTCGCCCGCCGCGCTTATGCAGTCAAAGGTGGTGGCCGTTCCGAAGTCCACCACCACCAAATCTCCCTTGTTTTGCTCGTAGGCCCCCACCGCGTTGACTATGCGGTCGGCCCCCACCTCGCGGGGGTTGTCGTAGAGGATGGGCATGCCGGTCTTGATACCCGGCCCCACCAACAAGGGAGAGATGCCGAAGTAGCGGTGGCAAAAACCCTCGTAGGTGCTGGTCAGGGGCGGTACCACCGTGGAGATTATCACCCCCTCGATGCTGCCCATGGGCACCGGACTGGCCTGGAACAGGTTGCTGAACAGTACGCCCAGCTCGTCGCGGGTGCATTCGCGCTCGGTGCGAATGCGCCAATCGGCCACCAGACGCTCGTCGCTGAACACGCCCATCACCGTATTGGTGTTGCCCACGTCAATGGCCAGTAGCATTTGATTAGCCCTCCGCTCCCAACTCAGCCAGCACCACTTGTTTCAATTCTCCAGCCACCTCTTCAATCATTTTGGAATCAGCGGCCTCCACCATGATCCTCAGCTTGGGCTCGGTGCCCGAATAGCGCAGCAAAAGGCGCCCCTCGTCGCCCAGGCGTTCCTCCTGGGCCTTCATGGCCGCCACCAGGCCCGGCATCTCGGCGATGGGCGGCTTGCGCGACACCGGCACGTTGATGAGCACCTGAGGCAGGCGGGTCATGATGGCCTTGAGCTCACTGAGCTTTTTGCCGGTCTGGACCATCACGCTGAGCACCTGCAGGGCACTGGCAATGCCGTCTCCGGTGGTGTTGTGGTCCAAAAACAGGATATGACCGCTCTGCTCGCCGCCCAGATTGTAGCCTCCCTGGCGCATTGCTTCCACAACATAACGGTCGCCCACCTTGGTGCGCAGCATGCGGATGCCCCGTTCCCTGAGGCACAGCTCCAGGCCCAGGTTGGACATTACCGTGGCCACCAGGGTGGCTTTCCTGAGGGTGCCCATGGTCATCATGTGGTCGGCGCACAGGGCCATGATCTGGTCCCCGTCCACCACCTCGCCGTTTTCATCAATCATGATCAAACGGTCGCCGTCGCCGTCAAAGGCCATGCCTATATCAGCCTTGCTTTGCTTGACCAGCTCGGCCAGGCCCTCGGGGTGCAAGGCGCCCACCCCGTCGTTGATGTTGGTGCCGTCGGGCTTGTCGCCCATAACCGCCACCTCGGCCCCCAGCTCGGAAAACACCAGCGGTGCCACCCGGTAGGTGGCGCCGTGGGCGCAGTCCATGGCTACGGTGAGCCCGTCCAGGGTGTATTCCACTGGGAAAGAGTTCTTGAGGAAGACGATGTAGCGGCCCAGGGCGTCGTCTATGCGCCTGGCCCGGCCCACCCGGCCTTCCTCCGGCCGGGAGTATGAGCCACCGCCGGAAACCATGTCCAAAACGTAGCTCTCGATGTCAGCTTCCACCGCGTCGGGCAGCTTGTACCCGTCGCGGCCGAAAATCTTGATGCCGTTGTCCTGGTAGGGGTTGTGGCTGGCGCTGATTACGATGCCCGCGGCGCAGCGCATGTTGCGGGTGAGGAAAGCCATGGCCGGCGTGGGCAGGGGGCCCACCACCAACACGTCGCGGCCCATGGAGCACAGACCGGCCACCAGGGCGTTTTCAAACATGTAGCCGGACAGGCGGGTGTCCTTGCCCAGGATGATCTTGCGCCGCTGGTCTCCGTCGGTGAGTACCGAGGCCACGCCCTGGCCGATGGCCACGGCCATCTCCACGGTCATGGGTGGCTTGTTGGCCACTCCGCGCACTCCATCGGTGCCGAAAATCTTGCGATCCACCGTTTCCTCCCGGTTTGCTGAAATCTTAGTTGATGGCAGGCGCTGGGGCCGTCCCCGCCGGGGCCGGTTCGCCGGCCGGGCGGGGCCTGATGGTGATCACCGCCTGCACCGTGGTGGGGTTCAGGCGTATGGCGCGGCCGTCCGGGGGCCGCAAGTTGGCCTTGAGGGTAGTGGTCTTGTTCAGGCCGGTAACCTCCAAAGGCACGGTCCATATCCAATCCAGGTCGGTGATCTCCTTTTTAATGCCGCTCACCGTTACCTCGGAAGGCTCGAATGACACTTCGGCCACCTCAAAACCCTTTTCCGGGTTGCCTTTTATAACCGGGCGCACCGCCGCCTTGCGGCTGAAGCGGTGGTCCAGGACCACCTTGAGTTGCGCGGGGCTGATGCGCAACACCTCCACTCCGGGCGGCAGGTTGAGCTCTTCGGGCAGCACCTGGAATATGTGCTCGCCGGTGCCCATGCCCGCCAGGTTGAGCTGCTTGGCCGCCGGACGTCCGGCCACCTGGCGCACCAGGCTCTGGGGCCCGTAAAGCCTTAGCTCCACCTCGCTGGCCACCTGGTTGGCCATGACCATGTCCGCGGGCAGCCCGGTAATGACCACCGGCATGCGCACCGTGACCTCGGCGCTCTCCTGGCCCACCACAAAGGTCCACAAGGCCACGGCTATGCCCAGGGAGATGAGCTTGAGCTTCCAGTTTTCAGTGATCAGTTTAAGCATCGCCGCGCTCTCTTCCCCAGAGGCGCCGCGGCGTCTTGGCTCCAACCTGGAACAGCTCGGCCAACTGGTTGTTCAGGGCCACCGCGTCCAGGTTTTGGGTCAGCTTGCCACCCACCGCCAGGCTGACCCGGCCCCGCTCCTCGCTGACCACCACGGCCACCGCGTCGGTCTCCTCGGTGAGCCCCATGGCGGCCAGGTGCCGGGTGCCCACCTGACGGCTGCCGTCGGAGGTGGTGGACAGAGGCAGCACGCAACGGGCGGCGATGATGCGCCCGTCGCTGATGATCACCGCCCCGTCGTGCAAGGGGGTGGTCACCTGAAAAATAGTCATGAGAAGCTCGCGGCTCACCTCGGCGTCCAGGCGCACTCCGGTGTCCACGTAGTCGGCCAGGCCGATGCGCCGCTCCAGAACGATGAGCGCTCCGGTCATGCGCGAGGCCAGGGCCACGGCGGTGCGGGCCACCTCCTCCAGGGTGGCGGCCTTTTGCTCGTGCCCGGCCGAGAGCAGGGGGCCTCGGCCCATGCGGGCCAGGGCTTTTCTGATGTCGCTTTGGAACAGGATGATGATCACCAGGATCAAGGAGGCCAGGAAAGACTGGATGATCCAGTGGATGGTCACCAGGTGCAGCCAACGGGCCACCACCAGGGTGATCAGCACCACGCCCAGCCCGGCCAACATCTGCATGGCCCTGGTTCCCTTTACCAGCAGGATGATCTTGTAGATCACATAGGCCACCAGGCCGATGTCCACAAGATCCAGCCAGCGAAGCTGGTAAAAGGGTGCCAGTAGATCAGTCATGGTGCGCTTCCTGGGCCATGACCGCGTCACAAACCGTCAAGGCCTCTTTCAGCGGGGCCACGTCGTGTACCCGAACGATGTCCGCCCCCAGGGCGGCGCCCAACACATGCACGCCCACCGAGCCCCACAAGCGCTCTTTGGGTATCTCGCGCCCGGTCAAGGTGCCGATAAATCTCTTGCGGCTGGCCCCCAACAGCACCGGATAGCCCAGTTCGGCCAGAGCGGCCAAGTTGCGAATCAGGGCCAGGTTGTGCTCCAGGGTTTTGCCGAAGCCGATGCCCGGGTCCAGGATTATGGACTCCTTGTCCACTCCCGCGGCTTGGGCACGGTCGGCGCGCTGGGCTAAAAACTCGCGCACCTCGGCCACCACGTCCCCGTAGATGGGGTTGGCCTGCATGGTACGGGGTTCGCCCTGCATGTGCATTAGAACCAGCCCGGCCTTGGTATCGGCCGCCACGGCGGCCATGTCCGGATCGCCGCCCAGGGCGGTGACGTCGTTGATGATACGAGCCCCGGCTTCCACGGCCGCCCGGGCCACCTCGGCCTTGTAGGTGTCCACGCTGATCACCGCCGGGCACCGGCGGGCAAGCTCTTGTATAACCGGGAGCACCCGCTCCATTTCCTCGGCCGCCGGGGTGGGCTCGGAGCCGGGCCGGGTGGTTTCCCCGCCCACGTCCAGGATATCGGCCCCGGCTTCGGCCAGGGCCAGCCCCTGCTCAACGGCCTGGGCCTTGGCGTAAAACAGGCCGCCGTCGCTGAAGGAGTCGGGGGTGACGTTTACCACCCCCATTATCAGGGTGGACGGCCCCAACTGGAGGCCGCCGTGGGGCAAAGGTATCCTGCGCGCCTGCTTAGACACCGGCCTGTTCATCGCCCGCCTCCGGCGGGGGAGTGGAACCTTGGGGGCCTTGGGGGTCCGATTCCGGGGGTACCGGAGGCTGAGGCGCCCGGGGGCGGGGCCTGCCCGCCAATATGGCTTGCACCGCCTCGGCATCCAGGGTCTCTTCCACCAACAAGGCTCCGGCCAGGTTGTGCAGCACCTCCAGGTGGCCTTCGAGCAGGCCGGTAGCCTCCTCATGGGCCTCGGTGACCAGGCGCTTTACCTCGTGGTCGATGGTGCGTGCGGTCTCCTCGGAGTAATCCCGGTGCTGGCTTATTTCGCGGCCCAGGAATATCTGCTCGTCGCCCTTGCCGAAAGTGAGCGGGCCCAAGACCTCGCTCATGCCCCACTCGCAGACCATCTTACGGGCCAGCTCGGTGGCCCGTTCCAGGTCGTTGCCCGCGCCGGTGGTGAAGGTCTCCAGCACCAGCTCCTCGGCCGAGCGGCCGCCCAGGAGCACGGCCAGGTTGTTGATCAGGTAGTCGCGGCTGTAGGTGTGGCGCTCGTCCACGGGAAGCTGCTGGGTGAGGCCCAGGGCCCGGCCGCGGGGGATGATGGTCACCTTGTGCACCGGGTCGGTGCCTGGAGTGAGCACCGCCACCAGGGCGTGGCCCGCCTCGTGATAGGCGGTGGTGCGCTTCTCGTCCTCGCTGAGGATGAGGCTGCGCCGCTCGGCGCCCATCATCACCTTGTCCTTGGCCTTCTCAAAATCCACCATGTCGATGCGGTTCTTGTCGTCGCGGGCGGCGATAAGGGCGGCCTCGTTGACCATATTTTCCAGATCGGCGCCGGAGAAGCCGGGAGTGCCCCGGGCCAGCACCGAAAGGTCCACGTCCGGCGACAGGGGGGTGCGCCGGGTGTGTACCTGCAAGATGGCTTCGCGGCCCTTTACATCGGGAGTGGGCACCACCACCTGGCGGTCGAAACGGCCGGGGCGCAGCAGGGCCGGGTCCAAGACATCGGGGCGGTTGGTGGCCGCGATGAGGATGACCCCTTCGTTGGACTCGAATCCGTCCATCTCCACCAATAGCTGGTTCAGGGTCTGCTCGCGCTCGTCATGCCCGCCGCCCAGGCCCGCGCCCCGGTGGCGGCCCACCGCGTCGATCTCGTCGATGAAGATGATGCAGGGAG
>JAHLLJ010000149.1 GCA_020444205.1 Deltaproteobacteria bacterium | reverse complement strand
CGCGGTGATCGTGGCCACCGGCGGCCGCGACTGCGTGCCCTTCCTCAAGGCCGCTCAGGCCACCGGCTTCAACAAGAAGGTTCCTTTCTTCATGCATACCGCCGCCGAGCTGGCCACCCTGCGTCCGGTGGGCAAAAACGCCCCAGAGGGCGTATTGGGCACCAGCAATTACTTCTTCTACCATCCCGACAGCGCGGCTAACAAGGCATTCGTCAAGGAGTTCAAGGACGCTTATGGCCGCCTGCCCACTGTGGGCGCGCTCTACGGCTACATCACCGCCGAGCTGGTTACCCAGGGCTACCAAAAGACCAAGAGCCTGGACACCGAGAAGTTCATCGACGCGGTGGAAGGAGCTACCGTGCAGACTCCGGTGGGGCCGGTGCAGTTGCGCAAGGAAGATCACCAGGCCCTGCTGCCCATGTATATGGGCGTTACCAAGAAGTCACCCGACTACGACTTCCTGGTGGCCGACGGCATCGTGACCATCAGCCCGGCCGAAGCCGCTCCCGACCTGGACGAAATCATGAAGGCACGGGGCAAGTAGCTCCGGATACCAACGCTAACAACCCCCGGCGGACGGATCGGCAGAGCTCCGTCCGCCGGGGTCTATGCCAATTATTCTGCTTGCGCGCGCCAAGAGGAGTCCATGGATTCGGCAAGCCATATAACCTTGGCCGCCCTGGGGCAGCAGTTGTTGGTGGGGCTCAGCCGCACCACCATCTTGTTCATAGTCAGCTCCGGGCTCAGCCTCATCCTGGGAGTGCTCAGGATACCCAACGTTTCCCACGGTTCCCTGTACATGATCGGGGCCTTTATCACCTACTCGGTGGCCACCTTCATCGGCGGCCAGACCGGTTTCTGGGTGGCCATGGCCGTGGCCCCAGTGGCGGTGGGCCTGCTCAGCCTGGCCGTGGAGAGAGGCATCTTTTGCCATCTTTACGAGCGTGAGCACCTCATGCTTCTGCTGTTCACCTTTTCGCTCATGCTGGTGCTGGGCGACGTGGTCAAGCTGGTCTGGGGCTCGGACTACCGATCCCTGGCCGCTCCGCCCATGATGCAGGGTTCCTTCTCCTTGGCCGGCATGCCCTTTCCCCGCTACAACCTGTTTTTGCTGATAATGGGCCCCCTGGTGGCCCTGGGTTTGTGGGCCCTGACCAACAAGACCAAGATCGGCAAGATAGCCAGGGCCGCGGCGGTGGACCGGGAGATGGTGGCGGCCATGGGCATCAACGTGAGCTGGGTGTTCGCCTTTGTCTTTTGCCTGGGCTGCCTCATGGCCGGCCTGGGCGGCGCCTTGGTGGCCCCCACCCAAAACATCACCCAGGGCATGGACCACGCCATAATCATGGAGGCCTTCCTCATCGTGATTATCGGCGGCCTGGGCAACATGTGGGGCGCTCTTTTGGGCGCGGCCATATTCGGGATCACCGACTCCATCGGCATCCTGGTGTGGCCTCAGTTCGCCATCGTCTTTCCCTATGTGGCGGTGACCATCGTGCTCATCTTCAGGCCCAAGGGCCTGCTTAAGAGCACCTGGTAAGGGGAGGGATGGTTTTGCAGAAACAAAAACTTCTTAGCTCCCGCAGCCTGATTACGGTGGCCGTCCTGTTGGCCGCCCTGGCCCTGTTCCCCAGTATGGCCAGCCGCTACTACATCTACCTGGTGGCCCTTATGATGGTCACCGGCCTGCTGGCCACCAGCCTGAACATGGTTCTTGGCTTTGGCGGCATGTACCAGTTCAACCACGCGGTGTTCTACGGGGTGGGGGCCTATGCCGCCGCCCTGCTCACGGTGCGCGGCGGGGTAAGCCCCTGGTGGGGCTATCTGCTGGGCCCGTTGGTGGCCGCGGCGCTCAGCCTGCTTATGGGCATCATCTGTGTGCGCCTGAGCAAGCTGTACTTCGGCATGCTGCAAATTTCCCTGGGCAGCCTGGTGTGGGCCGTGGTGTTCCGTTGGTATTCCTTTACCGGCGGCGATGACGGCATGCACGGCGTGCCGGTGCCCCGGATCATCGGCTCCATCGACGGTGCCTACTACTTCGTGTTCATCGTCACCGTGGCGTGTTTGATTCTGATGTACCTTATCGTCAACTCGCCCTTTGGACGGGTATTCCAGAGCATACGCGACAATCCCGAGAGGGCCGAGGCCATTGGGGTCAACGTGCGTCTGCACCAGCTCATCGGCCTGGTCATCGCCGGATTCTTCGGCGGGGTGGCGGGCACCTTGTTCGTCACCGTGGAGGGCAGCGTCTTCCCGGACATGCTCTTCTGGACCCTGTCCCTTGAAGTGATCATCATGTGCCTGCTGGGAGGGTGGTTTACCTTCCTGGGGCCCATGCTGGGCGCGGGTATGGTGGTGGCGTTGCGGGCGGTGGTGGGCATCTACACCGACTACTGGACCATGGTGCTGGGCATCATCCTCATGCTGCTCATCTTTTTCCTACCCGAGGGGGTGTTGGGGTTCTTTACCTCCCGCCTGGGGCGCGGCCGGGCCGCCCGGGAGGAGGGCTGACATGCTTGCAGTAGAGCATCTGCGCAAGTCCTTTGACGCCTTTCTGGCGGTGTCCGATGCCAACCTGACCGTGGAGCAGGGCGAGATCGTGGCGGTGATCGGGCCCAACGGCGCGGGCAAGACCACCCTGTTCAAGCTCATTACCGGCCAGCTCAAACCCAACCAGGGGAGGGTGGTGTTCAAGGGTCATGACATCGCGGGCCTGCCCCCCCACCGGATCTGCCGCCAAGGGCTAAGCCTGTCCTATCAGGTGGTGAGCGTGTTCCCGCGCATGAGCGTTTTCGAAAACGTGCGGGTGGCGGTGCTGGCCCGCAAGCGCCAGGTCTTGCGCCTGTTCACCCCGGCGGTGCGCCTGGCCGGCGACGAGACCATGGAGATTTTGGAAAACGTAGGTTTGGCGGCCAAGGCCGAGGTGATCAGCGGCACCCTGTCCCACGGGGACAGCAAGGTGTTGGAGATGGCCATCGCCCTGGGCAACCGGCCCGAGCTTCTGATCATGGACGAGCCCACCGCGGGCATGAGCCCCGAGGAGACCAAGGCCACCATGGGCCTGATCCAGCGCCTCAACGGCGACATGGGCATCACCATCCTGTTCTGCGAGCACGACATGGAGCTGGTGTTCAACCTGGCCCAGCGCATCATGGTCATGCGCCAGGGCGAGACCATCGCCCAGGGCACTTGCGACGAGGTGCGCTGCGACGAGAATGTGCAGCAGGCCTATCTGGGAGGCCATGGCGATGCTTGAGCTCAAAGGCGTACACACCTACTACGGCCTCAGCCATATACTGTTTGACGTGAGCCTGACGGTGAAAAGCGGCGAGGTGGTCTGTTTGCTGGGGCGCAATGGCGCGGGCAAAAGCACCACTATGCGCTCCATCATGGGCCTGACTCCGCCCAAGCGCGGGAGCATAGTTTACAAGGGCCAGGACATCACCAACCTAAAGGCCCATCTCAGGGCCCGCCTGGGTTTGGGTTACGTGCCCGATGACCGCCGGGTTTTCGCCGACCTCACGGTAGGGGAAAACCTGGAAATAGTGGCCCGTGGCGGAACCGGCAAAGACCAATGGACCAAGGACAGGGTCTACAGCTTCTTCCCGCCCCTGGCCGAGATAGACGGACGCCAGGCCGGGTTCCTCAGCGGCGGCGAGCAGCAGATGCTCACCATCGCCCGGGCCCTGATGACCAATCCCGATTTTCTGCTGCTGGACGAACCCACCGAGGGGCTTGCCCCCCTGGTGGTCAGGATGCTGGCAGATCAGATTGCGAGCCTTAAACAGACCGGATTGACCGTGCTGTTGGCCGAACAGAACCAGGAAGTGGCCCTGGGGCTGGCTGACCGAGGCTACATCATTGACAACGGAGTGATCCGCTACTCCGGCACCATCGAAGATTTGAGAGCCGACGAAGAGGTGCGCAAGCGCTATTTGATGGTCTAGACAGCACCCGGTCAATTGGGCAACCATGATGGGTCGTTTAGGCCCAGACCGGCGGCTATGAAACTCAAGTCCTCCATCTTTTACAAGCTGCTGCTGTTCATCTTGCCCTTGGTGGTGCTGCCCACCGCGGTGGTGGGCTACTTTTCCATCCAGGCCTCGGTGGAGCGGGTGAACCGCCTGGTGCGCCAGGAGCAGATGGTGCAGGTGGAGGCGGCGGCCAAAAAGATCGACGATGTGCTGCACTCCTGCCGCATCGACCTGGCCACCATCACCGGCCTGCCGCTCATAGAGGAGTACAACCTGGCCCGCTCCTTCCGGCTCAAGGCCGAGGCCGGCTTCAACCGTGACAACATCGTGCGCCTGTTTCAGGACTTTTTGGCCCGCACTCCCTACTACTGGCAACTGCGCTACGTGGACGCCTCGGGCCGAGAGCTGATCAAGGTGCGCCGGGGGCAAAGCGACCCGCCCCTGGAACAAGTCCCCGCCTCGCTTATGGACAGCGCCCGCCGCCCGGTGCCTGGCGGGGTTTATTTTTCTTCCCTTAAACGAGCACCCGAGGTGGGCAGCCTGATCATGCACTGCGCCAAGCCCACGGACAGCCCCTGGGACCGCTTCACCGGCGTGGTGATAATCGACCTGGACTTTTCGCGCATCACCCAGATGGTGCGCGACATTAAAGTGGGCCAGCGTGGCTACGCCTTTTTGGTGGATCAGAGCGGCCGCAACATAGCCCACCCCCATGCCCAGCCTTATGAGCTGGGTCCGGAGGTGGGGCCGGACAGCCTGGGCCGTTTGTTGGCCGACATGATGGCCGGGGAGACAGGCTGGCGCACCTATCAATTCCAAGGCGAGGAAAAGGTGGCTGCCTTTGCCCCCATCCCCACCTTGCACTGGTCGGTGGCCGCCACCATTCCGGTTAAGGAGTTTCGCCAGGAGGCCAACGCCATCCAAGACCGGGTGTTGCAGATAATGATCATCGCCCTGTTGCTGGCGGTCACCGGGGTGAGCATCCTCTCCTATAACCTGGTCAAGCCGGTGCGCAGCCTGGCCGCGGCAACCGAACGCCTGGCAGCCGGGCGCTCGGCCCGGGAGCTGCCGGTCACCTCCCGCGACGAGTTGGGCGAGCTAACCCGGGCCTTCAACCGTATGAGCCGCAACCTGGAGCGCACCCAGGCCGAGCTGGTGCGCAGCGAGAAGCTGGTTTCCTTGGGGCGGCTAAGCGCGGGGGTGGCCCATGAGATCCGCAATCCCCTGAGCGCCATGCAAGGGGCCATGGTCCATTTGCAGCGGCGGCGCGCCGACGACCCCTTGATAAGCGAGTACGGAAAGATCGTGTGCGAGGAGATAGAGCGGCTCAACCGCTTTGTCACCGAGTTCCTCTACTTCGCCCGCCAGGCTCCGCCCAAGCCGGTGCTCACCGACTTGAACGCCCTGATCAAGTCGGTGCAGACCCTGTTCCAGGCCGAGGCGGCCAAGCGGGATATACGCTTCCACGACCTATTGGACGAAACCCTGCCCCTGGTGATGCTGGACCCCCACCAGATAGAGCAGGTGCTGGTGAACCTGTTGATCAACGCCATGGACGCTTTGCCCGCCGAGGGCGGCTACGTCACCTTCTCCACCACCTGGCAGCGTCCCGCGCCGGGAGTCAAGGGCCAGGTGCGCCTGGCCGTGGAGGACAACGGCTCGGGCATCACTCCCGAGCAGCAGGCCAGTATTTTCGATCCCTTCTTCACCACCAAGGACGCGGGTACCGGCCTGGGCCTGACCCTGAGCCTGGGCATCGTGCAGGGTCACGGCGGCGAACTGGAGGTTCAGAGCCGCCCGGGCCAGGGTACTACGGTTATAATAAAATTACCTTATACGCCCGCCAGCCAGGCGGACCGGGAGAGGCCTGTTGGATAGCCCCCGCAAGATATTGGTGGTGGATGACCGCATCAATGCCCTCAAGGTGCTCATGGCCATTTTGGCCGATGAGGGCTATGAGGTGCTCACCGCCTCCAGCGGAGAGGAGGCCCTAGCTCAGTATCATGACCATCCGGACCTGGACGTGGTGCTGGCTGACCTGAAGATGCCGGCCATGAACGGCCTGGACCTGTTTAGGCGCATGAGTTATGAGAGCGATGCCCCGCCTTTCGTGATCATGACCGCCCATGCCACGGCCCGCTCGGCGGTGGAGGCCCTCAAACAGGGGGTGGCCGACTATCTGTTCAAGCCTCTGGATTACGAGGAGCTGTCCATCGTATTGGACAAGGCCATCCGCCAGCGGCGCATGTCCCGGGAGCTGGACAGCCTGCGCCGCCGGGTGGAGTCCGAAGGCTCCTTCCACGGCATCATCGGCACCAGCCCGGTTATGACCGAGGTGTTCGACCTGGTGCGCACCGTGGGCCCCACCGACGCCTCGGTGCTCATCCACGGCGAGACCGGCACGGGCAAGGAGCTTTTGGCCAGGGCCCTGCACGCCGAGAGCCCCCGGGCCACCGGGCCTTTGGTGTGTATCAACTGCGCCGCCCTTACCGAATCCCTGCTGGAGGCCGAGCTGTTCGGCTACGTAAAGGGCGCCTTTACTGGAGCCTCTGGGGACAAGAAAGGCCGCCTGGAGCTGGCCGACGGGGGCACTCTTTTTTTGGACGAAATCGGCCACATGAGCCTGGCTTTGCAAGCCAAGCTGCTGCGCTTTTTGCAGGAGCGCACCTTTGAGCCGGTGGGAGGGCACACTCCCCGGAGGGTGGATGTGCGCCTGCTGGCCGCCACCAACCTAGACCTGAACCAACTTATAGAAAAGGGCAAGTTCCTGGGTGATTTGGTTTACCGCATCGAGGTGATCGGCCTGGATCTGCCCCCCCTGCGCCAGCGTAGCGAGGACATCCCTCTACTGGTGAAGTACTTTGTGGAGCGCATGTCTCAGCGTTACTCCAAGCCGGTGGTGGGGGTGAGCCCCCGGGCCATGCAGGCCCTGATGGAACACCCCTGGCCGGGCAACGTACGCCAGTTGGAGAACGTCATCGCGCGCGCGGTGATACTTTCCAAGAGCCAGCGCCTGGGCTGGGAGGATTTTTCAGACCTTCTCGGAGATGAGGAGCCAACCAGCCCATCCCCCGGCGGCATCATCAGCGGTTTGCCCGAGGAAGGGGCCACCATCAAAGACATGGAGCGCGAGCTCATCGAAAAAACCCTGGCCCAGTGCGGGGGCAACAAGAGCCAGGCCGCCAAGCGCCTGGGCATCTCCCGCAAGGGGCTTTATGAAAAGCTGGAGCGCTATGGGGTGGGCGAGAGCAACGATTAGAGCGGCCCTGCTGGCTCTGGCCCTGCTGCTTATCCCGCCCGGCGCGGGGCGGGCCGCTTCCCCGCCCAAAGAGATCGTGCTGGGGGTGCCCACCAGCCTCACCCTGCTGGAGGGGCGCGAAAGCCTCATGGCCGTGCGCCTGGCCGCACAGGAGATAAACGCGGCCGGCGGAGTGCGCATCGGCGACAGGCGTTTGCCTCTAAAGGTGGTGTCCCACGACCTCAGGGGGGCCGCCCTAGGGGTGGCGGTGGAGGATGCGGTGGCCTCGTTTGGCCGTTTCCTGAATAACCCCCGGCTCAACGCCCTGGTTGTGGGGCCCTTTCGTTCCGAGGTGCTGCTTAGCTCCATGGACCTTTTGGCCCAGCGGCGCATCCCCCTGCTGGGCACCATCGCCATGACTCCGGCTTCCGAGGCCATGGTGCTCAAGAACCCCGCCTATGGCAATATTTTCCGGGTGGGGCTCAACACCCGATATCTGGTGGACTACCTTATCAGCTCCATGCGCTTTCTGGAGCAGCGCTTCGGTTTCCGGCGGGTGTACATCCTCAACCAGGACGTGGCCTGGGCCCGCACCACCGCCTCCAAGATGATCCGCCTGTTTTTCCGGCGGGCCGGCTGGCAGGTGCTGGGGCAAAAAAGCTTCCCCAGCGGGGCGCGCGATTTTTCCCAGGCCCTGGAGGCGGCCAGGGCACAAGGCGCCCAGGCCCTGCTGTGCATCTTTGATTCGCCCCACAGCGGGGGCCTGGCCCGTCAATGGCGGCGGCTCAAGGTCCCGGCTCTGCTCTGCGGCTTTGTTTCCCCCCTGGTGGGCTCCGAGGCCTGGCAAGAGTTCCAGGGCCAGGTGGTGGGCAGCCTCAACGTGATCTTTGAGCTGGGCAACGTGCCCAGCCGCCGCTACCCCCCGGCCGCAGCTTTTTACCAGGCTTTTACAAAGCGCTGGGGCCGCCAGGTGCAGTCGGGCCACGGGCCGGCACCGTCCTATGAGTCGGTGTACATCCTGGCTCAGGCCATGGAACGGGCGGGCACCCTGGATCCCTCCGCCCTGGTGAGCGCCTTGGAGGCCACCGACCGCCGGGGCTGCATGGGCCGGATTCGTTTCCATCCCGACCACCAGGCCTTTTTCGGCCAAGACCCCCAGCGCGAGGCCCTGGCCGCGGTGATTCAATGGACCCCCAAGGGTACTCGGCGCATTGTTTTCCCCCCGGCCATCGCCGAAGGTGACATAGAGCTGCCCGCCTTTGTGCCCACACCGTGAACCAGGTGTTACCTTTAGACACATCAGGCTCAAAGTCGTTACCAAAAGTTACTAACCCACTTAACCCCTCGGTAACCGCCACTATATGGCTGCATCCCCACTAGGGATGCTCAGGAGGATATGCCAGGTGTTACCCATGGTTACAGTCGGGGAGGCGTCCTTTTTAGGGCCATAATAAATAATGCAAATAAATCAGTATGTTATAATGATTGACCATGAATGGACCACTACTTGCAATAGTGTACGCCAGCACCCCGCGCAGCAAGCGGCGGCAGCAGGGGACAGGGGTGGCGTACTTTTTTGGGTATGGGGCCGGGTGCCCCACCCACCTTAAAGGGGAGGACTTTTAGATGAGGAAGTTGACCTGCTTGACGGCCATCGCCCTGCTCCTGACCGCCTTGTTCCTGGCACCGGCCGGGGCAATGGCGGCGGACAAAATCGTAATCGGGGTAACCACCTCCTTGAACTTCCTGGAAGGCAAGGAAGCCAACAACGCGGTCAATCTGGCCGTGGAGGAGATCAACAAGGCGGGCGGAGTCAAGGTGGGCGGCAAGATGCTGCCCTTCGCGGTTGAGTCCATCGACATCCGCGACGCTGCTCCCGGCGTGCCCGTGCCCGAGGCCTTGTTGGGCATGGAAAAACTCATCCTGGAGAAAAAGCCTCACGCCCTGGTGGTGGGCCCCTTCCGCTCCGAGGCCC
>JAHLLJ010000148.1 GCA_020444205.1 Deltaproteobacteria bacterium | reverse complement strand
GGCACCAGGCCGGGCCGCCCACGCCCCAGGTGGTGTGGCGGCTCATGGGCTCGTCAAAGCGGGCCCTGGAGCCCAGCCCGCCCTTAATCAGCTCTTTAAGCTCACTCGGCATGGCTCTTCACCAGCTCCTCGCCCAGGCGCCATACGTCGCCCGCGCCCAGGGTTAAAAGCACATCCGTGGGCCCCAGCAGCCTGGTCAATTTGGCCGCCGCGTCCCGGCGGCTGCCCACGTACTCCACTGAGCGGTGGCCATGGGCCCTGATGGCCTCGGCCAAACCCTCGGCGCTCACCGAGGGGTCTTCGGTTTCCCCGGCGGCGTATATATCCAAGATCAGCAGTTCGTCCGCCCCGTAGAAGGCGGTGGTGAACTCGTCGAACAAATCCTTCAGACGGCTGTAGCGGTGGGGCTGATGGACCACCACCAGGCGGCGGTCCGGCCAGCATTCGCGGGCCGCGGCCAAGGTGGCCTTGATCTCGGTGGGATGGTGCCCGTAGTCATCCACCACCAGGCAACCGCCGGGGCCGGTGCCCTTGGCCTCGAAGCGCCGCCCCACTCCCTGGAACTTGCCCAAGCCCTGCTTGGCCGCCTCCAAGTCCACCCCCAGCTCCAGGGCCACGGCCAAGGCGGCCAAGGCATTTTGCACATTGTGGCGGCCGGGCAGGGGCAGCTCCACCGTGCCGGCGGACTCGCCGCGCACATATAGAGTGAACTGGGCGCCCAGGCCGCTGGCGCGAAGATCGCGGGCCTGAATGTCGGCCTGGGATGACAGCCCATAGGTGATGGTGCGCTTGTTGACCTGCGGAATGAGCCCGGCCAGACGGGCGTCGTCCAGGCACAGCACCGCCGCGCCGTAAAAGGGCACCTTGTTCATGAACTCCACAAAGGCCTCGTCCAGGGCCTGGTCCGAGCCATAGTGCTCCATGTGCTCGCGGTCAACGTTGGTGACCACCACCACCACCGGGGTAAGCCGGGTGAAGGAGCCGTCGCTCTCGTCGGCCTCGGCCACCAGGAACTCGCCCGAGCCCAGGCGGGCGTTGGAACCCAGGGCCCCCACCTTGCCGCCCACCACCACGGTGGGGTCCAGGTCGCCGGCAGCTAGCAGGGTGGCCACCAGGGAGGTGCAGGTGGTCTTGCCATGAGCCCCGGCCACGGCCACGCCGTACTTCAGGCGCATGAGCTCTGATAGCATCTCCGCCCGGGGAATCACCGGGATCAGGCGCTCTCGGGCCCCCTGCACCTCTGGGTTGTCCTCGTGCACCGCAGAGGAGACCACCACCACGTCGGCCCCCTCCACGTGGTCGCGGTGGTGGCCCTTTTCTATCCTGGCCCCCAACTCGGCCAAACGGCGGGTGGTGCTGCTCTCTTTGAGATCGCTGCCGCTCACCTGGTGGCCCAGGTTGATAAGCACTTCGGCGATGCCGCTCATGCCGATGCCGCCGATGCCCACGAAGTGGATGCGCTGGTGTCTCTGATACATCAGGCCGCCTCCTTCATGAGTTCCAGGCAGCGCCCGGCAATGTCCACCGCCGCCCGGGGACGGGCCATGCCACGGGCGCTGGCTTCCATGGCCGAGCGTTGATCCGCGTTATCCATCAACTCGATGATGGCTTGAGCCGCCGTCTCCGGGGTTAGGTCGGCGTCCAGGATCAAGCGGGCCGCGCCCTCATCCAACAGGGCCTGGGCGTTGAGGCGCTGGTGATCTCCGGCGGCATAAGGATAGGGCACGCAGACCATGGCCCGGCCGGTGGCCAAGCCCTCGGTCACCGTGCCCGCTCCGGAGCGGCACAGCACCAGGTGGGCTCGGCCGTAGCAGGTGCCCACCTGTTCAAAGAAAGGGGCCACCTCGGAGGCGAATCCTGCTTTGACGTAGGCCTGGCGCACCCAATCCGCATCAGCCTCGCCGGTCTGGTGGATGAAAAACATGCGCTCCTTGCGATCGTTAAGCAGCTCCAAAGCTCCAGTCACAGCCTGGTTCAGGCTGCGAGCCCCCTGGCTGCCGCCCAGGACCAGCACGGTAAAGCGCTGCTCCGGGTCCTCGCGCTCCACCTTTTCAGCCTGCTCTAAAAGCTCCTGGCGCACCGGGTTGCCCTTGAATTCGCTCTTGCCGCCGGGGAAATGCTTAGTGGCGGCGGCAAAAGCCACGAAAGCCACGGTGGCCACCTTGCCCAAGACCCGGTTGGTCAGCCCAGGCAGGGCGTTTTGCTCCTGCACCGCCAGGGGCACCCGGCAGAGCCAGGCGGCCAGGCCCAGGGGCAGGGCCGCGTAGCCTCCCACGGCCAGGACCAGGCCGGGGCGGCGGCGGCGGATCAGGCCCATGGCCCTGAGCACTGCGCCGGGTACCACGGCCAAGGCGGCCAGGCGCGAGAAGATGCCCTTGCCCCGAAAGGCTTTGGCGGGCAGAATCTCCTGGCCATATCCCGCCTGGGACAGCACCCGGCTCTCCAAGGGCCGCCCGGCGTTGACAAAGGCCAGGGACAGGCCGGGCCGCGCCCGCAGCATCTCGCCGGCCACGGCCATGCCCGGGAACAAATGGCCGCCGGTGCCGCCACCGGCTATGAGCACCGTGGCGCTCAAGCTTTCCTCCCACTGCCCGCGGCCACGCTGAGCAAGATGCCCACGCAGGCGAAGTTGACCAACAAGGAGCTGCCGCCATAGCTGATAAAGGGCATGGTCAGGCCCTTGGTAGGCAGCAGGCCCATGACCACCCCGGCGTTGATGAACGCCTGCAGCCCGATAATCAAGGTGGCGCCCATGGCCAGGTAGGTGCCGAAAAGCTCCCGCGCCTCCAGGGCGATCTTCACCCCCCGGATGACCAGGAGCAAAAACAGGCTCAGCACCAACATCACGCCCCACAGCCCCAGCTCCTCGCCCAGCACGCTGAAGATGAAGTCGGTGTGGGGCTCGGGCAGATAAAACAGCTTTTGCTTGCCCGCGCTGAGCCCGGCGCCCCAAAGGCCGCCCGAGCCCAGGGCGTAGAAGCTGTGAATGATCTGGAAGCCCGCCCCGCTGGCGTCGCTCCAGGGGTCCAGGAAGGCCAGGATGCGCTTGAGGCGCCAGGGGAAGTGCACCACCATCACCCACACCAGCGGCGAAGCCATGGCCAGCAGGCCCAGCAGGTAGCTCAGGCGCGCGCCGGCCACGAAGAGCATGAGGCACGACAAGCAGAACAGGATCACGCTCATGCCCAGGTCCGGCTCGGCGGCCACGGGCAGGATCAGCAGGAAGGTAACCGCCAGATGGGGCAGCAACCCCCGGCTGAAGCTTTTGATCTGCTCCTGGTGGCGCGAAAGGGAGTAGGCCAGGTAGAGCACCAGGGCCAGCTTGGCCATCTCCGCCGGCTGCATGGAGAGGGGCCCCAGGCGCAGCCAGCGAACCGCCCCGCCCGCTTCGTGGCCCACCCCGGGGATAAGCACCAGCAGCAGGGCGGCCAGCACCCCCAGCAGCACCGGGTAGGTGAAACGAGCCAAACGGCGGTAGTCCATAAGGGTCAGCAGGCCCATGACCACGATGCCCGCGGTGACGTGCAGGACCTGAGCCTTGAAGAAATAGGCGCCATCGCTATAACGCTGGGCGGCCAGGGCACTGCCGGCCGAGTAGACCATGATCAGGCCCACCCCGGCCAGAGCCAGGGCCGCCAACAGCAGCCATGGGTCTCCCACCCGGGAGGCTGCCTGGCTTGCGGGTGTGGATTTGGGGGCGCTCAGCACTGCTTCAGCCATGCATCACCTCCCGGACCAACTCATGAAAATGCTCGCCCCGCTGGGCGTATCCCGAATAGGCGTCAAAGCTGGCGCAGCCGGGGCTGAGTAGCACCGCCTGGCCGGGCGCGGCCGTCTGGGCGGCCTCATGTACCGCGGCAGCCAAATCCGGGGCCGTGTGGCTGAGCGCGAAATCTTTTATCTGGGCCTGGATCTTGGGCCCGGCCTCGCCAAAGCAAATCACCCGCGCGGCGCGCTCGGCCAGCAGCGGCCCCAGGTCGGCGAAGCGCCCGTCCTTGTCCCTGCCGCCCAACAAGAGCACCACCGGCTGCTCCAGGGCTCCCAGAGCGGCGGCCACCGCGCCCACGTTGGTGCCCTTGCTGTCGTCGTAAAAGCTCACCCCGCCCTTCTCGCCCACCAGGGCCAGGCGGTGCCCCAAGGCCTGGAAGCTCTCCAGCGCCGCCCTCATGGCCGGGGCCTCGGCCCCGCAGGCCAGGGCGGCCAGGCAGGCGGCCAGGCAGTTGAGCCGGTTGAAACCAATGGCCAGGTGCCCGCTGGGCAGAGGCAGGCGCAGGCTTTTACCGCCCGCGTCCAACACCAACTCACCGCCTTCCAGCCAACCGCCGGGGCGCTTGGGGCCATCCGCGCCGTAGCCCCATACCTGGGCCGGGGCGGCATCGCGCCGCGACCACACCTCAGGCTCGTCGGCGCAGAGCACGGCCACGTCATCGCCCGCCTGGTTGGCCAACAGGCGCATCTTGCTGTGGGCGTAGGCCGCGAAATCCGGGTAGCGGTCCTGGTGGTCCGGGGTGATGTTGAGCACCACCCCCACCCGGGGCCGCAGCTTGTCCATGGTGTCGGTCTGGAAGGAGCTGACCTCAGCCACCAGCCAGTCGGCCTCGCCGCTCTCAAGAGCCATGTCGCAAACCGGCCGCCCCAGGTTGCCGCCCACCAGGGTCTTGAATCCGGCCTGGTTCAGGATGTCGCCCACCAGGGTGGTTACCGTGCTCTTGCCGTTGGTGCCGGTGATCATCACCGTGGGGCATTTGGTGAAGCGCCAGCCCAACTCCAACTCACCGATCACCTCGGTTCCGGCGGCGCGGGCCTGCTCTACCTCAGGCAGGCGGTGGTCCACCCCAGGGCTGAGCACGATGAGCTCGGCCCAGGAGAAGTCAGGCTCCTGGTGGCCGCCCAGGGACAGGCGCACCCCGGCCGCGGCCAACTCGTCGGCCACCGGGGGTATGGGGTTCAGGTCGGTGGCGCGCACCACGGCGCCCTGGGCCAGGCACAGCAGGGCCGCCGCCCGGCCACTCACGCCCAAGCCCACCACCAGGACCTTTTTGCCCCTAAGCTCCAAAATCACCTCAGCTTCAGGGTGGAGATGGCCACCAGGGCCAGCACCACGGCTATGATCCAAAAACGCACTATCACCTTGGGCTCGGCCCAGCCCTTGAGTTCAAAGTGATGGTGCAGGGGAGCCATGCGGAAAATGCGCTTGCCCCCGCTCATCTTGAAAAAGCCCACCTGCAAAATGACGCTAAGGGCCTCCACCACGAACAAGCCGCCCACCAGGGTCAGGAGAATCTCGTGCTTGGTGCACACGGCGGTGATGCCCAGGGCCCCGCCCAGGGACAGGGAGCCGGTGTCGCCCATGAAAATCTGGGCGGGATAGGCGTTGTACCAAAGGAAGCCCATCACCGCGCCCACCACCGCGCCGCAGAACACGGCCAACTCGCCCGCCCCCTGCACGTAGAAGATTTGCAGGTAGCTGGCGGCCTTCACGTTGCCGGTGACGTAGCTCAAAATCAGGTAGGTGCCCGCCGCGATGAGCACCGGGCCGGCGGCCAGGCCGTCCAGGCCGTCGGTGAGGTTAACCGCGTTGGCGGTCCCCACCAGGATGAACATGGCCAGGGGGATGTAGCCCCAGCCCAGATCCGGCAGGACCAGCTTGAAAAAGGGCACGGAAAGCTTGGTGCTGTAGCCGGGGTGCAGGTACAGGGCCAGGGCCGCCGCCAGGGCCACCAGGGCCAGCATCAGGAACTTGCTGCGCGCCCTCAGGCCGCCCTCGTTGGTCTTGCTCACCTTTTTCAGGTAGTCGTCCATGAACCCGATCAGGCCGTAGCATAAGGTCACCCCCATGGCCACCCAGAGGTAGAAGTTGCCCAGGTCCCCCCACAGCAGCAGAGAGACGGTCATGGCGAAAAGTATCAGTACTCCGCCCATGGTGGGAGTGCCCGCCTTGGCCTTGTGGCTCTCCGGCCCCAGCTCGCGGATGTACTGGCCCACTTGCAGCTCTTGCAGCTTGTGGATCACCCAGGGGCCCATGAGCCAGGCCAGCATCAAGGCGGTCACCGCCGCGTAGATGGTGCGGAAGGTGATATAGCGAAATACGTTCAGGGCCCCGAAGTAGTCGGCCAGAGGATATAGGAGGTGGTACAGCATTAGTGCGCCCCTCCTTGTCCGCCGCCCAAGCGGGCCACCACCCGCTCCATGCCCATGGAGCGCGATCCCTTGACCAGGACCAGGTCCTGGGCGTCCAACAGTTGCGTAATCTCCTCCAGAAGCTCTTCCATGGCCGCGAAGACCAGGGCTTGTTGGGCGGACAGGCCGCCTTGGCGGGCTCCGGCGGCCACGTGCTCGGCGTGCTCACCCAGGGCCACCACCAAGCGGCATCCAACCTGAGCCGCCTTGAGGCCGGTTTGATGATGCAGCTCGGCGGCGAACTCGCCCAGCTCCTTCATGTCGCCCAGCACCAGCACCAAAGGCCGCCCCTGGGCCATGTCCTTGGCGGCCAGGAGGCCGCAAGCCACTGAGAACGGGTTGGCGTTGTAAGTGTCGTCCACCACCGCCGGGCCGCCCGGCTCGCCGGTGAGGGCCAGGCGCCCGGGCACCGGAGTGAAGGCCTCCAGGCCGGCGGCCACCGCGTCGGCCCCTTGGCCCAGGGCCCAGGCCGTGGCAGCGGCGGCCAGGGCGTTCATGACGTTGTGGACTCCCGGGGCGGGCAGGCGTACCTCTACCGCCTCCCCGGCCAGGTCCAACACAAAACTTTGTTGCTCGCCCAAGGCGGTGATATCGGTTGCCCGCACATCGGCCATGGCTTCTATGCCGAAGCTCACCACCCGGCAGGACAGGCTGGCCGCGTAAGGGGCCAGCAGGGGATCGTCAAGGTTGACCACCGCCGTGGCCGCTGGGCTCAAACCCTCGAACAGCTCGGCCTTGGCCTTGGCTATGGCCTCCATGGAGCCCAGCATGCCGATGTGGGCCGGGCCCACGTTGGTGATCACCCCGGCCTCGGGAGCGGCTATCTCGGTGAGGCGAGCTATCTCGCCCGGCGCGTTCATGCCCATCTCCACCACACAGGCGGTGTGGGCCTCTCTAAGGCCCAGCAGGGTCAGGGGCAGGCCGATGAGGTTGTTCAGGTTGCCCTTGGTGGCCAGCACCTGGTGGCGCCGTCTCAGGATGGCCCCCAGCATTTCCTTGGTGGTGGTCTTGCCGTTGCTGCCGGTAATGGCCGCCACCAGGGCGCTGTGCTCGCGCCGCCAGGCCGCGGCCAGATCGCCCAGGGCCTTGAGGGTGTCCTCCACTTCCAACAGGCAATGGCCATTGCCATCCGGTGCCTGGGCTCCCCGGCGCACCAAGGCCGCCGCGGCCCCCTGTTCAAACGCCTGGTCCAAAAATTCGTTGCCATCGAAGTTGGGGCCGCTCAGGGCCACGAACAGCTCGCCCGCCTGGATGGTGCGGGTGTCGGTGCTCACCCCGGTGAAGGGCAGCACCGGGCACTCGCCCCGGGCCCGGGCGCCGGTGGCCTGGAGCACCATGGCGGCGTCAAGCACTGGCATGGCCCATCTCCTTGCCGCCGCGCCGGGCCAAAGCCGCCGCCGCCTGCTCGCGGTCGTCGAAGTGCCGCCGCTCGCGGCCCACGATCTGATAATCCTCATGCCCCTTGCCCGCGATGAGCACCACGTCCTCGGGCCCGGCGGACTCGATGGCCAGGGCGATGGCATCGGCCCGGTTGGCCTCGCTAACATAGGCCGGGCCCTCGCTGTCCAGGCCGTTCACCTTGCGGGCTCCGGCGGCCACCAGCCCGGGCTCCACCATGGCCATGATAGCCAGGGGGTCTTCGGTACGGGGATTGTCGCTGGTCAGCACCGCCAAATCGGCCCCAATGCCCACGGCCTGGCCCATAAGAGGGCGCTTGCCTTGGTCGCGGTCCCCGCCCGCCCCGAATACGCAGATGAGGCGTCCGGGGGTCAGGGGGCGCAATGCGGCCAGCACGCTGGCCAGGGCCTGGTCGCTGTGGGCATAATCCACGAACACGCTGGGGTCGCCGGGAGCGCCAGGCACCCGCTGTAGACGGCCGGGCACCCCGGGCACCGCGTCCAAGGCCCGCTGAATCTCCTCGGGCTCGAAGTCCAGGGCCAAGCCCACCGCTGTGGCGGCCAGGGCGTTTTGCAGGTTGTAGGGGCCCACCAGGGGGGTGGACATCTCAAAGGAGCCTGCCGGCCAGTCCACCTGGCAGCGGCCGCCGCTCAGGTCCAGCTGGGGCGAGAGGCCCCGCACCCGAGCCGCCGCGCTAAAACCGTAGGTCAGGGTGCGCAGATGCAGGCCGGTGGCCTCGCCCGCCAGATGGGAACCCTTGGGGTCGTCGGCGCAGATCACCGCCGCCGGGTCCTTGCCCTGGCGCTTGGCCTGGGGCAAAAGCTGGTTGAACAGGCGGCGCTTGGCCTGGAAGTAAGAGTCCATGTCCCCGTGGTAGTCCAGATGGTCGCGGGAAAGGTTGGTGAACACCGCTGCGTCAAAGCGGCAGCTGGCCACCCGGTGCTGCTCCAGGGCGTGACTGCTCACCTCCATGACCACGCCCTTGACCCCGGCGTGGTACATTTCAGCCAGGGCGGCTTGCAACTCCACCGACTCGGGGGTGGTCATGGCCGAGGGGCGGCGCTTGCCGGGATAGCGCTGCTCCACGGTGCCCAGGAGCCCGGCCGGGCCGCGCTGGGCCAGCAGGGACTCTATGAGATAGCTCACCGTGGTCTTGCCGTTGGTGCCGGTAATGCCCACCAGGGTCATGTGGCGGCTGGGCCTGCCGTAATAGCTGTCGGCCAGCTGAGCCAGGGCCTGGCGGGTGTCGGGCACCTGTATCTGGGGCAGGGCCGCCTCCATCTTGCGCTGCACCAGGGCGGCCAGGGCCCCCTGCTGGGCGGCCATTTCCAAATAGCCGTGACCGTCGGCAGCCACTCCGGTAAGGGCGGCGAACACATAACCCGGCTTCACCACGCGCGAATCATAGACCAAGCCGAGCACCTGATCGTCCGGCAGTTCGCCGTGCACCGCCTGCACCTCCAGGCCTTGCAAAAGCTCTTTCAGGCGCATCAGGCACCTCCCCGGGTGGGCGGAGCCAGTTCCACCCGCAGGCTTTGGCCACGCTTAAGCGGCGAGCCCGGAGCCGGAGCCTGGGAGCTCACCCGGCCCCAACCGGTGGCCCGCACCCGCAGGCGGCGGCTTCCGGCCAGGGCCAGCACCTGGCGCAGGGTCAGGCCGGTGAGGTCGG
>JAHLLJ010000147.1 GCA_020444205.1 Deltaproteobacteria bacterium | reverse complement strand
CGGGCGGTAAGGCGCTCCAGCACCTGAGAGCGCAGACGCTCGGCGTTCATCTCGAACAAGTCGCGCAGGCTGCCCTGGCGATCCGGCCCCAGGGGCAGTTCCTGGCCCTGCTCCCAGGCGGTCTTGAACATCTCTTCCAGCCTGGCCAGATCCTCCACCGCGGCCATGGAGGCGCCCACCCGCTCCAGCATCTGGGACCCCAGGCGCTCCAGGCTGGCTTGGAAAGCCTCTTCCAGGCGTTGCTGGTAGCCGGCGTTGCGATGGGCGGTGAGGCTCAGCTTCTTTAGCTCGTCGTGATACAGGCGTTTGAGCTTGCCCGGGCTGGAGGCCCGGCGCACCGCCTCGATCTTGCGGTCCAAGCGCAGAGGGTCCTCGGCGGCCAGGCTCACCTTGCCGCCCTCGGGAGCCAGGGTTAGCGACAAGCCCTCTTTGGCCTCCACCAAACGGCTTAGCCCCTTGGGATCGTCCACCAGGGCCTTGGCGTCCAAGGAGCTGACCAGCTCGTTGACCATCTCGAACTTGCGGTCCATGACCCGGGCCAGGGGAGCGAAGCTCACGGTCACCGGACAGTCTTTTTCTTGGGAGGCCAGGCCCGCGGCGGCCAAGCCCAGCACCAAAAGGCGTATCTGGTTGGGATAGGTGAGCCGCTCGGCCGCCGGAGCGAAAAAGGCCAAACGCACCGCCTGGCCGCTGTCGCTGAGTGATTGCAGCAAAAACTCCTGCACCTCGGGCCTTAGCTGCTCCAGGCCCCGGAGCACCCGGCGCCCCTCGTAAAGATCGCGCTCAAAGTGGGTGACCCCCACCGAGCGCAGGGCCTTGAGCCGGTAGATGTATTTGAGCGGCACCTCGTTGTCGAGCATGAACAGGTCTTGGGAGTCCACCAAGACCAGGCCCCTAAGCTGCAACAAGCGGTTGAGGCCGGTGAGCACCCGGCCCTGGGCCAGCCAGGTTTCGCGCCCCTCTTGGGGCAGGCGGGTGTTTTCCACCAGGTGGCGCAGGCTGGCCGTGGGCGAGCCCTCCGGCTGCACCTCCAGGTAACGCTCCAGGGCCAGGCGGCGTCTGGCGTTGTCGGCCACCAACTCGTCCTGGGCCTGGCGGGCGGGGATGAGCTTGCGTGCCAGGCGGCGCACCAAATCGAGCAGGGAGAAATAGCGCTCCAGAATGTCTTCGGTGAGGTAGCCCTCCCGCCGGGCACCGCCGCAGACCACGGCCAACAAGAACAGCACCTCCACCATGGGCGGGTCGTTGCTTTCCAGCAGGGGCTGCAGACCCACCAGGCAGGCTTCGCCGAAAATCACCTGGCGGAAAAGCCCCTGGTGCTCCAGCAGAAAGTCCAGGTCCTGGCGCTGGCTGGTGCTCAAGTCCAAATGGGCCAGCATGGGCGAGGCGGCCAGGGTTTCGGGCCTGGGCGGCTCGTCCTCTTCATAGAGCAGCACCGAGAGCATCATCAGCCGCCCCAGATAAGGCTGCACGTCCAGAAGCTGAGCCAGGCTGGCGGTGAGGCGCTGGAACTGCAAGGGGGTGGCCCCCACGATTCCCGCCGCGGCCGCCCCGAACTCCTGGCGGGCCATCTCATGGCTGAGCTGCATGTCCTGGAAGCCTTCCAGGCGGCGCAGGTCCATGGCGCTCAGCTTGCCCGCGGCGGCCAGGCGGCGGCGGGTCATGGGATGCTCCGCCCCCTGGGGCAGCATGCGCTCCATCAGGCGGGGACATCGCCTGAGCAGGCGGCTCAGGTTTTGCGAAAAGCGCGGCAAGACCAACAGCTCATCCAGCAGATAGCGCTCCAAACGGGCCCTGAGCCTCTCCAGCGTTTGGTTCATGTCCGACAGCTCGCCGGGATGGGGCTGGGGCTGGGCGGCCAAGAAGCGCTCCAGCTCATAACAGCAGCGGTCCATCTCCACCAAACGGCGGGCGGGCACCTCGGCCAAGGGCTGGCTCTGGGTGTGGCTCACCAACTGATTAAGCCGGGCCAACTCCTGGCGGGGGTCCATGAAATGGGGAACCAGGGCCCCGGTGGCCGGGTCCAGGGTCAGGTAGATGCCCGAGTCGCCCAGGTAGGCCTCGCCGCCGGAGGCCAGGCCGCGGCGCAGGCGGCCCAATTGCTCCGGGGGAAGCTCCTGGGGCGAAAAGGCCAACAAGGCCCGGCGCAGCTTGGCCAGGCGCTGGCCAAGCTCGTCCTCGTCGCCGTTGGCCAACAGGGTGTTGAAGTTGATCAGGTGCTTTTCGCTAAGGTGCACGCAAATCCACAACAGGGTAAAGCTGGCCGCCGTGCCCAGGCTGGGCAGCAGCCGGCCGCTGCCGTGCAGCTCGCAGGTAAGAAGGGCCCGGAAAAAATAGGGGCGGACCGCCGAGTCACCGGCGTAAAAGTGTTCCACAAAGCGGCGCACCTGCTGCACCAGCTCGATTACCTGGCCGATGCGTTCCAGCTTGAGTTGGTCGAAGCCGGCCAGGGCCTCTTTCTCGCGCATGCCGGCCAGCTCCAGGCGCTGCCAGTCGTCCAGATGCTCAAAAAGGCCGAAAAGCTTTAGCAGCTTGCGGGTGGCCTTGGCCTGCACTCCGCCCACTTGGCCGATCTGCTCGTCCAAGATATCGGTCCAGGTGAGCTCCGGCTCGGTAAGCACCCTGATGCACTTGTCGTAGAGGGTGAACATCTCCCAGGCCTGTCCCCGGCTCAGGCTGCCGCGCCCGGCCGCCGCGGCCTCGGCCACCGAAAGCAGGCGGTACAGGCGCACCACGGCCACCGCCTCTACCAGGTCCTGGTAGCTGTTCAGATCGGTCAGGGGCTCCAGGGAGCTTTCCGGCAGCTTGCCGAAGGTGACCCGGGTCATGGTGCTGTGGCCCAGAACCATGAGGTAGAGCTGCAGCAGGGGGGCGGCCTCCACCCCCATGAGGGAGAGCTTCTCCAAATTGTCCAAGACCGGGGTGCGCGGCCCCAGGAGCTTGCCCGGGTTCAAGCGCTGCTCCAGACGGGCCAGGCGGGGAGCCAGCTCCATGAGGCGGCGCACTTCCCTGAGCTGCCTCTGGTGCACTGTGGTCTCAAAGGGTTTGCGCAGGCGGCTCAGCTCCAGGCCGGGCATCTCGGTGTAGGTGCCTTGGCGTATGTGCTCCAGGATGTCCAAGACCCTGAGCACGTAGTCGAAAGAATCCTTGTAGGCGGCCAACAGCTCCCTGTCGCAACCGGCGATGCGTTTGCGCCGCACCCGGCTGGCGATGGCTGCCGTGGTTTCCGGCGGTTGGCGGCGCGCCCCATGGAACATGCACAGGGTTTCGGGAAAGGCGCCCTCGATCTCGTACTGGGAGGCCCAGGCCCTCTCCTGGGCCTCGGGCAGGGCAATGCCCAGGTGCTGCTGGCTGAAAAACGCCCCGAACCACCGGCTCCAGGCATTGAGCTGGCGCTCGTCGCTGCCCCGGGGCAGGGGCAGGTCCTGGTGCTCCAGGCCGTCTATCTCCTGGGGCTCCAGGTAGGCCAGGCTGCGGCCCTCCAAAAGCCCCTCCACCGTCTCGTGGTACACCCCCAGGCCCGAGAGGAAGGAGTAGAAGTCGAAGCGGTTGACCTCCAGGCTCATGCCCGCCCCGCTTTGGTAGCGCCGCCTGGTGCGGTAGACGTGGCTGAACATGAGGAAGCGCTTGAACTCGAGCTGGTTCTTAAAGGTCACCAGCATGGTCTCATTGGTGCTGGCCAAGGGGCGGTCGGCCAGAATAAGTAGCTCGCCGCCCTCGGTCAACAGGTCGTAGAGGCTGGTGGCCGCGAAGTAACCCAGGTCTTCGCGCCGGCGGCGGTCCATGGGGGTGTCCCAGCCCGCCCGGCGCAGGCGCTCGGCAAAGAACTCCCAGGGCTCTTCCACCAACACCACCGCCTCCAAGGGAGTACGGTTGGCGGCAAGTTGCTCCAGGCTCTCCAACACCACGAAATCCAGATGGGGCATGCGGCTGGTGAGCTCGGGCAACAAGAGCTCGCTCTCGGCCGAGAGCAGGCCCACCCGCATGGTCTCGCGCAGGCGGCGCACCATAAACCCGCTCAAGAAGGTGATGATCTCGTCGGCCCTGGCCCTCACCTCCACCAAAAAGTGGGCTACATACTGCCGGGGGATGAGGAAAAAGGGGTTGCCGTGGCGGGTGTAGCGGATCAGCAGGCCCAGACGTTTAAAAATGTCGTTCAGCTGGCGATAGTTGGCTGACACCGCCTCGGAGTCGGCCAGGTCCAACCCCTCCACCAGGCGCGCCTGCTCCGGGGGCAAGGTGGCCTGCTCAAACAGGCCCAGGCCGTAGGCGTTGCCCCCCAAGCGGTCGGGCAAAAAGGGCGGATGGTCCTCGGCGGGGTAGGTGCCCAGGGGCACGTCCTCCGGGTCGATGCCCAACTCGGCAAAGCGCTCTGGGTCAATAAAGCGGTATAGCCCCGAAAATCTTCTGACTTCCGGGGGCAGGGCCGCCTTGGCGACAGCGTCGGGCACGGCTCTCCTTTGGCCCGGGGTTCCAAGGGGGGCAGCACACCTGCTCCCGGGCGGACCTTCAAGGTGTCAGGAATGTTAACCCTTTGAAATGCAAGTGTCAATCGCCTTGACCCCCGGCGGCGGGCGGGCTAGCCTACTGACAGGCCAAAGCGGCTGAATTCGCATTCAACAGGGAGCTCATATGGACCAGGTTCACAAGTTATTGGAACGCATAGACACTTACGGCGATCAGATGATCGAGGCCCAGCGCGAGCTGGTGGCCATACCCGCCCTGGGGCCCACCAACCAGGGCGAGGGCGAGATGAAAAAGGCCCTGGTGTTTGAGCGCTGGCTAAAAGAGCTGGGTCTCACCGTGCTGCGCGAAGACGCGCCGGATGAACGGGTGCCGGACGGTGTGCGGCCCAATCTCTGGGGAGTCATGCCCGGCTCCGGCGGCCCCAAGGTGTGGGTCTTGGGCCATCTGGACGTGGTGCCCGAGGGGGATCGCTCTCTGTGGTCCAGCGATCCCTGGGAGCTAAGGGTGGAGGGCGACCTCATCTACGGCCGGGGGGTGATGGACGACCACGCCGCTTTGGTCTCGGGCTTTTTCGCCATGAAGGCCCTCAAGGAGGAAGGCATGTCCCCGGCCGGGGATGTGGGGCTCATCGCCGTGGCCGACGAGGAGACCGGTTCGGCCTACGGGCTGGACCACCTGCTGCAAAAACGGCCGGAGCTGTTCTCGCCCCAGGATTTGATTCTGGTGCCCGACGTGGGCGAGCCCGACGGCAGCTTCATCGAGGTGGCTGAAAAATCCATGCTCTGGCTCAAGGTCACGGTGATCGGCAAGCAGGTGCACGGCTCCACCCCCCACAAAGGGGTCAACGCCCTGTACACCGCCGCCCGCATGATGATAGCCGCCAGGGAGCTGGCCCAGGGCTTTGGGGCCACCGACCCCTTGTTCGACCCCATGGTGAGCACCTGCGAGCCCACCCGCAAGGAGGCCGGGGTGTCCAACGTAAACACCGTACCCGGACGCGACGTGTTCTACATCGACTGCCGCATCCTGCCGGGGATGGACCTGGATGATGTTATGAGCGCCTTTGAACAGCGCTTCGGGGCCATTGCCGCCGAGGAAAGGGCCGAAGTTGAGTTGGAGGTGGTCAACCGGGTGCAGTCACCCCCGGCCACCGATCCCCAGTCCCCGGTGGTTCGCTCCCTGGTGCGGGGAATAAAGCAGGTGCGCGGCCTGGAGCCCACGGTAGGCGGAGTGGGCGGCGGCACGGTGGCCTCATTTTTCCGCCGCAAGGGCTTGCCGGTGGCGGTTTGGTACTCCTGCGAGCAGTCGGTGCACCAGCCCGACGAGTTCGCCAGGGTTTCTTCCATGATCGCCGACGCCAAGGTCTTGGCCCTTATATATGCCGGACTGGCCTGAGCCGGGGGGAGGACAAAGCATGAAAAAGTTCTATTTGGCAATGGCCCTGCTCCTGGGCCTGGCCTTGGCCGCGCCCCAGGCTCAGGCCGGAGCTGTGATCCAGCGCATCCTCAAGCAAAAGGAGCTGGTGGTGGCCACCACCGGGGACTACCCGCCCCTGACCGCCAAAACCAAGGAGGGCAAGTTCATCGGCCTGGACATGGACCTGGTCAAGGCCCTGGCCCAATCCCTGGGGGTGCGCCTGAAGGTTCGCCAAATGCCCTTTGAGAGACTGGTCCCGGCGGCCGCCTCCGGCGAGGTGGATCTGGCCATCGGAGGCATCAGCGTTACTCCCAGGCGCAACGCCAAGGTCTACTTCGCGGGTCCCTATTTCATTTCCGGCCAGACCCTGTTGGCCACCTCCAAGGTCGGCGAGGGCATCAAGGGCCTGGACGACGTGAACCAGCCGGGCTTTTCCATCGCCGTGGCCAAGGGCACCACCAGCGAACAGGCCGCCCGCCAGATTATGCGCAAGGCCAAGATAGTGGCCGCCGACACCCTGGAGCAGGCCTTGGACATGGTCCTGAACGGCCAGGTCAAGGCCATGGTGGCCGATTACCCCTATTGCGCGGTGGCGGTGTTCCGCAACCCCGAGGCCAAGCTGGGCACTTTGCAAAAGCCATTCACCTTCGAACCCTTGGGCATCGCCCTGCCTCCCAGCGATCCTCAGTGGGACAACCTGGTCACCAACTTTTTGTTCAATATGGAAGGCGGCGGCAGGCTGGGGTTCCTCAAAAACCGCTGGTTCAAAAGCCCAGCCTGGATGCGGCTGTTGCCTGAGTAATCGACATGGCCAACAATGCCGGGGCCCTGTGCTCCGGCATTTTTAGGTCTCCATGGTCATTAGTAGCGAATAACACTTGTCATCGAGCCCCTACTATGGCCATGATACCCCTTTATTAGGCTAATCAATTTGCAAGGAGAGTTTCATGCGGAAAAGCGGAATCGTTATCGCTTTGGTGGCCTTTTTGACCTTGGCCCTGGCCTCGGCGGCCTTGGCCGACCCGGTGATGGACAGGATTATGAAAAAGGGGGAACTGGTGGTTGGCACCTCGGCCGATTATCCCCCTTTCAACTTCAAGGCGGCCGACGGCACCATCATGGGCTTGGACATCGACCTGGCCAAGATATTGGCCAAAGCCATCAAGGTGAAGCTGAAGATCGAGGTAATCCCCTTCCCCAAGCTCCTGGACGCCTTGAATTCGGGCAAGGTTGACCTGGCGATCGCGGGTATGACCATGTCTCCGGTGCGCAACGCCAAGGTGTTTTTCGCTGGACCCTACTTCATAACCGGCCAGGGCGCCCTGATGAAGGGTGAGATGATGCAAAAGATCCGCGACCTGACCGACTTCAACAAGCCCGAGTACACCGTGGCCGTGTCCAAGGGCACCACCGGCGAGATCACCTCCAAGCAACTTCTGCCCAAGGCCAAGGTCGTGGCCTATAAAGACATGGACGCCGCCCTCAAGGCGGTGCTGGACGGCAAGGCCCAGGTGATGGTCGCCGATTTCCCCTACTGCGTACTGGCCAGCTTCCGCTACAAGGCCGACAACCTGGCTGCCCTGCAAAAGCCCTTTACCTTCGAGCCTCTGGGCGTGGCCGTGCCGGCCAACGCGCCTTTGCTGCAAAACCTGGTGGACAATTACCTGGGCACCCTGGAGGGTGGCGGCGGCATGATCGAGCTGAAAAAGCGCTGGTTCAAGCAGTCCGGCTGGATCAAGAAGCTACCCCGTTAGCCTATCGCTACGCATAACGCAAAAGCCCCGCCCAAATGGGCGGGGCTTTTTTATTCGTTTTGATCGGCTAGGCTAACGCGAGCCTCATTACAACGTCCGCCTAAATACCCTTTCAAGTCCCTAGCGGCACAGCCAGGGGTTCGCTGGCAAGGTGGCCCAAGGCTTGGGCTGCCAAGGAGCATCAACGGGAGCGATTACCATATGTGAAAGCACCGTGGCGCCTCGACCCGTTCCGCCGCCAGCGGCGCGCCGGCAAGCGATGGCCGGAGCTGTAGCAAAGCCTACAGCGAGGCTCACGCGAAAAGGCCAACACCGCCCGAAGCACAAGGCCCATCAGCACAAAAACGGCACAGCCAGGCGCCGCAGGGCAAGGCGGAAACGAGCGAGGGACGCAGGGGTAGTAGACCTACCCCGAGGACCGAGCGATATTGACAACACCGCCATGCGGTGCCTGGCGAAGCCGTCAGTCCTGTTCGGCCTTGCATTCGGGACACACCGTCCCCGACCCCTTCTTCTTTTCCACCACGAAAGGATGGCCGCAAGAAGGGCACTCCTTGGCAACCGGCTTGCTCCAGGTGGCATAGTCGCACTTGGGGTAATTATCGCAGCCGTAGAAGTTTTTGCCCCGGCGGGATCGTTTTTCCACGATGGCCCCGCCGCACTTGGGGCAGTCCACCCCCACGGGCAGGCCCCGGCTGTAACGACACTTGGGGTAGTTGGAGCAGGAGATGAAGCGCCCGCCGCTGCGGGTGGGCTTTATCACCAGAGGCCCGCCGCACTTGGGGCAATCCTCGCCCAGGGGCTCGGCCGCCGGTTTTTCCATGGCCTGGCCGTTTTCATCCAGGGGCAGGATGTGGCTGCACTTGGGATAGGCGGTGCAGGCCAGGAAGGGGCCGTAGCGGCCCTTTTTCACGGCCATGGGAGCGCCGCACTTTTCGCAGGCTATGCCCGGGTCCGGGGCGGGTTCGTCGGGAATGATGTTGCCCTTTTCGTCCCGGGTGAAGTCAAAGGTGGTCTTGCAGTCGGGGTAGCCGGAGCAAGCCAGGAACTCGCCGTGCTTGCCCAGGCGGATGGCCATTTTCTTGCCGCACTCGGGGCAGTCCACGTCGGTGGCCAGGCCCTTGCCCTTGACCTGGCGCATGGTGGTCTTGGCCTCTTCCAGGGTTTTGGCAAAGGGTACGTAGAACTCGTCCAAGAGCTTGCGCCAGTCGCGCTTGCCCTCCTCCACCTGGTCCAGGCTCTGCTCAAGCTCGGCGGTGAAGTCCACCTCCATGATCTTGGGGAAGCTTTCCACCAACAGGTCGTTGACCACCAGGCCCATCTCGGTGGGAGCCAGTTGGCGCTTGATCTTGCGCACGTACTTGCGGTCCACCAGGGTGCTCAGGATGGCCGAGTAGGTGGAGGGGCGGCCGATGCCCTTTTCCTCCAGCTCCTTGACCAGGCTGGCCTCGGAAAAGCGCGGCGGCGGCTGGGTGAAGTGCTGCTTGGGGTCGATGCCCTCCAGCTTGAGCTCCTGGCCCTGGGACAGGGGAGGCAACAGGCCTTCCTGCTCGGGCTCATCGCCGTTGTCCTTGCCCTCCTCGTAAACCGCAGTGAAGCCGGGGAAGGTCTTGATCTGGCCGTTGGCCCTGAGCACTCCGGTGCCCGAGGCGATGTCGGCCTGGGTGCGGTCGAAGATGGCCGGGGCCATCTGGCTGGCCAAAAAGCGCTGCCAGATAAGGCGGTAGAGCTTGAGCTCGTCGGCGCTGAGATACTTGGCCATGTCCTCGGGGGTGCGGGCCCCGCTGGTGGGGCGGATGGCCTCGTGGGCGTCCTGGGCCCCGGAGCGC
>JAHLLJ010000146.1 GCA_020444205.1 Deltaproteobacteria bacterium | reverse complement strand
GTGGCGGTCAACCTGGACGGCTTCATCCTCACCCACGTCATCGAGCCCATCGAGATGCCGGACCAGGAAGAGGTGGACGCCTATTTGCCGCCCTTCGAGCCCAGCCAGAGCCTGGACACGGCCGATCCCATCTCCATGGGCATAGTGGGCATGCCCGAGATCTACACTGAGGCCAAAAAAGCCAACTTGGTGGCTCTGGAAGAGTCCTACTCGGTGATTAAAGAGCACTGGGAAGGCTTGGCCGAGCAGTTCGGCCGCACCTACAAGCCCATCGAGACCTACCGCACCGACGACGCGGAGGTGCTGTTCGTGACCATGGGCTCGCTGGGCGAGACCACCATGAGCGCGGTGGACCAGATGCGCGAGGACGGCATCAAGGTCGGCCAGGTGCGCATTCGCCTGTGGCGGCCCTTCCCCTTGGATGACTTCATGGAAGCCATTGCCGGGGCCAAGACCCTGATAGTGATCGACCGCGCCCTGAGCCCCGGTATACCGGCCGGGCCGGTGGCCACCGAGCTCAGAGGCATGATGTACGCCAAGGGCGCCAAGCAATACGTGGCCAACTTTGTCTGCGGCCTGGGCGGCCGTGACGTGACCCGGGCCCAGTTCATCGAGATGTATGAAACGGCCCAAAAGGCGGCGGCCAGCGGCGAAGAAATGTCCTGCCAGATGGTGGGGGTGAAAGAATGATTAGCGCAGCCGAAGCACTAAAGGACTTCCAGAAAATAACCCCCAAGACCATTCCCTTGGTGGAGCCCTTCAGCAAGGGACACCGCGCCTGCCAGGGCTGCGGCGAGGTCTTGGCTCTGCGTATGGTGGCCAAGGCGGTGGGCATGGACATGATCGCGGTCAGCGCCACCGGCTGCATGGAGATCATCTCCTCGTCCTACCAGACCGCCTGGGAAACTCCCTGGATTCACGTGGCCTTCGAGAACGCGGCCGCCGTGGCCAGCGGAGTGGAAGCCGGGCGCAAGGCGCTTATCCGCAAGGGTAAGATCAAGGACGCGGGCGCCAAGATCGTGGCCTTCGCCGGTGACGGCGCCACCGCCGACATCGGCCTGCAGGCCCTGTCCGGGGCTATGGAGCGCGGCCACGACTTCACCTACATCTGCCTGGACAACGAAGCCTACATGAACACGGGCATCCAGCGGTCCAGCTCCACTCCCTATGGAGCCATGACCACGACCAGCCCTCCGGGGTCCAAGTCCAAGGGTCAGATGACCTGGAAGAAAAACATGCCCATGATCGCGGCGGCGCACAACGTACCCTACGTTGCCACCGCTTCCCCGGCCTGGCATGTGGACCTGATGAACAAGGTGAAGAAGGCGGTGACCATTCCCGGTCCGGCCTACATTCACATCTACAGCCCCTGCCCCACCGGCTGGCGCTGCGGCCCCGAGACCTCCATCGAGGCGGCCCGCCTGGCGGTGCAGACCAAGGTGTTCCCCCTGTTCGAGGTGATTGACGGCCAGTTCATCCTGAGCCGCGACATCAAGAAGCCCAAGCCGGTAGAGGAGTACCTGAAGGGCCAAAGGCGGTTCGGACACCTGAAACCGGAAGATATCGCCTACATACAAAAACGTGTGGACGCAGACTATGAGCGTCTGATAAAGTTAGTACAGGTCACCACTCTGGAGGCCTAACTAAATAGCCCCCCACCCCTGCGTGCCGCTGTCCGATTTGTAAAATTTTTACTGGGCGGTGGCACGCAGGGATTCTTTTTTAAGCACCCCTTAAAACTCTAACATTATGTCATCACTGTGAAAACGCTGCGTAGCCATGTCCGGCGCAGGCCGGGCACGTGCGGGAGTTAACCCGCTATGACATAGGATGCCGCCGAGCAAAAATAGACCACTATTCCTAGGGATTTTTAGTTGACCTAGGCAAATGTAGTGGGCTAATTTTTTTAAAAAGAAAAAAATAGGCTCATTTATTTTTCGCGGCCCTCCCCCGAGGGTCGGACGGCCACGCATGGCCAAATGGGGGAAGAATGGCTGAGCAAGTAATTAATCAGGAGGCCCTGGAGGGCAGGAGGTACAAGGACCGGCCGGACGCCTGGCAAACTAAGGTACAGGAGTTTTTGAAGCTGCCTTTTCCGTTAGCCTGGATATTTATTGCGGGGCTTCTGTTCGCAGTGGGATTGTTGTTTGCAGTTGAATTCGGCGCAGAGCAAAAGGCGATATGGCTGTTGGCCATCATATGCGCGCTAATAGCAGCTCTGGCTAACTCGGTGATACTGTTTGAGCTCCTGATGGATCGGATTGCCGATGCCTTCCCCTTGCTAATAAAGGACTCAGACATCAATGCGAAAGATTGGATACGTAGCTGGTACCAAAAAATATTTTGGTCCCCTAAAAACCTGCTCCTTGGTCTTTTTGTGGGAATAATCGTAACCAAAACAGGTAGCTTGGAAAGAGCCAATCTGTTCACTTCTCATGTGGGGAAGATATATTCCTATGTTGTAACCTTTATAATGGCATTTCTGGCCGGTTCATGCTTTTGGACGGTTCTGAACATCGCCTTAATGTTTTTTTCCATAGGCAAAGCCATCGAGATAAGATCATCTATTTTTGACAGCAATACCAGCCTTTTACGCATGGCATCCTCGGTATTGTGGAAAGTATCCCTGGTAATGGCCTTGGTTTACTTGTTGGGAATTTCAACAGTATTTATTTGTAATATCGGTAGAGACATATATTCAATAATATTAATAGTATTTTTTGGGGCCTTTATACTTGCCTATTTCATAATTCCCCAGATCAATATCCACAACCATCTGGTCAAGATTAAGCACTCGCGGCTCAAGGACCTGGTAGAGCAGATCGATCTATCCTTTGACCGGGTGGTCCATCAGCCCTCGCCTGAAAACATCTCCCAACTGCGCGACCTCTTCCATTTGCAAAATGTAGTTAACGGCAAGAAATCCTGGTCATTTGGGTACGGGGAGTTGCTGGCCCTTGTTGGATCCATATTGATCCCCTTAGCCGTATTTTTCATAAATTATTACAACGTTGGCGGCTAGGGCTCCTAAGCTTATCCCTATTTCCGCCACCTGGGCACCATCTTGTCGGTGGCTGAGGCCAGACCCTGAACATAGCCCCGGCTAAGGCCCAGGCGTTGCATGGCCTCGGTGGCTTCGTTGTACTCCTGACGGTTGATGCGCCGCTCCAGACCCGGCGTCTCGGCGGCTTTGTAGGTGGGGAAGTACTGGCTCATGAGACTGATCCAAGCACCGGGGCCACAGATCTCGGCGATCTGGGCCAACACCTGGGGGGTGCCCGAGAAGCCGTTCGGCAACACCAGATGGCGCACCATCACCCCGCGATAAGCGACGCCATTTTCCTCCAGCTTGAGGTTGCCCACCTGGCGATGCATCTCGGCCAGGGAGGCCCGGGCGTTGGCCACGTAGTTGGGGGCCTGAGACAGGCGCTCGGCCACCTGGTCATCAATGTACTTGAAGTCTGGCAGGTAGATTTCGATCAGGCCGTCCATCTGGCGCAGCACCGCCGCGCTCTCATAGCCCGAGGTGTTGTACACCACCGGCACGGCCATGCCGTAGCCCCGCGCTATGGCCAGGGCCTTGAGGATCACCACCAGATGGGGGGTGGGAGTCACCAGGTTGATGTTGTGGGCTCCGGCCATCTCCAGGCCCAGGAAGATTCCCGCCAGGTCCTGGGGGCTGGTCTCCTCGCCGCCCCCGGCCTGACTGATCTGCCAGTTCTGGCAAAAGCGGCAGGCCAGGGTGCAGCCCGCGAAAAACACGGTGCCCGAGCCCTTGCTCCCGCTAATGGGCGGCTCCTCGCCAAAGTGAAGCTGACTGGTGTTCACCGCCGCGGTAGAGGCCTGGGCCCGGCAAAAGCCCAGCTCGCCCTCCAGGCGGTTCACCCGGCAGCGGCGGGGACAGAGCACGCAGGAGCCAAGGGCCTTTTCCAGACGCGCGGCGGCGCGCTCATAGGCCTCAGGAGGGGCATAAAGCTCGGCGGTCATTCATTCCTCAACAGGCCCGGAACATGCGCGGCAGCAGCTTGAGCAGATTGCGCAGCCCGGTGGTGCGCCTTTGCAGGCCGTGACCGTAAAGAAATTCGATCAGGCCCTGGAGGCCTTGGTATTGCTCATAGCTCTGAGGATACCACCACAAATCCCGCTTGGCCCAAGGCATGAGGTCGTTGACAATAGCCTGCACCTGGGTCATTTCGTTGAAGCCGTCGCGGCCGTGGCTGCGGCCCAGGCCCGAGTCCTTGAAGCCGCCCCAGGGGGCCTCGGCCAGGCCATGGCTCATCAAGTGGTCGTTTATCATCACCACCCCGGCCTTGATGCGCCGGGCCAGGCGCAGGGCAGCCCGCTGGTCACGCGACCACACCGAGCCGGTGAGCCCCAGGTCCGAGTCATTGGCCAAGAGCACCGCCTGGTCCATATTGCCTACGGGCATCACCGCCAACACCGGGCCGAAGGTCTCCTCGCGCATTACCCGCATGGAATGGTCCACCTGGGTGAGCACCGTGGCGGGCAGAAAGTTGGGGCCCTTGGCGCAGGCGCTCTGGGCGTGGATCTTGGCTCCGTGAGCCATGGCGTCTTTTATGTGCGCCTTTACCAATTCCACCTGCCGGGTGGTGGTCATAGCCCCCAGGTCCACATTGAACTCGGTGTCATAACCCACCCGGAGTGCTTTTACCTTGGCTCCCAAACGGTCCAGGAATTCGCCGGCCACGCTGTGGTGCACGTAGATGCGCTCCACCCCGCCGCAGGTCTGGCCGGTGTTGATCATGCCTCCCCACACCGCTCCGGTCGCCGCGCGCTCCAAGTCCGCGTCCGGGCACACCAGCATGGCGTCGTTGCCTCCCAGCTCCAGGTTTACCGGAGTCAAGCTGGGCGCGGCCAGGGCCATGAGCTCACGGCCCACCCCTACCGAGCCGGTGAAGAACAGCTTGTCCACCCCGGCCTGAAGCATGGCCGGGCCCGCCTGGTGGCCCGGCAGGTTGAGGCAGGTGAACACTCCTTTGGGAAGGCCGGCCGCGGCCAGGCAGCGGCTCATGGCCTGGGCCACCATCTGGGTCTCGCTGGCCATTTTTAAAAGCACGCAGTTGCCCGCCAACAGGGCGCAGACCACCTCGGAAAATGGGATGCTGAAAGGATAGTTCCAAGGGCTTATGATGCCAACCACCCCCCAGGGATGGCGCACCAAACGGGTGCGCTTGTTGGCCAGGAGCCATAGGGCCGGGCCGGGCCTCTCGTCCTTTAGCCACTTTGCCGCCTTTTTGGCGTAATAGGCGGCCGCCGCCGTGGCGGGCAAGACCTCGGCAACCAGGGCGTCGGTGCGGGTCTTGCCGTTGTCTCGCGCGATGACCTCAGCCAGGTGGTCGCCATGGTCGGCCAAATAGTCGCGCACCTTTTTAACGGCCTTGGCCCGCTGCCTTACCGGCGTGGCCGCCCATCTGGGTTGGGCCTCGCGAGCTGCCTGGGCCGCAGCCATTACCTCTTCAGGTCTTTGCAGGGGCACGCGGCCCATTTCTTCACCGGTGGCAGGGTTAAAGCATATGGTCTCGTCCATGCTCATAACATTCCCTTCCAGCAGGATCATCCCATCAGCTGGTTGCTCAGGCGTCCAGCTCGCATTCTTAGATAGGCCAGGTTTATGGGCAACAGCAGGCTCAGGTCGAAATTGGGATTGGCCACTCCGCCCAGAGCGGAGATGAAGTGTACGTGATCGGCCACGCTCATGGTGCAGGCCGGGGCGTGCAGCCAGCGGCGGCCCCGGCTGGCTAGGCAGCGGCCTAGGGCCTGGGCGGTCTTGAGGATCATATCGTTGCTGGGCCTGCGATGAGGGTTGTGAGCCTCGGGCGGCAAATAGGACGGCTCTATCTTCACCGGCTTGCCGTCGATCTCCCCTTGCCAGGAGGTGCAGGCCCCGGCAAAAAGCACCTTCTCGTCCGGGGCCAGGTTGAGCGGGCCCTCTACCCGGCCCACCACGTAGCGCACCTTGTCCATTTTGCTCTCAACCTCGGGGTCAAAACCCCTGAGTATGTGCATGGCCTCCTGCAAGGCTCCGGGACAGCCGCCCCAGCAGTAGTCCCGGGAATGCGCCTCGGGGAAGCTGCCCACGGTGCAGGTTAGCGGGCCGCCCTGGAAGTAATCGTCCACCCGCTCCAAACAGAACTGGAAGTCCTCGGTGCGCCGCTGCACCTCATCCAGGGGAAAGTCACCACTGATCTCGATCTCACCCAGGTCCAACGGCCCCAGGCCCCGCCCGGAGGCCAGCCTCAAATGGATGAGCTGGGCCGGATCCACCCGCACCATGGCGCAGCCCACCGCATCCACCGCGCAGGGGTTGGTGCCCATGACGATGGCCCCCAGGTCAAAGGGATCGGGGGTGAGCATCATCTTTTGTCCGGCCACGATGCCGTCTATGGCGATGAAGTCCTGGCGGGCCGCCTGGTTGAGGTCAACGATCTTGTGCTCCAAAAAACTGTTGTGGTCCAGCAAGCGGTGGGGGTCGTCCTGGATACCGATGAAGTTCTTCAGGCTAAGGGTCATGCGGGTCCAGGGGTGGGCCTTGAACTTGGGCAGGTTGAAGATAAAGTCCGCCTCCACCACCGGCTTGGGCAGGTAAATCTCCCGGCGCATTCCCCCCTGGCCCACAGCTATGCGTTGATGAGGGCTTTCGTCAAAGTAGTGCACCTTGACTCCTTGGCGCCGCAGCACCGGGGGATAACCCGCCTCGCTGAAGCAAAAGCGGGTGGGCACGGTGATGCCCGAGCGCTCGCCCACTCCCAGCTCGCTGATCTCAGGGCCGCCCACCTGTTTGACGGCCATGAGCGCCCCTTCCAGAAACTCTGGCCGGGTGAAGGCATGGGGGAAGACCTGGCGGTGGGCTATCACTACGTTGGGCTTGGCCAAAACCTTGCCTTGGGGTTTTACCCCCAGCTCGGCCATACCCTCGGCGATGATCCCGGCGATAAGGCCAGGGTCGTAACGGTCGCAGCGCCTGATTATGACCTTGGGCTTCATGGATACCCCCTAGCCGAAAAGTGTGCCGGTCACGGCCACGGGCTCGATGATCTCCGGCCCCTCGTTAACCGGCGAATTCACCCGCTGGGAAACAGTATAGGCTTCCATGTCCTGGGCCGCGTAGGGTTTCAGTAGCTTGGCCAGATTCTCGGGCGTGGTCTCGGTCTCCAACCAGGCAGCCTCGTCAACGGGCCGGAGCATCACCGGCATGCGCTCATGAATGGGCTTCACCACCTGGTTGGCCTGGGTGGTGAGTATGGTGAAGCTCCTGAGCTTTTGGCCTCCCGGCCCGCTCCACTGGTCCCACAGCCCGGCCAGGGCAAAGGGCTCGCGGTCCTTGCGGGCCAGAAAATAGGGCTGCTTGCCGCCCTGGGCCGCGGCCCACTCGAAAAAGCCGTCCGCTGGAATCAGGCAACGGGTGCGGCGGAAAGGTCCACGATAGGCGGGCTTGTCGGCCACGGTCTCGGCCCTGGCGTTGATCATCTTGTAGCCCATGCGCTCTTCCTTGGCCCAGGAGGGCACCAGCCCCCAGCGCAGCATCTCGGCGCGCCTTCCCTCTTCCCCGGCCAGCACGGCCAGGGCTTCCTGCCCCGGAGCCAGGTTGAAACGGGGCGCATACCCCGGCGGCCCGGCCGAGAAACCGAAGCGCTGCTGGTACTCACCGAGGCTTTTGCTTTGGGTGAAACGGCCACACATGGTGGGCTTATTTGAGCATATAGGCGGCTGGGAATCAATCGCCTGCCGCTGCCCGGTCCAGGTAGAGAAACATTTCTCCCTGGGGCTGAACCCGGGCTGCCGGCAGCTCCGGGTCCCGGCCTTGCCGCAGCCGGGCCACCACCGGTGCCTTGGCCGCGCCGCCGGCCATCAGCAGCACCTGCTGGGCCTGGTTTATGGACCACAAAGTAAGGCTGACCCGGGGGACCTGGGGCTCCAAGTGCGTTGGCGCGGCCACGGGAAGGACCCAGGCGTTTCCTTTGCTCAGGCCGGGGCTGCCCGGAAACAGGCTGGCCACGTGGCCATCCGGGCCCAACCCCAGGATCACCAAGTCAAAGGCGGGCCGCCCCTGGTCCGCGAAAAAGCCCTTAAGCCGCCACTGGTAATCCTGGGCCGCTTCCTGGGGAGAAAGCTGGCCCCGGATGGGATGGATATTGTCCGAAGGCAGAGCTTCGGGCGAGCCCAGGGCCTTCATCCCCGCGCCCCGGTTGCTCTCAGGGTTGTCAGGGGGCACGCAACGTTCGTCGCCCCAAAAAACTTGGGTGTCGGCCCAGGGGAATTCGGGGTCGTGGCCCAAAAGGCGGTAGGTGTTCAAAGGGGTGGAGCCCCCGGCCAGGGCCAGGCAAAAGCTTCCCCGTGCGCCGACCGCCTGGAGCGCCGCTTTTTTTATGAAATGGGCCGCCGCTTGGGACATAGCCGCGTGGTCGGCAAAAATCTCCACCCGCATGGCCTTTACTCCACAGGGTAGTTGTAAGGGTGGCCGGGCCACAGCTTGGCCGCGTCGCGGGGCCCCCAGGAGCCGGCCCGGTAGCGATGCAACCGGTCGGCCCGGTCACCACAGCTCTCGCAGGCCTCCAGCACCGGATCCAAAAAGGCCCAGCACAGCTCCACCCCATCTTGCCGCCAGAAGAGCATCTGATCTCCCAGCATGGCATCGGCCAGGGCCTTTTCATAGGCCTCCACCCCCTGCTGAGCCGCCTGGTCCTGATAAGAAAAGTGCAGGCGCACGGTGCGCAGGGCCACCTGGGCGCCTGGCTCCTTGGCCTGGAAATAGAGGGTAATCTCCTCCTTGGGTTGTACGTCAAGCACCAAACGGTTGGTCTGGATGTCCTCGCCCAACACTTGGCGGAACAAGGAGTGAGGCACCTCGCGGAAGTGGATCACTATGCGGGTGAGCTTTTCGGTGAGGCGCTTGCCGCTGGTCAGGTAAAAGGGAACCCCCTGCCAGCGCCAGTTGTCCACAAACACCTTCATGGTGGCAAAGGTGGGGGCCAGGGAGCTGGGGTCCACCCCGGGCTCGGCCCGGTAGGCGGGCACCGGCTTGCCGTCGATCTCCCCGGCCTCGTACTGGGCCAGCACCAGATAGTCGTACAGCTCTTCCAAGGGAAAGGGCCTCAGGCTGCGGAACAGCTTGGTCTTTTCGTCGCGCACCCGGTCGGCCTCGAACAAGGATGGCGGCTCGGCGGCCACCAGGGCCAAAAGCTGCATCATGTGGTTCTGGAACATGTCCCGGAGCACTCCGGCCTGCTCGTAGTAGCCCGCCCGGTGCTCCACCCCCAGGGTCTCGGCGGTGATGATGGACACCTGGTCAATGAAGTTGCGATTCCACAGGGGCTCGAAGATGGCGTTGGCAAAGCGGAACATCATGATGTTCTGCACCGTCTCCTTGGCCAGGTAGTGGTCGATACGAAACACCTGCCGCTCGTTGAAGCCTTGGCCGATGGCCTGGTTCAGCTCCTGGCTGGAGT
>JAHLLJ010000145.1 GCA_020444205.1 Deltaproteobacteria bacterium | reverse complement strand
CATGATCAACCGCACCATGATGCACCACCCCATGCATTTGCACGGGCATTTCTTTAGGGTCGTCAACGGCCAGGGGGACTACGCGCCGCTCAAGCACACCGTGGACGTGGCCCCCATGTCCACCACGGTCATTGAGTTCGACGCCAATGAAAAGGGCGACTGGTTTTTCCACTGTCATCTGCTCTATCACATGAAAGCGGGCATGGCCCGCATGGTGCACTACCAAGGCTTCATGCCGCCTGCCGACGTAATGGCCGTGCGCCCCAACCTTTACAAAGAGTCCTGGTATCCCATGATCGATGGCTCGCTGCTCAGCAACATGAGCGAGGGCGTGGCCAGCCTGGCAAGCACCCGCAATGTGTTGGCTCTGGAGTGGGAGGTGGGCTGGCAAAAGGTGGAAGATACCGAGTGGGAGCTGATCCCCACCTGGGACTACCACCTGAACCGCTTCACCGCGCTGTTTATCGGCGGAGACTTTCTTGGCGAAAAGGACAAGCTGGACAAGGCGCGGGGCATCTTCGGCCTACACTACATGCTGCCCTACAATATCGACTCGCGGCTGTGGGTGGACACCGACCTGGGTGGCCGCCTGGAGCTGGGCAAGGTTTGGGACCTGACTCCGCGCCTGGCCCTTTACGGCAACTGGCAGTATGATACCCACGAGTTTTGGGAGGCTGAGGCGGGCCTGAGTTACATGATCAACAGCCACTTCTCGGTGATCGCCCAGTGGAACTCGGACTATGGCTGGGGCGCTGGTTTCGGATTCAGCTTCTAGATTTCGCGCACACCGTGCGCATGTGGATTTTTCAAGGAGACAGGGGTGTCGTCCAATAAAGACTCAAAGTGGGGGGACCTGCTGGCCGAGGCCAAACGCGAACGGGCCGAGCGGGAGAGATCTTACCGGGAAAAGGCCCTGAAGCTTTTCCCCCATGTGTGTGGCCGTTGCGGCCGGGATTTCAGCGGCAAGCGTTTGAGCGAGCTGACCGTGCATCACATGGACCATGACCACACCAACAACCCGCCCGACGGCAGCAACTGGGAGTTGTTGTGCATTTATTGCCACGACAATGAGCACCAGCGCGACGAGGTGGCCCAGGCCTATGACCAGCAAGACGCGGGGGAAGAAAAAGGTTCCAGTACCACCTTCAAGGCCTTTGCCGGGCTGGCGGATTTGCTGAAAGACAAATAGTAGCCTCAACCGCCCGCGGTCAGGCGGTTGACAAGCTCACCCATCGAGGCGATCTGCCTTGAGTTGATGTCCTGGTGTAGGGGAAGCAGCATCAGCTTGGACCATATGTCCAGCGCGGCGGCGTGCTCTTTGGGATCGGCTAACAAATCATCCACCGCGTACGGCCACTGGCGGGCGGAAATCCCCCTTGCCCGTAGCGTGGGCACCACTCCGCTTGATCCTTGCTTGACCAGAAGCGGCATGACCTGGGGAGCCACCTCATGGGGCAGATGATCGAACAGGGTTGCGAGGTTTTCATTGCCCTGGAAGCAGGCTTCGAGCTGCAAGTAGTTGCGCCTCCTTGCCTCGGCGACCTCCCCTAGGCTAGGTCACATGCTGCCCAGCATCTTGCCGGCAAGGGCATTCGCCCGCACCAGGCCTAACGCGCTGACACTCACCTTTGATATTTCAGAGTAGCTGCTGATGCGTTCGGCTTGACTGTCCCAAGGTAGGCCCAGCGCGGTCATTAGCCTTTGCACCTGTCGCCAGGCTATCCAAAAGAGCAAATTCACCATTGGCGCCGTAGCCCGGGGCCTGGGGACAAAAGCTGAAAGCTCCTTGGAGGTGAGCAAAACCCCCATAAAAGGAACCGGCAAAAGCTTCCAAGGGCTATACACGGCCAGATCCCTGGGCGGTTCAAGATTAGCGGTGAGCAAGGTGTGCGCCCGGTCTTCCAGCAACACCAAGCGATGCTCGCGCGCGAACTCCTTAGCCGCCTGGTGCTGGTTGGGAAAACCGAAAAAATCCACCATGCATAAGACCGTGGGCGAGCCGTCTTTGGGAAGCAATTTTTTAACGCGCGGCCAATCCGGGCTCAAGTCTCGCCCCACGGGATATAGACGCACCTCTGCATGGTTAGCCTTGATTACCTGCATGGTTTGATAGCAATACAAGTCCGGCAACAAAACGGTCATGGTTTCTGAGTTATGGGCCCTGGCTACCGCCTCCAGGCCTCCTAAGATGGCCTGCCTGCCCTTGTAAAAGAAAAATGCATTTTCAGAAAGATTCAGGGAAACGTCCCAGGATGTTTTACAAGGATGCAGGGCAGAGAAAAGTTGCCTGAAGGTAGGCAGGGGTAAAAGAGGCAGAATTTTGCGATTCAATTGCTTTTCCATTGAACCGTCGCCTCTGCTTTCTTCAAGCGGTTTGGCTGCAAATTTATCTGTATCAGCCGGACCCAACCAGGCCCAACCGCCGTCCCCAGCGGCGAATGGCCTCATTTTTAATTGGGGCCAGCTTGCCGCTGGCCAATTCCGGGTCTTGCTCCAGCCACGTAGCGATGCACTCCCGCAATCTAGGCACCAGCTCAGCGTCTCGTTCCCAGCGGGCCACCCGGAAGGGAGGCAGGCCGGACTGGCGCCGGCCCACGGCCTCGCCTGGGCCACGAAGGTGCAGGTCAGCCTCGGCAATCTCCCGGCCATCCACCGTCTTGGCCAACACGGCCAAGCGCTGCTGAGCCAGGTCGCCGGGATTGGGCCCAGCCACCAAAATGCAGCGCCCAGGCTTGGCCCCGCGCCCTACCCTGCCCCGTAGCTGGTGCAGTTGACTTAGGCCGAAGCGCTCCGCACCCAAGACGATCATCAGGGTGGCCTCGGGTACGTCCACTCCCACCTCCACCACGGTGGTGGCCACCAATACCTGGCACTCGCCCTTGCGGAAGCGGGCCAGCACCTCCTGCTGCTCTGGGCCGTCCATACGGCCGTGCAACAGCTCCACGCGATGCTCCGGAAAATAACGCGCCAGGTTGCGGGCCGTGGCCACCGCGTCCTGGGCCTCTATCTTGTCCGAAGCCTCCACCAGGGGACAGATCACATAAGCCTGCTCGCCACGTTTCAAGACAGCGGCCAGCTCATCCACCGCGGCCTTGCGGTGCTCGAACTCCAGCACCATGGTGGCCACCTTGTGAGGGCCGTTGGGCCGCTGGGGCAAATCGCTGATCTCCAAATGTCCGGCCAGGGCCAAAGCCAGGGTGCGGGGTATGGGGGTGGCTGAGAGCACCAGCAGATGAGGGCTCTTGGCCTTGGCCGCCAAGGCCAAGCGCTGGTGCACTCCAAAACGGTGCTGCTCATCGATGATAACCAAGCCCAAGTTGGCGAAGGAGAGCTTTTGCCCCAGCAGGGCGTGGGTGCCCACCAATACCTGAGCCCCGCCACCAGCAGCAGCCTGGCGGGCCGCCTGGTCCGCGCCGTTACCGCCTCCCACGGCCAGGGCCACGTTTGCGCCTAGAGGCTCCAGATAACGGCTCAGGGTGGCCAAATGCTGGCGGGCCAGGACTTCGGTAGGGGCCATGACCGCCACCTGGGCTCCGGCCTCCACGGCCAGGCAGGCGGCGGCCGCGGCCACCACCGTCTTGCCGGTGCCCACGTCGCCGCAAAGCAAGCGGCCCATGGGATGTCTCTGGGCCAGGTCGCTTTGAATCAGCGCCACCGCCTCGTTTTGTCCGGGGGTAAACTTGAATGGCAGGGCATCTAACAGCCCGGCCAGCAGCTTGCCCGGTGGGTTCAAGTCTTGGGCGGGTGATGCCTCCCGGCGGCGGCGCTTGAGCACTAGGCCCAGTTCAAAGTAAAGCAACTCGTTGATTGCAAGGGCCTGCCGCCAAAGGGCCTGCTCAGGGTCCAGGTCTTGGTCTCGGGCATCGTGCGGCGGTTGGTGGGCCCGGCGCAAAGCCTCCCCGGCGGCCAGGGGATAAAGGTCGCGGGGCAGCATCCCGGCCAAGGGGTCGGGAATTTCTCCGGCGCTACGTTGGATCAGTTCGCCCATGAAGCGGCGCACCGTGGCCGCGCCCACCCCTTCCACCTCGGGGTACACCGGCACGATTCGCCCCACCGAGGCATGATCCGGCCCCACCTCGGCGGCACGGTACAGCTCGGGGTGGATCATCTGGGCCTCGCCCTGGTTGCCCAGGCTCACCTCGCTGACCGCAAACAGCTCGTCCCCAGGCTTAAAGCTCTCCAAATGGGCCCGTTTGAAACGAAACCACAGGCAGCCCAAACGGCCGGTGTCGTCCTCCAGGATCAGACGAAAGACCTTGCCTTTTCGCCCCAACAGCCCGCCTGAGACCACCCTGCCCCTGACCACGGCCAAACGGCCCTCTTCCAGGGCCTCGATAGGGGTGGGGGTGCGGCGGTCCTGAAAGCGGGCAGGCAAAAAGAAAAGCCCGTCGCCCCAGGTCTTGATGCCGCGCGCAGCCAAGCGTTTGGCGGTCACCGGACCAACCCCGGAAAGGGCGGTCAGGGAAGAGGCCAACAGAGGCAAATCAAACGGGGTCACCGAGGCTTGCAAAGCGTCTCCAAATAAAAGGGCTCCTACATTTCTGCCCTCCCAGGGGCCGCGCGTCAAGCCCGTGGCCCTGCTTTATGCTAAGAAGGTTTTCTGCTAAGGTTAAGCCGCATCAACCATGCGGGCTAAGGCCGGTTTAAACATGAGGAGAATTAGGCCCATGAGCCAGGACGACCGCTACCGCGAAGCCGGGGTAGACATAGAAAAAGCCGACCAGTTCATTAAAAATATCGGGCAGATGGTCAAGTCTACCCAAAGCAGCCAGGTCCTGGGTGGCCTGGGCGGCTTCTCGGGCCTTTTTTCCCTGGCCGGGCTGGCCGGAGACGACCCGGTGTTGGTCAGCTCCACCGACGGGGTGGGCACCAAGCTCAAGATAGCCTTCATGATGGACAAGCACGACACCATAGGCATCGACATGGTGGCCATGGTGGTCAACGATATCGTGGTCACCGGAGCCCAACCCCTGTTCCTGTTGGACTACCTGGCCACCGGCAAGCTGGAGCTTGGCGTGGCCGAGGCCATTGTGGCCGGGGTTGTGGAGGGCTGCCGCCAGGCGGGCTGCTCCCTGGTGGGCGGCGAGACCGCCGAGATGCCGGGCATGTACCCTGACGGAGAGTACGACCTGGCCGGATTCGCGGTGGGCCTGGTAGACCGGCCCAAGATAATCGACGGCTCCCAGGTGGCCCCTGGGGCGGCGGTGGTGGGCCTGGCCAGCAGTGGCCTGCACTCCAACGGCTTTTCCCTGGTGCGCAAAATCGTTTTTGAGGAGCTGGGCCTATCGGTAAAGGATAGTGCCGAGGGTCTGGGCCAAAGCGTGGGTCATACCCTTATCACTCCCACCCGAATTTACGTGAAGCCGGTGCTGGCGGTGCGCGACAAGTTCGATCTACTGGCCGCGGCCCACATCACCGGCGGCGGTTTGCTGGAAAACCTGCCTCGGGTGCTGCCCCAGGGCTGCCGCGCGGTGATCGACCAGGGGTCCTGGCCGGTGCCCCCCGTCTTCGCCTGGCTGCAAACCGCCGGCGGTCTGAGCCAGCGGGAAATGACCCGCACTTTTAACTGGGGCCTGGGCATGGCCCTGGTGGTGCCCGCCGAGCAGGCGGCCAAGGTGATTGCCCTGCTCCAGGACCAGGGCGAGCAGGCCTTTGTGGTGGGGCGCATCGAGGCCCGCCAGGGCGACCAGCCTCTAGTGGAGGTGCGGGCTTGATTCTGGTCTCTGCCTGTCTTTTGGGCCATCGGGTGCGCTATGACGGCCGCCACTGCCTACGGGAGGAGGTGCGCGGGCTGTTGGGCGACGAGCCGGTGCTGGCCTTGTGCCCCGAGGTTCTTGGCGGCCTGGGCACCCCCCGGCCTCCGGCCCGTTTTGTAGGGGCCTGCTTTGGCCGCGAGGGCGAGGACATCCTCTCGGGCCGGGCCCGCCTGGTGAATGCCGACGGCCGCGACGTGAGCCTTGCCTTTGCCCGGGGGGGCAAACTGGTTGCCGAGCTTTGCCAGCAACACGGAGTCCGCCTGGCCCTGCTCAAAGACCGCTCGCCCTCCTGCGGTTGGGACCCGGATGGGGTGAACCCTCAAGGGGGGCCGGGACAAGGAGTGCTGGCCGCCTTGCTCAGTCAAATGGGTGTTACCGTGCGTGAGGTGCGCTCCAGCGCCAGGGGCGAAAAATAGCCATGAACCAGCAAGAACCCAACCCAGTTCAACACGCTCAGGCCCTTTACAGCCTTTCCGCTCAGATCGCGGCCCTGTTGGGCGAGGTCTTGCGCCGCGACTTCACCTTCAGCGGCACTGCCCTGGGCCAGAGCGAGGTGGTGGACCAAGCCCTGGACGGCCAGATGCAATACGGCCTGCTGGCCTGCGCCCTGGACAAGATTCAGATTAACGAGGCCACCGCGCCTGGCTACTGGGCCAAGCTGCACCAGGAGCTGAAAAGGCTGGTGGCCAAGGAGGCCCATGCCTCGGCGGTGGAGATTCTGCGCCCCCTGGCCGCGGTGGTCAGCGACCAGGAAATGGCCGCCATTTCCGAGGCCATATACAACCCCCTGGGGCCTTACGAAGAGTGCAACCTGGCCCGCCTGCAGGAGGGCGTCAACGGGACCCCATTCGAGGTGCTGGCCACCAGGGTAGTGAAAAGCTTTTTTGCCAAGGGCGAGGACCCCTCGGCCATTGCCGACCGGGTGATCAACCTGGCCTTGGAAGGGTCGCGCACCTTGTTCCTCAAAGGCGGACTGGCCTAGATGCCCGTTGCTGCCGTGGATTTTTACCGGGGCGCGGCCCTGAGCCTGATCATCGGGCACCCGGCTTATGAGAGGATCCAGCCGATGGGTCAGGGGCGCTTTCTGGTCAACGGCGGCATAAGGGTTTGGCTGCGCCACAGCAAGGAAAGGTCGCCCTGGCACTTCAGCCTGACTCCTGAAGAAGTCGCCACCCTGAGCGAAGACTTGCAAAGCGGCGGCTCGATTTTTTTGGGCCTGGTTTGCCGCCGGGACTCCATCTGCTGCCTGAATGCGGCGGAGATCGGCCAGGCCCTGGACCTGAGCGATGCGGGCGAGCAGACCCTGAGCGTGACCCGGGTGCCGGGGCGCAAGCTCAAGGTGAGTGGGCCGGGCGGCAAGTTGGAAGGCGTGATATTGGCCGCCGCCTTTCCGGACAAGGTTTTTTCATAGCTTGCTATAAGCGCCGCCCAAGAAGGGTGGCAAGGAAACTTGATGATTAACACCCGCGATAAAACCCGCCGCATAATGGTGGGATCAATGCCGGTGGGCAGTGGCGCGCCGGTGGCGGTGCAGTCCATGACCAACACCGACACCCGTGACCCCGAGGCCACCCTGGCCCAGATCCGGTCCCTGGCTGAAGCAGGCTGCGAGCTGGTTCGCTGCGCGGTGCCCGACCTGGAAGCGGCCGCAGCCTTTGAGCCCATCACCCAGGCCAGCCCCTTGCCGGTGATCGCGGACGTTCACTTTGACCCTGCCCTGGCCGTGGCTGCTTTGGAAAACGGCGCAGCCTCTCTGCGCATCAACCCCGGCAACATCGGCGGGCAAGCGGCAGTCAAGCGGGTGGTGGATGCAGCCAAGGCGGCCGGTGCGCCCATCCGGGTGGGGGCCAACTCCGGCTCTCTGCCCAAGGATGTGTTGGAGCGCTGCGGCGGGCCCGGCCCCGAGGCCCTGGTGGAAGCGGCCTTGGGCCATGTGCGCCTGTTGGAGGAGCAAGGCTTTGACCAGATCAAAGTGAGCCTCAAGTCTTCCAGCGTGCTAACCACCATCGAGGCCTGCCGTCTCTGGGCCCAGCGTTCGGATTATCCCCAACATCTGGGAGTCACCGAGGCAGGCGGCTTGCTGGCCGGAGCCATCAAGAGCGCGGTGGGCATCGGCGCGCTTTTGATGGAAGGCATTGGCGACACCTTTCGGGTGAGCCTCACCGCTAATCCGGTGCGCGAAGTGGAGGCGGCCTGGCATATCCTGCGGGCTTGCGGGCTGCGCCAGCGGGGAGTGGAAATAATCTCCTGCCCCACCTGCGGCCGCACGGAGATAGACCTCATGGGCCTGTTGGAAAAGGCCGAGCCTGAACTGGCCAAGATCGAGGCCCCGCTCACCGTGGCCATCATGGGCTGCGTGGTCAACGGACCCGGCGAGGCCAAGCACGCCCAAGTGGGCCTGGCTGGGGGACGCGGCCAGGGAGTCATCTTCGCCCACGGCGAGATTATAAAAAAGGTGCCTGAAGCGGACCTGTTGGACGAGTTCATGAAAGAAGTCCGCCGGGCGGCCCAAGAATACTCAACCAATCATTCAGAACAAAGCGAGCAGTAGACACATGCGGTTCTCCAAGGCATTCATCCCCACCCTCAAGGAGACCCCGGCCGAGGCCGAGGTGGTTAGCCATCAGCTGATGCTGCGCGCGGGCATGATCCGCAAGCTGGCTTCCGGCGTTTACACCTGGCTGCCTCTGGGCCTGCGCACCTTGCGCAAGGTGGAGCGCATTATTCGCGAGGAGATGGACGCAGCCGGGGCGCGGGAGCTTCTCATGCCCGGGGTGCAGCCCGCCGAGCTGTGGCAGGAATCCGGCCGCTGGGAGCATTACGGCCGCGAGCTGCTGCGCTTCAAGGACCGTCACGACCACGACTACTGCCTGGCCCCCACCCACGAGGAGGTCATCACCGACCTTGTCCGCCGCGAAGTGCGCTCCTATAGGGACATGCCGCTGAACCTCTATCAGTTCCAGACCAAGTTCCGCGACGAGATTCGCCCCCGCTTTGGGGTTATGCGCTCGCGGGAGTTCATCATGAAGGACGCCTACTCTTTTGATCCGGACGATGAATCTTCGGCAGCCAGCTACCGGGTAATGCACGAGGCCTACAGCGCGATATTTAACCGCCTGGGCCTGGATTTCGCGGTGGTGGAGGCTGACTCCGGGGCCATTGGCGGATCCTTCAGCCACGAGTTCATGGTCCTGGCCGATACCGGCGAGGACGCCATCGCCTCTTGCGCCTGCGGCTGGGCGGCCAACTTTGAAAAGGCCGAAGTGGCTCCTCCCCAGGGGGAAGCTCCCGAAGCGGTGGCCGAGATCGCCCAGGTGGATACCCCCGGCACCCACACCGTGGAGGAAGTGGCCGCTTTCCTAAAGGTGAGCCCGGCTCAGGTAGCCAAAACCCTGGTGTACCTGGCCGACGGCAAGCCGGTGGCGGCCATGGTGCGCGGCGACCGCCAGCTTAACGAGATCAAGCTCAAGAACCTCATCGGCGCGGCCGAGCTGGAGCTGGCCCCGGCCTCGGTGATACAGGAAGTCAGCGGCGGGCCGGTTGGCTTCACCGGTCCGGTGGGTTTGGATATACCCATCTACGCGGACCAGGAGCTTTACATTAGCGACGCCCTGGTCACCGGAGCCAACCAGGCTGATGCCCACCTCACCGGAGTGCACCTGGGCCGGGACGTGGCCGGGGCCCAGCGGGCCGATCTGCGCATCATAGCCGAGGGCGACCCCTGCCCCCGCTGCGGCAAGGAGCCCACCTTTGCCCGGGGCATTGAG
>JAHLLJ010000144.1 GCA_020444205.1 Deltaproteobacteria bacterium | reverse complement strand
CCCCCAGGGCCGCGCCGGGCGCGTGGGCCTTTATCTTTTTCTTGATGAACTGGTCACTGGGCAACAGACCCCGGCCGCGCAGGATGCGCGAGCTGGGCACCACGTACACTGCGGCGTAACCCAGGGCCAAAGCCTCGCCGCGCACCTGGCCTACCTGGCAGCCCGGGCAGCCGCCTGAGCACAGCAGGCCCTTGTCCGGGTGCACATCGGCCGGGCAATCCAGGGGCCTGAGGCAGAAGGGCAAGAACAGCACCCGCCGGGAAAAGGGCGTGGCCGCAAAAGACTTGCGGAAATAGCGGTTGCCCGCGCGCACCATAAGGCGAAGGTCCAGGCCGGGGCTGATGCGGTCCAGGAGCCCTTGCAGCACCCAGCTATAGCGGCGGAATAGGGCCAGGGTAAGGCGGGGAGCCAACAGACGGCCCAAAAGCAAGGGGCCCAGCACCACCACCAAAAGGCCCGCCAGGCCCAAGCCTATCCAGGTCAGCCACATCAATGTTCCGCTTTCACTCATGGGGTGAAGTTTGCCAGGACAAGCCCGGGACGGCAAGGGAAGGTTGGGCTAAAACCGCAAATCGCCGCCCTAGCTATTTTCCTCCAGTTCAAAGGCCCTCATGGCTTCCAGATATTCCTCGGGCAAATCGCAGGCCCGGCTGGTGGCTGGATTGAAGCAGGATACCCGGGTGGTGCCCACGGCGGCCAGAAGGTCCTCCTCGGGCAGCCACAGGGCGTAGTGGAAGCTGAAGGAGCGCCGCCCCCAGTCGGCGGTGCGCAAGTACACCTGCACCAGATGGTGATGTTGCACAGGGAGCTGGTAGCGGCAGGTGTCTCGCTGCACCAGCAAACAAGGCCCCTCCCCCGCGGGTGCGAACAGGCCCAACCGGGATAGGTAGGCCATGCGCGCTTCCTCGAAATAGGTGAAGAAACGCGAGTTGCTCACCCGGCCCAAGGGGTCCAGGTCGGAAAAACGGGGACGGAACTCCAGGTTGAACCTGAAGGCCTGCAAAGGATGCGGCCGTTGCTTGCTCGATCTCGGGCTCATAGCTTTCTATCGCGATCTGTCCACGTCAGCTTTTATTGCGGCGGCGAGCAAGGCTCACCACCTTGCCGCCGCCCTTGTCATCCGGCGCGGTGTCCTCGGGTTCGGGCTTTGGTTCCTCTGACGGCGGTTCGCTGGGTTGGGGCGGGGCCAGACACTCCAGGCGCATGGGTTCGCCGCCCATGGTAAAGTCTCCGCCGTCTATATATTCTTCCCGCAGAATCCAGGTGACCTCCTGGGCCGGAGGATGCAAAACCAAAAGACGGATTTGCCACCAGCCGGGTTTGACATCGGCCAGTATCTCCTCAACCCTGGCGTAGGCCACCGGCTCTTGGTTGCGGTGAATTAATAAGATGTCGCCGGTCCGGGTCTCCACGGGCGGGGCTCCTTTCCTGTCCGTCTAGTATGCTGTCTTGGGGCGGCCCCCTGTCAAGCAGCCGCGCTGCCGCCCAGGGACTCCAGGCGCTTGTAAAACTCCGCTTGATCCACCTCATACTCCTGAGTTCCGTAGCAGGCCACGGCATAAGAGGCCAATACCGCCCCCCACAGGCAGGCCTCGCTCAGATCCTTGCCCAGAGCCATGGCCTTTAGCAGGCCCGAGCGATAGGCGTCGCCCGCGCCGGTGGGGTCCAGCACCTGGTTGGCCGGGCAGGCGGGAATATCGGTGCGGTCCGGTCCCTGCCAGAGCACCGAGCCTTCCTCGCCCTTGGTGGTGATCAGCGCCTCTACCCTATCGAGTATCTGGCTAAGCTTGAGTCCGGTCATGCGCTGGATCAGCTCCAGCTCGTAGTCGTTGCTGATGAGAATCTTGGCCTTGTTAAAGGCCTTGGCCAGATCAGGCCCGTTGAGGATGTTGAGCGACTGGCCGGGATCGAAAATAAAGGGAATGCCCCGGCGGCGGAACTTCGACGGCAGGGTGGTCAAATCCTCCAAGTTGCCGGGAGCCACGATGGCCAGGGAGGCGTCAGGCTTGATGTCGTCCACCACGCATTGGCAGGAGTGGCCCATGGCCCCGGGGTTGAAGCCGGTGATTTGGTTGTCCGACTTATCGGTGGTGATAAAGGCGCCGGCGGTGAACTCCTCTTGCACGTGGCGCACCTGGCTGGTGTCTACCCCATGCTCCTGCATCCACTCCAAATAACGGGCGCCATCGCGGCCCAGGCAGCCCAGGAGCACCGGACGCTCGCCCAGTTGGGCCAGGCCGTAGGCTATGTTGCCGGCGGTGCCGCCCAGCTTTTCCTGCAACCCGTTTACATTGAAACACACGTTCAGGACGTGAATCTTGTCGGGCAAGATATGGTCGGAAAAACGTCCCTCAAAGTTCATGATGCGGTCATAGGCCAAAGAGCCCGACACGTAGATGCGCACTGAATTTTCTCCTCAGGTTCGTGAAAAAGAGCTGGGTTTGTCCAAGGCGGCCAAGAGGCGCTCCACCCAGGCCCTGGCCTCTTCCAGAGCTTGAGGGGAGGAAGGTTCCGGGCAGGCTTCCTCACGCAGATCCAGGCTGAAGCATTCTGCCTGGGCCAGGCGGCATACTGTCCATCCGGGCATGCCCGGCGGCACATGGGGGCGCTCATTTATGCGATACAGGCTGAAGCACTCAGCATCGCAACGAGCACTGTAGGTTCGTCCGTAGACCTGTACCCTGACTACCTGTCCCAGCAGGTCCCGCCTGCTGAACTCGCGCAGCACCAGGTCGAACAGGTCTCGCCTTCCCTCGGTATTTCCATATACGGCCATAAGCCCTCCCAGCGGTGATGGGCTGAAATGCCGCGTACTTATGAAATACTAGATGCCCCGCCCCCGCCTGTCAAGCGGGGCGCGGGGCCTGGGCTAAGCCTGCGGTAATACTTACCGCTTGCCGCTGGTGGCCAGCATGTGCCCCAGGGCTTGGTTGGCCCCCTTGTTGGCGCAGAACTCGCCGCACATGGTGCAAACGTGGGTATTGGAGGGCGAACGCTCGCCCCGGATGCGTCGGGCGTCCTCAGGGAACAGGGCCAAGTTGAACTGGGTCTCCCAGTCCAGATCACGCCGGGCCTTGCTCATGGCCGTGTCCGCTTGCCGCTTTTCTGGGTACTTGGCCAGATCGCCGATATGGGCGGCCAGGCGGGCCACTTTGACCCCTTCCTTCACGTCATCCAGATTGGGCAGGGCCAGGTGCTCGGCCGGGGTGATGTAGCAGATCAGGTCCGCACCGTAACGGGCCGACTGAGCCGCGCCGATGGCCGCCACCACGTGATCGTAGCCGGCGCCCAGATCGGTGGGCAGGGGCCCCAGCATGTAATAGGGCGAGCCGCCGCTCATGCGCTTTTCCAGGATGATATTGGCCTCCACCTCGTCCAAGGGCACGTGGCCCGGGCCTTCCACCATCATCTGGCAGCCAAGGGAGCGGCCCACCTCGGCCAGCTCGCAGTTGATTAAAAGCTCCTGCACCATGACCCGGTCGCTGGAGTCGGCAATGGACCCGGCCCTAAAGCCGTTGCCCAGGCTGAGCACCGCGTCGTACTTCTTGAGGATGCCCGCCACCCGGTCGAACTGCTCGTACAAGGGGTTCTCGCGCTGGTTGGCCTGCATCCAGGCCACCATGGAGGCCCCGCCCTTGCTCACCAGGCCGCCGTAGCGGTAGCCCTGGCGCTCAAGGCGCTCCAGGGTGAACAGGTTGATGCCGCAGTGGATGGCCATGAAGGAGATGCCGTCGGCGCACTGGCGCTCGATGAGCTCGAAAAGCTCTTCCGGGTCCAGCTTGTTGGGGTCGCCGTAGCGTTTGCTGGCCTCGCTAAAGGCCTGGTACAGAGGCACGTTGCCCACGGGCAAGTCCACCGCGGCCAAAACCTCGCGGCGTACCAGGTCCAGATCACCGCCCACCGACAGCTCCATCAGGGTGTCCGCACCCGCTTCTTGGGCGGCCAGGGCCTTGGCCACTTCCTCGCCCACATCGGCCAAGTCGGTGCTGGTGCCGATGGAGGCGTTGATCTTGGTCCTGAGACCGCGCCCTATACCCACCACCCGGCAATCATGGTTGGGGTTTTGCGGCACCACTACCCTTCCCAGGGCGATCTCCTGGCGTACGCTCTCAAGGCTCAGGCCTTCCTGGGTGGCGGTGGTTTCCATTACAGGGGTGGTGCGGCCCGCCTGGGCCGCCAGCAGAGTGTTTTCCATTTCCGGTCCTCCAGAGATGGGGAGCAACTACCGTGCTCCACAAAAAAGCCCCGACCCGCATGCATTACGGGATCGGGGATTTACCATCTCCCACGACCGGGGCGTTAATGGTGTGGCCGGTCTTCTGGCTCGTGGATCGTCCTACTCCCCGCGCCTTCCCGGCCCGCTCTCCCCCTGGGAGGCCGGCCAGTGGCTTTCGCGGGTTTGGTCCCCACTCACAGCGGCGGGTCCGCGCCGGATTCGCACCGGCTTCCCATGCCCCAAACGGGGCGCCACACCACATGGCTTTGGGCATTGCTTATCATCGCCGGTCAGCACAGTCAAGTCCCAGGTTCACGCTTGGCATTGACCTGCGACGGGAAAAAGGCTATCCCAAGGGCAGGCGAAAAACTCCCGGCCCTCGGCGGCCCCTAACCTGGAGAGGCGCATGGATTTCACCAACGAGGTGGCTCTTATCACCGGAGCCGGCCGAGGCATCGGCCTGGCCGTGGCCGAAAAAATGGGTAGCCTGGGCGCGGCGGTGGTGCTGGCCGACCAAGACCTGCCCAGCGCCGAAGCCGGAGCCCTGGCTATAGAAGGGGCCGGCGGCCGGGCCACGGCCATGAGCATGGACGTGCGCCAGGCTGGGGACTGGCAAGGCGTGGTGGAGCAGGCGGTGCACCGCTACGGGCCGCTCAGCGTGCTGGTGAACAACGCCGGTTTCGACCGCCCCGGCGGGGTGGCCAAGCTGGAGCGGGCAGACTTCGAGGCGGTGATGGAGGTGCACCTCACCTCTTGCTTGCTGGGTATGCAGGCCGTGTTGCCGGTGTTCGCCCAAGCGGGCGCTGGAGCCATAGTCAACGTGTCCAGCATATACGCCAAGATCGGCGGCCAGGGCGAGGCGGCCTACAGCGCGGCAAAGGCGGGTATGGTGGGGCTGACCAAGTCCGCGGCTCGGGAAATGGCCCGCCAGGGAGTACGGGTGAACTGCGTGCTGCCCGGCCTCACCGACACCCCGGCCATCCGGGCCATGATGTCCGAAAAGATCAAGGCCAAGCTTTTAGCCGAGACCCCGCTGAGGCGCATGGCCCAGCCTGCTGAGATAGCCAATGTGATTGCCTTCCTCGCCAGCAGCGAGGCCAGCTTTGTTACTGGTGCGGCGTGGGAAGTATCGGGCGGCTGGAACATGTGATTATTTGTCCGGCGCACCCAGGGCCCCACATACTTCGTTGCCTCCTTCGCGCCCGCCTCGGCGTATGACCACATACGCCTGCGGCGTTCGCTCGGTCGGACGCCTCGTCTGTGGAGCCCTGGATGTGCCGACTAAGCTCTCCCGAAATCGATATCCAAAAATCTCTAATTTTAATGAGCCCACCTCTGCGGGCCTCGCTAGCCCGACGCCATACCTAGTCGCCCCTGGCTGTGCCGCAGTGTGTTTTATTAATTAGATTCACCGCAGGCATGGCTACGCCTGCGGCGTTCGCTCGGTCGGACACCTCGTCTGTGAAGCCCTGGATGTGCCGGTGAACCGTCTTTTGAATTCCAGGGAATTGCTCTGGGCAAATTTATTTGGGCGGGACCGTGCCTGACAGCAGGGTGACTTTGAGGCCGCCGAAGGGCGCGGTGACGGCCTTGGTGTCAGTGAGGCTCAGCAGGTCGGCCCACTCCGGGCGGTAGAGCACCACCCCGCAGCGCCAACCGGCATAGGCCTGAGCCAGTCGCTTGCCCAGGCGCTTGACCAAGGACTGGGCCTGGCGCACGCTGCCCAGACGCTTGCCATAGGGCGGGTTGATCACCAGCAGCCCCGGCCCGGCGGGCGGCTCGGCCTTGAAGAAATCTTTCGCCTCCAAGCCAACCCCCTGCTCCACTCTGGCCAGCTCAGCATTGTGCCTTGCCAGTTCCACGGCCTCGCGGTTGCTGTCCCGGCCCATGATGGTTGCGGGCGGCGCGGCCAGGGCCTGCTCCTGGGCCTGGCGCTTCATGTAGTTCCAGGCCGCCTCGCGGTGGCAGGGCCAAGATTCAAAGGCGAAAGCTCGGCCCAGGCCCGGCGGCAGGCCACGGGCCATGGCCGCCGCCTCGATGACCAAAGTGCCGCTGCCGCACATGGGGTCCAGCAAAGGCTGGGTGCCGTCGTAGCCACAATGCTGCAGCAGGGCGGCAGCCAGATCTTCTCGCAGAGGCGCCAAACCGCCCTGGGCTCGCCAGCCGCGCTTATGCAAATGGGCCCCGCTCATGTCCAGGCTGATGGAGGCTCTGCGGTCCGCGCCGCGCACCTGCAAGCGCTGGGCGCTCTCGTCGCCAGGCTGAGCCGGCACCGGCGGGGTCAGGCCCACCTCTCGCATACGCTTGGCTGCCGCCTTGCCCACCACCTCGGCGATGCGCCCAGTGTGCTTGAGGTTGCTCTCGTTTAGAGCTACCAGAATGTTCAACGGTACGTCGGGAGCGATGAAGATTTCCCAGGGAATGGAATCAGCCTGGCGCAGCAGGTCTTCCCAGCGACGCACCCTGAAATCCTTGAGCCGCAGCCACACCCGACCGGCGGTGCGCAGCCACAGGTTGGCAGCCACGGCCAGCTCCAGTTTGGCGCTGAAGTTCACCCCGCCCGCCTCTGGCAGCACCTCGCCCGCGCCCAATGCGCGAAGCTCGGCGGCGCAAAGGGGCTCCAGCCCGGGGGTGGTCACCGCGAAAAAGCGGTGCTCCGGCACCCAGGCTTGGCGTTTGATTCTACGTTCTAAATTGATCTCTGACATGGCCGAGGTTTACCACGCCGGAGGTTGCCCAGCCACCTATCAGTGCGACACGCCCCACCCACGCATAAGGCGGCACAGCCTGGTGGTTGTAGGCAAGGCGGACGGCAAGGGAGCGACGCAGGCGTAGTATGACCTACGCCGAGGAGCACACGCAGCCGTCCAACACCGCCCACGGCCGCCAGGCGAAGCCGCCCGTTAAACCATGCCGTCGGCCAGCTCGTCGAGCAGGTCATTGGCATCCTGCCCCGACGCCTCGATACGCGCCAGGTTGGACTCCAGGTCCGCGCGCAGGCCCAGGCGGTCGACGTCTCGGGGCTCGCGGCAACGGCCCATACGGCGGCACATGCGATACAGCAAGCGCTCGTGCTCGGGTAGAGCAAGATAGTTATCCAGGAGTGCCAACATCTTGGGTTTGTCTTCGGGCAACTTGCCGCTCACCGTCTCGATGAGATTCATGATGTGGTCGCTGGTGATGGTGGAGGTGATGCCGTCCAAAGTGGCGATGAACAGGCGAATCTCCTCCACCGTCTCATCGTCGCCACGCTTGACAAAGTCCCCGGCCACTAGGTCCTTGTGAAGCTCGATGCGCTCGGGCACCCGCAAGGTACGCAAACGGATGAAGTCCGGGTTGATCTGGTTGAGCACCTCTGCGGTAGCCGTGGCGTGTTCGCGCCACCAACGCTGACCGCCCAGGCCGGGCATCACGTACTCGCTCAGCTCCATGCCCGCTGCCTTGATGTTCTGCCCGCCCTTGATCTGCTTGGCTGCGGTCACGCCCTTTTTCATGAACTTGAGCAACGGGTCGTACCCGGTCTCCAAGCCGATGTGCACCCGGTCCAGGCCAGCCTTGCGCAGCATGGTCAACTCCTCCACGGTGCGCTGGGCTGCAGTGGAAGAACGGGCGTAGGTGGTGACCCGCTTGGCCTCGGGCAGCTTCTCGCGCAGATAGAGCAGAGCCTCGGTAAGCACCTCGGGTTTCATCACCAGGTTGTTGGCGTCCTGCAAGAACACGTTGCCCGTACCGTAGTAGAGCCAGGCAGCCACGTTGCGGAAGGCGTCGCTGACCGTGGGGGTGGAGAACACCCGGTTGACCACGTCCGCGCTAAAGTCTCCGCCATGGCCCATGGCCTTGGAGAGCTCCAAAATCTCCCGGCGCATCTCAGCCGCCGCGTCGATGTCAGCCTTGATCTCCTCTAAAGGGCGGCGGCTGAAGGTACGGCGCTTATATACCGGGCAGAACTTGCATTTGTTCCAGGGGCAGTTGCGGGTGAAGCGCAGGAGCAGGCTGCGGGCCTCGCTGGGTGGGCGGATGGGGCCTTGCTCAAAAGTCAGGTTGGAGTCCAGGGCGGGAAGCGCGGTCACGTTCTCTCCTTGGCTGAGGTCGGCTCGTCGCGTGGTGCGTAACTGGTTAAGTAATTTGTATGGCCGGAAGCGGGCGGTGTCAAGGATAGCCGGTGGGCGTGGGGGTGAGTTATGATGGGCGAGACGCTTTGGTTGTAGCGTGGGGAGAAGAAAAGAGTTGGTAAGGAAAGAGGGGGAACGGGGTGGCTAATCAGGAACATGTAAAGATTTTGAAGCAGGGAGTGGAGGTTTGGAATCGGTGGAGGGAGGAAAATCCTGACATTCGGCCGGATCTAACCGAGGCAGATATGAGAAAGGGTGATTTTAAAAAGGCCGATTTTCACAGAGTAAATTTCACGGGAGCAAGTTTCGAAGATAGTGATTTGTCTGAAGCTGATTTTTTTATGGTTACAGCAATCTTCGCGATTTTTAACAATACAGACTTATCAGGCTCAAATCTTAATCATGCAAATTTACAGGAGGCTGAACTAGATGGTGCTGATCTGTCAGGCGCCGATTTGATTTTTACAAACTTCAACCAATCATCGCTGTTAGACGCAAGTTTTAACAGAGCCATATTTGGTTGGACGTCACTAGGTCTTTTGGATTTTAGCCGCGTAACTGGATTGGATAGTGCAATCCACGAAGGGCCTTCAATTTTAGGTATTGACTCAATATTAAAGTCCAAAGGCGAAATCCCTGAATCGTTCCTCCGTGGCTGTGGGCTGCCTGAAGATTTAATAAAGCTTATCCCTTCCCTTATTTATCAGCCCTTTCAATTTTATTCTTGCTTCATAAGTTATTCATCCTACGATGATGACTTTACTCGCAGACTTCACGCCGATCTTCGTGCCAACAACGTCAGTGTTTGGTTCGCGCCCGAGGACCTAAAAATCGGTGACCGCATCAGGGATCGTATAGACCATTCAATACGCATCCATGACAAGCTCCTGCTCATCCTTACCTAACAATCCATTCAAAGCGACTGGGTAGAAAAAGAGGTTGAGACCGCCTTTGAAAAGGAACGCAAGAACCCCGGCAAGACGGTTCTGTTCCCGATTCGGCTAGATGACGCCGTGATGGACACCGACAAGGCCTGGGCGGCCGATATCCGCCGCACCCGCCACATCGGCAACTTCACGGAGTGGAAAAACCACGACTCGTACAAGAAAAATTTCGACCGCCTATTGCGCGACCTAAAGGCCTCGGAGGAATAACATCGCCAGCTCCTCCCAGAGATTGCTTCGTCGCTACGCTCCTCGCAACGACAAGCTCTCTCGCTACAAACAAG
>JAHLLJ010000143.1 GCA_020444205.1 Deltaproteobacteria bacterium | reverse complement strand
CATCGTGACCAAGAGCGGGGCCTGGTACTCCTATGGCGACGAGCGCATGGGACAAGGGCGCGACAACGCCACCAACTTCATGGCCGAGACCCCCGAAGTTTTCGAAGAAATATCCACCCGGCTCAGGACCAAGCTGGGGCTGTTGCCCCCGGCCGAGGACGAGCCGGAAACCCCGGCCCAGTAGCCCCCCGCGATTAGGGAGCGCATAAGCCCATGGCCAAGACCGGCAACGAGATTCGTCAGCAATTTCTGGACTACTTCGTCAAACAGCAGCACCAGCTGGTGAAAAGCTCCAGCGTGGTGCCCGCCGACGACCCCAGCCTGTTGTTCACCAACGCGGGCATGGTCCAGTTCAAGAACGTCTTCACCGGCCAGGAGAAACGGCCCTACAGCCGGGCCACCACCTGCCAAAAATGCTTCCGGGTCAGCGGCAAGCACAATGACCTGGAAAACGTGGGCCGCACCCCGCGACACCACACCTTCTTCGAGATGCTGGGCAACTTCAGCTTTGGCGACTACTTCAAGGAGAAGGCGGTGGTCTTCGCCTGGGAGCTTCTTACCCAGGGATACGGCCTGGACCCCGAGAAGCTGTGGGTCAGCGTATACACCGAGGACGACGAGGCGGCCAAGCTGTGGGAGAGCGAGGTGGGGGTGCGCCCGGAGCGCATCGTGCGCCTGGGCGAGGATGAGAACTTCTGGGCCATGGGTGACACCGGCCCCTGCGGCCCCTGCTCGGAGATTCACATCGACCAGGGTCCACAGATGGGCTGCGGGCGCGACGACTGCGCGGTGGGTTGCGACTGCGACCGCTATTTGGAGCTGTGGAACCTGGTGTTCATGCAGTATGAGCGCGATGCCAGCGGCAAGATGACCCCCCTGCCCCGTCCCTCCATTGACACGGGCATGGGCCTGGAGCGCATCGCGGCCACGGTGCAAGGCTTTACCTCCAACTATGACAGCGACCTGTTCACCCCCATCATGGATTTCACCAGCGAGCTGGCTGGAGTGACCAGAGGCGATGACGCGGAGAGCGACGTGAGCCTAAGGGTCATCGCCGATCACGCCAGGGCCTGCACCGTGCTGGTGGGCGACGGGGTTTTGCCCTCCAACGAGGGCCGGGGCTACGTGCTCAGGCGCATCCTTCGCCGGGCGGCCCGCCACGGGCGCAAGCTGGGCCTCACCGGGCCTTTCCTGCACAAGGTAGCCGGGGTGGTCATGGATGAGATGCGCGGGGCCTATCCCGGCCTGTACGACTCCCGGGCCTTTGTGGATAAGGTGATCAGCGGCGAGGAAGAGCGCTTTGGCGAGACCCTGGACACCGGGCTCAAGCTGCTAAGCGAGGCCCTGGGCGAGGCCAAGGCCAAGGGCCAGAACACCCTGGACGGCAAGACCGCCTTCAAGCTCTACGACACCTTTGGCTTCCCCCTGGACCTGACCATGACCATCGTGGCCGAGGAAGGCATGGGGGTGGACGAACAAGGCTTTGAGCAGGCCATGGGCCAGCAGCGCAGCCGCTCCCGGGCGGCCTGGGCGGGCAGCGGTGAGCACGAGCTTTCCCCGGCCCTGGCGGGGCTGCGCGCCGAGGGCTTCACCACCACCTTCACCGGCTACGAGGGCCTCGCGGGCAGCGACAAAGCCGCCCTGATCCTGGTGGACGGCCAGGCGGTGGACCAGGTGGGCCAAGGCCAAAAAGCCGAGTTGGTCACCGCCCGCACCCCCTTCTACGGCGCGGCCGGCGGCCAGGTGGGCGACGTGGGCACCATCACCGGCCCCGACGGCCAGGCCAAGGTGATCGACACCACCAAGCCCGGCGGCGAGCTTATCGTGCACCAGATCGAGGTGACTCAGGGCAACATAGCCAAAGATCAGGAGCTGGAGCTCAAGGTGGACCCCACCGCCCGGGCGGCCACCGCGGCCAACCACACCGCCACCCACCTGCTGCACGCCGCGCTGCGCGAGCACCTGGGCGAGCATGTCAAGCAGGCCGGCTCCATGGTCAGCCCGGAGCGCCTGCGTTTTGACTTCACCCACTTCCAAGCCATGACACCCCAGGAGATCAAGGCGGTGGAGGTGAGCGTCAACCTGAGCATCCGGGCCAACGTGGCCCTGGACACCCAGGTCATGGACCTGGAAGAGGCCATGTCCAGCGGGGCCATGGCCCTGTTCGAGGAGCGCTACGGCGACAAGGTGCGCCTGGTGCAGGTGCCGGGTATCTCCAAGGAGCTCTGCGGAGGCACCCACGCCCACGCCACCGGCGATATCGGCTACTTCAAGATCATCGGCGAGTCCTCGGTGGCCGCCGGAGTGCGCCGTTTGGAGGCACTCACCGCAGGAGCGGCCGTGGAGGCGGTGCAGGCCTTGGAGGACGAGACCGGCCGGGCCGCGGCGGCGCTCAAGGTGGGCCGCCTGGAGCTTTCCGAGCGAGTCAAGAAGCTACTGGCCTCCCTCAAGGAGAGCGAGCGCGAGGTAGAGACCCTCAAGGCCCGCCTGGCCGGAGCCTCCAGCCGCGACCTTCTCTCCGAGGCCGTGGAGGTGGACGGCGTCAAGGTTTTGGCGGTCAAGGTGGAGGTGGACAACCCCAAGGCCCTGCGCGATCTGGCCGACACGGTGCGCGAGCGCCTGAATAGCGGAGTGGCCGTACTGGGGGCGGAAAGCGGGGGCAAGGCCCTGCTCTTGGCCTTGGTCACCAAGGACCTGGCCGGGCGCTTCCACGCGGGCAACCTGGTCAAGACCCTGGCTCCCATGGTGGGCGGCGGCGGAGGCGGCCGCCCGGACATGGCCCAGGCGGGCGGGCAAAACCCCGCGGCCCTGGAGGAAGCCCTGGCCCAGGTGCCAAAGCTGGTGGCCGAGCAGGCGGCAGGCTAGAACAAGCCGCCACAAGACAAAAAAGTAGGGACGCCCCACTGGGGCGTCCCTATTGTTTTGCAAGCCTGTTGGTTACAGTGGGCTGTCGTCTCCCAAGAGCACGTCCGGAGCCTCCACGCCCGGCAAAGGCGTGGTCAGGTCGCGGCGGTCGATGGCTTCGCCTTCGCGCTCGCGCTTGGGCAGCTTGGACCATTGGTCCTGAGCCAAGCGCAGGTAGTTCATGGCCTCGTCATAGAGCCCAACGTCCGGGTATTGGGTGAGCACCCGTTTGAATCGGCTCATGGCCGCCCGGTACTTTTTGGTGTTGTAGTAGTATTGGCCCACCACCATGTCGTGGGAGGCCACGCGGCGGGTGGCCTCCTGCATGCGAGGCTGGGCCTTGACCGCCCATTCACTGCTGGGGTACTGCTTCATCAGCCGCTGGAAAGTCTCCATGGCCTTGCGGGCGTTGCTGGGGTCCCGATCCGGGGTCAGCATCTGCTCAAAGTAGACCATGCCCGTCTGGTAGATGGCGTAAGGTACCGCATCGTTCTTGGGATGCAAACGAATGAAGTCCTCATAGGCCAGGATCGCCTCTTCATAGCGCTGGGCCTTGAAGTAGGCATCGCCCACCCTCAGGTCGGCCAAAAGGGCGTAGCGGCTGTAGGGGAAGCGGTCCTTTAGGGCCTGGAAAAGCTCGGCGGATTCCTCGTAACTGCCTTCCCGGTAAAGGGTCTCGGCCTCGTTGGCCAATACCTGGGCCGGAGTGTCGAAGGCCTCGTCTTGCAGACCCGAGCCGCCGCCAAACCAGTCGCAACCGGCCGCGGCGACCAGGGTCACCAGCAAGGCGGCAATCAATACCTGTTTATAAACTCTACTCATGCACTTCTTCCAGGTAACGCTGGGCAGCGTAAGTGGCTACCGCGCCTTCGCCGGCGGCCACCACGATTTGGCGCAGCAGCTTACTGCAACAGTCGCCGGCGGCAAATACCCCGTTCATGCTGGTGTGTTGGTCGCGGTCGCAGATAAGGAATCCCTCACGGTCCATATCCACCACGCCCCGCAAAAATTCGGTGTTGGGCGAGGTGCCCACAAAAACGAATGCGCCGTCGCAAGGCAGGTCGTATTCCTCGCCTGTCTTGAGATTTTTCAGCCGCACCGCCTCCACCTTGCTCTCGCCCTTGATCTCCAGGGGAACCTGAGACAAGAGCAACTCGATCTTGGGGTTGTTCATTACCCGCTCGGCCAAAATGCCCGCCGCTCTCAGCTCGTCGCGCCGGTGCACCATGTACACCTTCTCGGCGAAACGGGTTAAAAATACGCATTCCTCGGCGGCGGTGTCGCCCCCGCCGAAACAGACCACGGTCTGCTCACGGTAAAAGGGACCATCACAGGTGCCGCAATAGGACACTCCCCTGCCGGTGAGCAAATCCTCGCCCGGCACTCCCAATTTCTTGGGCTGGGCACCCACCGCCAATACTACCGCTTTGGTGCGTATCTCGCCGTCCGGTCCGTGCAGCACCTTGATCTTGCCATCGGCGGTCAGCTTGGTGATCTCCGTGCCTCTTATCTCCAAGCCGAACTTCAAGGCATGGTCGCGCATGCGATCAGCCAGATCAAAGCCGTTGACCCCGTCTATGTCACCGGGCCAGTTTTCCACTACATCAGTGGTAAGTACCTGACCGCCCGGGCTCAAGCGCTCCAAGAGCACGGTGTCCAGGCGGGCCCGGGCCGCATACAACCCGGCAGTGAGGCCCGCCGGACCGCCACCGACTATCACCAGGTCATGAGTAGACACCGGTTGTCCCGGCCTTAGCCCAGTTGCTTGTCGATGGCCGCTTCCAAATGCGACTTGCTCACCGCTCCGGTGATTTGGTCGGCCACCTTGCCGTCTTTAAACAGAATCAAGGTGGGGATGGCGCGGATTCCGTACTGTCCGGGAGTCTTGGGGCTCTCATCCACGTTGAGCTTGGCCACCTTGAGCTTGCCGGCGTATTGCTCGGCCAACTCTTCCACCACCGGGGCAATGGCCCGGCAGGGGCCGCACCAGGAAGCCCAGAAATCCACCAGGGCGGGGCTCTCGCTGCTTAGTATTTCCGCCTCGAAATTGTCGTCACTGACTTGTAAGACGTTGTCTGACATGCTCAATCCGCTCCTTTGCCCTACTCTAAAAAAGGACGTACATTCCCCACGCCCCTTGCTCCTCATAAACCCATTAGGCCTTCTAACTGTATATGCTGAGAAGGGGATTTTGTCAACGAAAGCCCTTGGCCGAGTGAATAATGAGGTGCGATTCACTGGAACCGGGGGCTTACCCTACGGCTCCATACAGGGTACACTGGCTGCGTACCAAGGAGAGCCCATGGCCAAAAAAAGCACCCTGTTCGTATGTCAAAGTTGCGGCGCGGCCCAGCCCAAATGGCTGGGCCGCTGCCCCGCCTGTCAAAGCTGGGACACCTTGGTGGAGGAACCGGCGGCCCCGGCGGCTAAAAGCCGCAACGCCGCGCCGGTAAGCAAAACCCCCTTGGCCCAGGCTTTGGACCGTCCGGAAAAGCGGCGGCCCACCGGCCTGCCCGAGCTGGACCGGGTCTTGGGCGGCGGCCTGGTGGCGGGCATGGTGGTGCTGGTGGGCGGCGAGCCGGGCATTGGCAAATCCACCCTAATGCTGCAAACCGCCCAGGCCCTGGGCATGGACGGTGGACAAGTGCTCTACGTAGCCGCCGAGGAGTCGGCTCGCCAGGTGGGCCTAAGGGCCCACCGCCTGGGCCTGGCCGGCCAGGGGGTGGAGCTTCTGGCCGACACCACCCTGGAGCCTATCATGCAAGCCATGACCCAAGGGTCCCACGACGCGGTGGTGGTGGACAGCATCCAGGCCCTTAAAAGCGAAGAGCTGAGCAGCGCGCCGGGCTCGGTGGGCCAAGTGCGCCAATGCGCCGCCGAGCTGGCCTCCGCGGCCAAGGCGGCGGGCTGTGCCCTGTTTCTGGTGGGCCATGTAACCAAGGAGGGAGCCCTGGCCGGGCCCAGGGTGCTGGAACATTTGGTGGACACGGTGCTTTATTTTGAGTCCGAGCCCAGCATGCGCCTGCGCCTGCTCAGGGCGGTGAAAAACCGTTTCGGAGCCACTGACGAGGTGGGGGTGTTCGAGATGGGCGAGGCCGGGCTGAGCGGAGTGGTAAATCCCTCGGCCCTGTTTTTGGCCCACCGCCCGGCTTCGGCCCCGGGCAGCGCGGTGTGCGCGGCCATGAGCGGCACCCGGCCCCTGCTGGTGGAGGTGCAGGCCTTGGTGAGCCCTTCAGGGCTGGCCATGCCCCGCCGCCAGGCCCTGGGAGTGGACCAGGGGCGCTTGCAGATGCTGGCCGCGGTGCTGTCCATTCACGCAGGATTGGACCTGGGCGGCCACGATGTTTTCGTCAACGTCACCGGAGGGGTGCGCCTTAGCGAACCGGCGGCCGACCTGGCGGTCACCGCGGCCATAGCCTCGTCCTTGGCCAACCGGCCCTTGCCCGCCAAGACGGTGTGCTTTGGCGAGGTGGGCCTTACCGGCGAGCTGCGGGCTGTGGGGCGCTCGGCGGCACGCATGGCCGAGGCCCTGCGTCAAGGGTTTGACCAGGTGCTCACCGCTCCGGGCAAGACCGCCGCACCGACGGGCATGGAACTGCTCCAGGCCGGGCGACTGGACCAGGCCTTGGGCCTGCTCTGGTAGTTCTGGCTTACCAATTCATTGTTAGGTTAGTATTACAAGATATGCCGCCAACCAGGGCCGGGATAGGCGTAGTCAAAAACTGAGACCAAGCGCGGAGAGTTGGTTCCGTATGCACAAAAAAGCCTTACGCCGCGCGGCGCTGCTTATGCTGACTATGCTTCTATTCATCCTGGTTTCTTGTGGCGGCGGTGGTGGCGGCGGAAGCGACAGCGGCTTTACCCAGTCGGACTACGAGTTCCTCTACACCTACAACGCTTCAAGCCTGGACGGCCACACCATCCGCTGGGCCAACGTGCCCATAGGAGTATCGGCCGGAGCCTTTGCCGACGCGCGCACCGCCTTCAACCGCTGGAACAGCGCCTCGGGCGGGGCGGTCAGCTTCAACTTCGCGGGTAGCAACATCCCGGTGTTTTGGAGCAGTTCCACCGCCTGGTGCGGCCTGACCACCATGAACTGGAGCAGCGCCGGGCGAATTACCTCGGCCAAAATCTCCATCGCCCGCAACCAGACAGGGTGCTTGGGCGGGGCGGCCGACACCTTGGCCCACGAGGCGGGGCACGCCATAGGCTTTTTGGGCCACGACGCCATTGGCCTGATGAATCCCAAAGGCGGAGAGCCCATCAGCGACCAGGAGGGCCGTTTCATGAAGCTGTTATATTCCCTGGCCCCGGGCACCAACATCAGCGGCGAGTTGGGCAAATCCCGCTCCTCCAGCGGGACCTATGACAAGAGCGGCGGCAAGATCCACACCCTCACCATTAGCCGGAGTAAATAATGCGCTTTTTGTTGGCAGCCCTAATCGTTTCCTTGACCCTGGGCATCATCGCTTGCCGCAACCCAGGCATATCCTTCAGCATCGGTGCCTCGGGACCCAACGTTTATGAAGGCGTGTACGACATGCCCTGCTCAGAGGTACAGCAATACGTGCGTGACAGGCTCAAGCAGGACCCGGACCTGGGCCTTGGCGAAGAGACCAAGGGCAAGGACTCGGTATCCTACAAAATTCCCGAACATTGGGACGGCGACCTGAACTGGAAGGCCACGGTCACGGTGCAGTGCCAGGACAAACTGAGCAGTACGATCTCATCGCGGATCTGGGCCCAGCACCGGGTGCAGGGCGGCTGGGAACAGGTGAACGACACCACCAAGATCGAAAACATGATCCTAAAGAAGGTCACACCCAAGCACTAGTCCGTATTTTTCTATAAAGCCGTGCGCAGGGCGGCCCGGGATTAATGAGTCAACACGCCTAAGCGCGCTTTGACCAGATCCCGGCACAGCCAGGGAGGGTCAGGCAAGGCGACCCAGGGCTTGGGCTCCCAAAGAAGTTACACCAGGAGCAGTCAGGGTTGGTGTAGGCAGCAAGCAGGCCCGACGCGCTCTGCTCCCCAGCGGCCCGCTGGGGTGAGCGCAGACCGCAGGCGTATTGTTAATATGCCGAGGTCTAAGCGGGGCCGCCAACGCCGCATGGCGTTTCCTGGCGAAGCCGGAAGGCCGCTCGCCTATATTAATAGACTTGAACGCCCTTTTCGTGAATCTCGAAGTGAACCTCGGCCAGGGTCTCGCCGGCGCGGGCTCGGTTATGGTCAAAGCCCGCGAAACGGCTGACAACCAGGGTGCGCGGCCCGTAGATGCGCGAAGCTTCCCACTGGGCTTTGCTTTGCACTGAGTTGAGCCCGCCCATGGACAACAGCTTGCTGGAGCCGTGGGGAGCCGACCATATCTGGCTGATGGCCAAAGGCCGATCAAAGCCGTCCCGCTTGACCAGGACCTTGACCAGGGGGCGCGCCAGCACCCTCTCGGGGTGGCCATAGTACCAAGTGAACACCACCTGATCCCCGGCCTTGGCCTCCAGCGGGCTGAAAAACACGTAAAACTCGGTACGGTCGTCGATCTCCACCTTGGGAGCCACGGTCTGGTCCAGGCAGGGGCGCTCAAGCAGGTCCATGGGTCCGAAGCCGTCCCCAAGGCGCTTCTTGGTCCAGGCGCTCAGAGGCACCAGCACCAGACCTTTTTTCTCAAGCTGCCCGGCGATTACGCAGCCGCCTTTGGTTGCCCTGCCCCGCCTGCCGGAGTCGCAGCTGGTCAAACCCAGGGCCAAAACCAAGGCTGCCAGGGCTAAGGCCAAGTTTTTTGGGTGTAGTGCGCTCACAAGGCTATTGTAGGCGCCGTCCGGCCCGGCGGCAAGCCGCTGGGCCGGACGCGCTATCAGTGTCGTCTCGGGCCTTGGAAAATTTTTCGAAAGCTTAGCGGTCTTCACCTGCCAGGGCGGCAAGCTCGCCGCGCACCCGCCAGGGAGGCAGGCCGCTCTCACGGCAGATGCGGGCCACGTCTTCGGCCTCGGGATGCAGGCGCCATCCATTGGCGGTGCGAGCCCTTTTCACCTTGGCCGGGCCCCAGGGGCTCTCAACGGTAACCACCTCACGCTCCAGCACCCGTCGTTCCACCTGCCTCAAGCGCACCCCCAAGCTGGGGGTCTGCTCCAGCACCAGGGCGGCCAGTTCTTCGCTTTTCTCCTGGGTGCTCATTACGGTCAGGCTCTGGCCCAGGCGGCCTTTTTTCATCACCAAAGGCGCGGCGGCCGCGTCCAGGGCACCGGCGGCCATAAGCCGCTCAATGACCAGGGGCAAATCCTCGGGAATCATGTCGTCCAGGTGGCACACGATCTCCACTATCCGGTCAGTGCCCGCATGGCCCTCTTCCTGACCCAACCACAAACGCAGCAGATTGGGAATGGCTTGGCTGGCCCGGCTGCCCCCGCCGATGCCTGCTTTTTCCAAACGCATGGCCGGGGGCGGGCCAAAGCTGTCAGCCAAAGCAGTAAGAATGGCCGCGCCGGTGGGGGTCACCGTTTCGCCCTTGACCCCGCAGGCGTAAACCGGCACGCCTTCCAGCAGGTTGAGCACCGCCGGGGCGGGCAGGGGCAGCTTGCCGTGGGCGCATTTCACAAAGCCCTCGCCCATGGGCAAGGGCGAGGCCAACAGGCGCGGAGAGCCCAGCCAGGCCAGGCCCGCGCAAAAAGCCACCAC
>JAHLLJ010000142.1 GCA_020444205.1 Deltaproteobacteria bacterium | reverse complement strand
CCAGGTTGGTCACCATGGGGTGGCCCAGGATGTCCTTGCCCACGGCCACGGTGAGCCGCCCGGTGGCCTTTTGGTACACCTGGGCCGATAAGAGCTCGCGCAGGGCCACCATCTCCCGGGTGGGGTTGGGAATCTCGATGCCGATAACCGCCTTGCCCGGAATGGGGGCCACGATGCGGATGGACTTGGCCCGCATGACCATGGCCAGGTCATCGGCCAGGCCCGCCACCTTGCTGATCTTCACCCCAGGCGCCGGCTTGAACTCAAAACGGGTGACCACCGGGCCGGGGGCCACCTCGCGCACCGCGCCGTGTACCCCAAAGTCCGAAAGCTTTTCCTCCAGCACCTTGCTGGTGGCCCTGAGCGCCTCGGCCTGCTCCGGAGGGGCCGGGCCGGGCCCGGGGTCCAGCAGGTCCAGGTTGGGCAGCTTGAAGCGGCCCTTTTTGGGCGAGGGCGCCACCACCCCGGAAGCGGAGGCCCCCCCGGCCAGGCGGGGCTTGATAACCGGCCCGTTTTCGCCGTCCTGACTGGCGGACGGGGCAGGCGAAGGCGGCGGGGTGGCCGGGACGGCCGGTTCCGGAGCCGGTTCGGGGCGGGAGATCACTATGTCGTGCTCCGGCTCGGGCTCGGGTTCTAGTTGAGGCTGAGGTTCGTTGCCCGGCCGCAGGCTCAACGGAGACACTGCTTGCTCGGCCAAGGGGCCGTCAACCGCCCGAGAACGCAGCTTGGGCCCCAGCAGGGGCCACAAGGACCAGGCCAACAGGCTCAGGGACCCGGCCACGGCCAACAGGGGCAGCCCCCAGGCCAGCCAGGCACCGGCCCGGCCCAGGCCCAGGGCCACGGCCCGCCCCGCGCCGCCGCCCACCGGCAAGGGAGCCCCTCCCAGGTTAACGACGCCATTTGCCGCGCCCAATACCGCGGCAAAGGACGCCACCAGGCCCAGTCCCGCTACCCAAAAGGGAAGCATGCGCCCCGCGGCCCGGCCTGACCACAACAGCCAGGCGGCCAGCAGGGGTAAGATCACCAGCCACCAGGCACCCAGACCGAAAATATCGTAGGCCACCGCTGCCACGGCGGCGCCGGGCTCACCCAGCAGGTTGCCCACCGGGGATTCGACTTCATGGATGGGGGAAGGATCGGCCGCGCTGTACCAGGCCAGGGAAAGCACCACGCCTAGGGCCAGCAAGACCAACAGCGCCGCGCCGATGGTGCGCGCCACCTGAGCCAGGGCGGCCAGGGTCCGGCTGGACAAACCGTTTTTGGCCTTGCGCGGTTTGGTGCCCTTGGCCTTGCGGGGCTTAGCGGCCTTTGACTTGCTAAGCTTCGGCTTGCTGAGCTTGGCGGTCTTTTTAGGGCGCTTGGCGGACAAATCGCTTCCTCTTTCAAGCCTTGCACAGGCTCTGGCCATACAATCTAGGCGGCGCTTAGGGGGCTGTCAACCGGAGGCGCTTCCTCGGCCTTATCCTGCAACGCAAGTATGCGTTCACGCACCACATCCGACAAATCTTCCCGTTGTCCGGTCTTGAAGCCTTCCACGCTTATGGGCTCGCCCAGAATTACCTCGATGGGCCCGGGGTCCAACAAGTAACGGTCATTGGCCAGGGCCTGGCGGGTGCCGTGCAGATAAAAGGGCACCACCGGTCTGCCGGATTTGATGGCCAAGAGGAACCCCCCGCTTTTAAAGGGCAAAAGTTTGCCGTCTTCGGAGCGGGTGCCTTCGGGGAAAATCACCACACTGGCCCCGTCGCTCACCCGTTGCGAAGCCAGTATCAGGCTATGCATAGCCTGGCGGCCCACCGAGCGGTCGATGGGGATGTTGCCGATGGACCCCAAGGCCGGGCCGAACAACGGTATGGAAAACAGCTCCTTTTTGGCCACCCAGCGGAAGTTTTTGGGCATCACCGATTGCAAAGAAGGGATGTCCAGGGCCGAGGCGTGGTTGCCCGCAAACACATAGGACTCCCCCGGCTCCAGATTTTCCCCGCCAATGAGGCGCACCCGGCATTTTATGCCCCACATCAAAAGGCGGGCCCAGGCCCGGGGGGCCCACTGCAATTTGTTCTCGCCCACCCGCAGGGCCCCGGCCATGATCACCGCCAAGGCCAGGGGGATGGTCAACAGCACCATCCAACTCATTCCCCAAGTGGACCAGAGATAGCGCAACGGCCGCCACCAGCGGCTCTTTTCCTCTTTCCCGGCCGCCACCTGTTGCGGCCCCTTTTCACCTTGTGCTACAGTCAACGTCTAAAATCCAAAGGAGTTGTCTAATGGCCCGTGGCGTCAATAAAGTCATTCTCATCGGTAACCTGGGTGCAGACCCGGAACTGAAGTATACCCCAAGCGGCACCGCTGTGTGCACCTTCCGCTTGGCCACCAGCGAGTCTTTTAAGGACCGCGATGGAAACCAGCAAGAGCGCACTGAGTGGCACCGCATAGTGGCCTGGACCAAGTTGGGCGAGATCGCGGCGCAATATTTATCCAAGGGACGCCAAGTTTACATCGAAGGTTCCATTCGCACCCGCTCCTGGGAAGATCAGAGCGGCGAGCGCAAGTACATGACCGAAATCGTGGCCCGGGACATTCAGTTCCTGGGCGGCGGCGGAGGCCAGGGTGGAGGCGGAGGCTATGGCGGCGGCCAGGGAGGCGGCGGCGGTTACGGTGGCGGAGGCGGCAACGACTTCGGCGGCCCGCCCTCCACGGACGACGATATTCCCTTCTAGGTAAGAGCCCGGGGACCGCCTCGGGACAAGGTCCCGGGAAAGCGGCCGTACAGGCCGCTTTCCCTTTTGCCTCCTTTGGGCCCCCTTGAAAACAATGGCCCTGCCCGGGCCTCACAGCCCGACACTCGTCTTGCCCTCGCGCCCTTTTGAGGTTCGCTACCCAGACGAGGACAAACCATGCCCGCGCAACCGGCCGTAACCGTGCTCATGCCCGCCTACAACTGCGCCCAGTTCGTGGACGAGGCCATACAGAGCATTTTGGCCCAAAGCTTCACCGACTTCGAGTTGCTGATCGTCGACGACGGCTCTGACGACGAAACCGGCGAGGTGATCCGCTCTTTCAAGGACCCCAGGATCCGCCTGCTGGAAAACCGGGAAAACCTGGGTGTCATCAAAGCCCTCAACATCGGGCTGGAGCAGGCGCAAGGCACCTATATCGCCCGCATGGACGCCGACGACCTAAGCCTGCCCCAGAGGCTGGCCAAGCAGGTGGCCTTCATGGAGCGCACCCCTCAGGCGGCGGTGTGCGGCGCAGGGATGACCACCTTCAGCCAACAGGGGCCGTCCTCAACCTGGCTGATTGTTGACGATCCTGAGCGCCTCAAGGCGGACCTGGTTTTTCACATGGTCATACCCCACGGCAGCATCATTTTCCGCCGGGAGCAGCAGCGCCGGGAGGGAATTTTTTACAGCGAGGACTTCCCCCACGCGGAGGATTATCACTTTCTTTACCAGCTCTCTAGAGTAGGCGAGATCAGGGCCGTGGAGGAGGTCCTCTACCGCTACCGGGTACACGAGGCCCAGACCTCCACCATCCACAACGATGCCCAGCGCCAAACCGCCGACAAGGTGAGGGCCCTGATCCTGGCCGAGGCGGGCGTTTCCTACAGCGCCAAGGAGTGGGAGATCCACACTAAGCTGGAGGCGAGCGACTACCCAGGGCTGGCCGACAACGTAGTAGAGATGGCCTCCTGGCTGGGCAAGCTGCACCGCGCCCTGAGCCAAGGCGGCGACTACAACCCGGGCAAGCTGAGCGAGGTGATGTGGAACTTCTGGATGCTCTTGTGCTTGTCCCAGCCCCGGTGGCGCGCGGTGGCTTGTCTGGCCCGTATTTTCCGGCCGCCGCTTTCGCGGGTTTTTCCCTGGCACGGCAAGCTGGCCCTAAAGATGCTGCTGTATTATATTTATAGGCAAGCGGGCGACGCTCTGTCCGCCAGGAATTGACGTTAGCCCCACCCCTGCGAGGAGAAGTGCATCGTGCTCTTGGAGATCAACCCCCAGAACCCTCAACCGCGCTTGATCAAGCGGGTGGTGGAGGTGTTGGAAAACGGCGGGGTGGTGGCCTACCCCACTGATACCCTCTATGGACTGGGTTGCGACATCCACAACAAAAAAGCACTCAAGCGCCTGCACCAGATCAAGGGCCAAGCGGTGTCCAAGCCCTTCTCCTTTATCTGTCCAGACCTCAGCGACCTCAGCCGCTACGCTCTGGTCACCAACTATGCCTACAAAACTCTCAAACGCCTGCTGCCCGGCCCTTACACCTTTGTGCTCACCGGCAGCCGCGAGGTCCCCAACATGATGCTCACCCGGCGCAAGACCGCGGGCATCAGGGTGCCGGACCACCCCATACCTCTGGCCATCGTGCAGGAGTTGGGCCGCCCCATGGCCAGCGCCACCGCTTCCGACCCCGACGGGCGGGAATTTTTACACGCATGGGAGATAGAAGAAGCCTTGGGCAAGCAACTGGACATAGTGGTGGACGGCGGGCCGGTCCCCGGCCAATCCTCCAGCGTTATCAGCCTGGTGGACGATCAGCCTGAGGTCATCCGCGAAGGCGCCGGTCCGGTGGAGGAGTTCCGTATCTAAGGTCACCGCGCGCAACGAGCCTTAAAAGCCTTGAGGGGATCATGCGAAAAATCGGTTTGATCGGCGGGCTGGGGCCCGAATCCACCCTCTACTATTACAAAGCTATTATCAGCGCATTCGCGGCCGCCGGCGCGGGCTACAACTACCCGGAAATCTTCATCCACAGTCTCAGTCTGGGTCCGGTGATGCGTTGGGCCAACGCCGGCAAGTGGGGGCGGGTGGCCGAGCTGCTCCAGGCCGGCGTCCAGGCTTTGCACCGGGCCGGAGCCCAGTTCGCGGCCATCGCCTCCAACACCCCCCATCTGGCCTTTAAGCGGGTGAGCACCAGCTCTCCCCTGCCCCTTATAAGCATCGTACAGGTCACTGTGGAGCGGGCCGTGGCCATGGGCCTGAAGCGGCCGGGGCTGCTGGGCACCCGCCTGACCATGGGCTCTCAGCTCTATCAAGAGAGCTTTGCGCCGCGGGGCATGGAGGTGGCAGTGCCTCCGCCTCAGGACCAGGAGGTAATCCAAAAACGCCTGGATACGGAGATTGAGCTGGGGATTTTCAAGGATTCAACTCGTGACGAGCTTCTGAACATTGTCTCGAGGATGAAGCGCAAGCAGGGTATCGACTCGGTGATCCTGGGCTGCACCGAACTGCCGCTAATCCTGGGGCGGGACGAGCTGGGCCTGCCCTTCCTCAACACCTCGGCCATCCACGTGGCCGCCATCGTGGACTACTGCCGCAGCTGATAGCCCTCTGGCCAAAAAGTAGGGGCGATTAGCCGGCCTGTGTCGCCTTGAGCCTGTGGCGCTTCAACCACCAGGAGTACAGGGCCAGAAGCACTGCGCTGGTCCCCAACCAGGCAGCCAGCCTAAAGGCCCCGTCCACCCCGGCCACCATGGCCTGAGGCGGGGCGGCCGCCAGGTTGGCCTGATCCGCGCCCGGTGCCGACGCCAAAAAGTAAACGCTGAAAACCGCGCCCATGAGCGGCACCCCGGAGGTGTTGCCCAGGGTGCGCGACAGCGACACCAGACCAGACGACACCCCCAGGCGGTGGCGGGGAGCCCTGCCCATGATGGAGCTGGTGTTGGGCGCCTGGAAAAGCCCCAGGCCCAGGCCCAAGGGCAGCACCCGCATAACATACTCAAAAACCGAAAGGTGGAGAGTGATACCGCTCATGCTCAGGCACCCGCCCACCAGCAGCAGCAGGCCGATCAGGCTGACCACCCTGGCCCCAAAGCGGTCGGCACACCATCCCGCCAGGGGCGAAACGATACCCATGCTCACGGGCACCACCAGCATCAACAAGCCGGTCTGCTCGGGGGAGTAGCCCTCGGCCACCTGCAGATAAATGGGCATGATGAAAACCCCGCCCAGGATAAGAAAGGCGATCCAGCCCATGAGCAAACCCAAGCCGAACTGAGTATCCTTGAAAAGGCTCAGAGGCATCATGGGTTGAGCTGAGCGGGACTCCACCCATAAAAAAAGGGCCACAATCAAAGCGGTGGCACCAAACAGCAGGGGGGAAGCTCCGGAGCCAAAACCGTAATGCTGGCCCAGGGTCATGGCCAGGGCATAGCAGATAAGGGCCAGAAACAGCAACACCGCGCCGGGCACATCAAAGCGCTCTCCCTGGACAACCGTTCGGTCGGCGGGCACATAGCGCCAGACCATGAACCAGGAAAGCAGGCACACCGGCAGGTTCACGAAAAAGATGGACCGCCAGCCCACTGTGCCGATAAGCAGTCCCCCCAGGGGAGGGCCCACGGCCAGGCCCAGGGAAACCGCGGTGCCCATGATTCCCATCACCCAGCCCCGCTGCTCGGGGGGAAATATTTCGGTAATTATGCCCATGCCTAGCGCCTGCATCATCACCGCGCCAAAGGCCTGCACCGCTCTAAAGACGATGAGGGCATAGGCGCTGGTGGCCAGGCCGCACAGGGCCGAGCCCGCCCCGAACACCAGGATGCCCATAAGGTACACGCGCTTTTTACCGAACATGTCGCCCAGGCGGCCCACTCCCAACATCAGCGAGGTGATCACCAGAACGTAGCTCACCACCACCCACTCGATGGTGGCCAAGGAGGCGTTCAGCTCGTGCATGAGGGTGGACAGCGCGATGTTGACGATGCTTACGTCCATGGTGCCCATGAACACGCTGAACCCGATTCCCAACAGGGCCAGGTTGCGGCTGAACTCCGGCTCGGATTGCGCTGGGTCTATGTCGGGGGCTGAAGGCATACTCATCCGATAGCTATTAAATTGGCCATAAACATAAAATTTTACCATTAATGATCAGATGGTCTAGATCAACAGGAAGTTAGCCAAGGGAACCCGAAACAAATCGCTCGGCCCATCTAAACCGCAACATCACCCTGCCCGGCCAAGCCTCCGGCACAGCCAGGGAGTGTCAGGCAAGGCGACCCAAGGCTTGGGCTGCCAAAGGTGTTTCGACGGGAGCCATTAAGGATGGTGGGGGCAACAAGGTGTTCGACCCGTTTTGCCGCCAGCGGCACGCTGGGCGAGCGCAGACCGCAGGCGTATTCTTACATACGCCGAGGTCTAAGCGATGCCGCCAACGCAGCATGGCGCTTCCTGGCGAAGCCGGTCATCTTGCGGAAACGGGGCGTTCCAGATATAGCAAGGTTCCACCCATGGCCGCCAGGGGCAGCAGGGCGAAGTTGACCACCGGCACCAGGCCCATGACCAAAACCGCGCTACCAAAGCCCAGCCAGCCCAGACCCATGCCCCGCACATAGCGTGACTTTTGCTTGAGGCTCAGGCCCCGGCGGTCCAGGGGGTAGTCCATGAACTCCAGGGCCAGAAAGTAGGCGGTAAACAGCCAGGCCAGCACCGCGTAGACCATGGCTCCCACCCCGGGAATGAAGTTGAGCAGGAGCAGGGGCAGCATCACCGCCAGGTAGATTAACAGGCGCTTGAGGCTCTGGCGAAGCACCCTGAGGATATCGCGCACCAAGCCGTTGTCTGCCCAGGGCGCTCCAAGAGGCATGCCTTGGGCCAGGGCCTCGGTGCGCCGGGTGAGCAGGTCCAGGAAGGGCTCGGCCACCACCCGGCCCACCACGGCGAACAGATATATCTGCACCACCAATAGAGCCAGCACCACCAGCACCAAAAGCACGTAGAGTAGCGCCGCCCACCACCAGCCGTCGCCGGTGGGCAGCAGGCCGCGTACCCATTCACCCAGGTAGGCATAGCTAAGCCAAAAGGCCAGGCCAAAAAGAATCAGGTTGAGAAAAAAAGGCGCGGCAGCCAAGGGCCAAAGGCGTTTGTGGTCCCACAAAAGATGCAGGGCCCGCATGGGGGACCAAAAGGAGCGTACGAATGTAAGGGGATTGACTTCGGCCTTCATGGGTTCAAAGGCGAGGCGGGCCAGCGGAAGGCCAGGCCAGTCCTGACCCCCAGTTCGGCGGCCAGGTCCTTGAGGAACAGGCGCACCTGTTCCCGCAACAGCTCCGACCAAAAGCCGCCCTTTTTATCGGGCCACACCAAGGTAGGCTCGCCCTTGATGTGCGCCAGGCGGGCAGCCAGCTTGACTGCGTCCTGGAAGTTGCCCAACTCATCCACCAGGCCCAGTTGCTTGGCCTTGGCCCCGGTGAAGACTCCGCCGTCGGCCAAAGCCTTTACCTTGTCGTAGGGCATTTGGCGGCCCTTGGCCACGTCGGAAACGAACTGGTGGTAGGTTTGGTCGATGAGCTCCTGCAGATTGGCCTTTTCCGCCTCGCTCAGGGGCCGGGTGGGAATACCCGCGCCCTTGAGGCGGCCCGAACGCAGGATCTGCACCTTGATTCCCAACTTCCCCAAAAGCTTTTGCATGTCGGGAATGGTGGAAATCACCCCGATGGAGCCGGTGACCGTGGCCGGGGCGGCCACTATCTTGTTGCAGGCGGCCAACAGGTAGTACCCGCCGCTGGCGGCCACCCCGCCCATGGAGCCCACCACCGGCTTTACCTTGGCGGTGCGGGCCACCTCCATGTACATCTCCTGGGACGCGGCAGCTCCGCCGCCGCCGGAGTCCACCCGGATGATGATGGCCTGGATGGAGGAATCACGCCTGAGGCGGATGAGGGTTTCGTTGAAAACTTGGGATGATTCGATGAGGCCGTTGACGGGCAGCACTGCGATCTTGCCGCCGAACAGGGCCTGAGGGCGAAGCCCCGGTTTTATTATCACCAGGGCTCCGCCGAACAGGGCCACGATCAGGGCACATACCCCAATGGCCAGGGCCAGGGGATGTTTCTTCATAAAGGTAGTTTCGGAAGCTCGTTACTTATCCTCGTCGGACTCGCTTCCGTTCTCCTCGTCTTCCTTCTGGGCCAAGCCCTCTTTGAGCAGGGCACCCAGGTTGCTGGTGGCGGCCTGGGTGGAGTTGACGTACTCGCTGTAAACCTGGCGCTCGGCCTCCTCGTCCAGGCGGCGCATGGACAGGCCGATCTTGCGCTCGCGGCGGTTCACGCTGACCACCTTGGCCTCGATCACGTCGTCCACGTTGAACATGCCAACCGGAGTCTTGATCTTCTCCTCGGAGATCTCGCTTACGTGCACCAGCCCCTCGACGCCCTCTTCCAGCTCGATGAACAGGCCGAAGTCGGTGATGTTCTTGATGCGGCCCTCGATGGTGGTGCCAACGGGGTACTTCTCGGCAATGACGTCCCAGGGGTTGGGCTCGACCTGCTTCATGCCCAGGCTGATACGCTTCTGGTCGGGGCTGATGGACAGCACCACCGCCTCGACCATGTCGCCCACGTTGACGATCTTGGAGGGATGGCGCACCTTGCGGGTCCAGGACATTTCGCTGACGTGGATCAGGCCCTCGATGCCCTCTTCCACCTCCACGAACGCGCCATAGTCGGCCAGGCTCACCACGCGGCCGGTGATGCGCGTGCCCACGGGGTAGCGCTCGGCGGCATTGAGCCAGGGATCTTCCTTGAGCTGCTTCAGACCCAGGCTGACCCGCTCACGTTCCCGGTCGAAGTTGAGCACCTTGACGGTGATCTCGTCGCCGATGTTGAACATCTCCGAGGGGTGGCCCACCCGGCCC
>JAHLLJ010000141.1 GCA_020444205.1 Deltaproteobacteria bacterium | reverse complement strand
CCTTTACCACGACCTATTCGCCGAGCAGGCCATCCTGGCCGAGCTGGAGGAAGGCGCGGGCTAAAATGGCTCCTCCGGGCGACTTTGGATATATGGAAGGCGACCAGCTAGGCAAGCCCTATGACTTCCGCTTGCTTAAGCGTCTGGCTTCCTATGGGCGGCCCCATCTGGCGGTGATTCTCTTTGCCTCCCTGCTCACCCTGCTGGCCACGGGACTGGACCTCAGCCTGCCCTACATCACCCGCCTGGCCATTGACAACTACATGGTGCGTCAGGCCCTGGAGGTGCGGCCCCAGGACGCTCCACCCGATCTGGCTAAAAAGCTGCGCCAAGAGGCGGGCGACTCCTTCCTGCCCGGCCGGGGCCAGGCGGTGTTCGTGCCTGAAAAAGTATGGCAGGGAATGGACCCCCGCCTTACCGCCAAGCTGCGCCAGGCCGGGGCGGTGAGCGAGCATCCCTTTTACCTGGCCCCGCCCACTGCCGAGGCCGAGCGCCTGGCTCAGGAGCACCCCAGGGTGTTCATTAAGGCCGGGGAGCGCTGGGTTATCGCCACCCCGGATTTGGCCAAGCTGCCGGACGCCCAGCTGCGCGCCCTACGCGCCCCGGACGCCTGGGGCATGGCCCGGCTGGCCTTGCTGTTTTTGTTGGCCGCCGGTGGGGTTTTTACTTTGGGCTATTTCCAGACGATGCTCTTGGAGCGTACCGGCCAGGAAATGATGCTGGCCATGCGCCAGCAACTCTACCGCCACCTCTTGGGCCGCGACGAGTTTTTTTACTCCCGCAACCCGGTGGGTAAGCTGGTGACCCGCCTGACCAACGATATTCAGAACCTCAACGAGATGTTCACCAGCGCTCTGGTGTCGCTGTTCCAGGACTTCTTCGTCATCGCGGGCATCGTGGTGGTGCTGTTGTGGCTGGATTTTTATCTGGCCCTGGTGTGCTTGGCCCTGACCCCGGTGGTGGGTGTCTTGGCTTGGGCCTTTTCCCGTCTGGCCCGCGACGCCTTCCGGCGTTTGCAGGGCCATTTGGGCCGCATAAACTCCTGGCTCAGCGAGACCCTGGATGGATTGGCGGTAATCAAGCTGTTCCGAGCTGAGAAGGCCGGGCGGGAGCAGTTCCGCGGGCTCAACGACGGCTACTTCGCGGCGGGCATGCGCCAGGTCAAGGTGTTCACCGTGTTTCTGCCCATCACCGAGCTTTTGAGCAGCGTGGCCATGGCCCTGATCATCTACTACGGAGGCGGCCGGGTGGTCCAGGATCAGCTCAGCCTGGGCACCCTGGTGGCTTTTCTTTCTTATATGCAGATGTTTTTCCGCCCGGTGCGCGATCTGGCCGAAAAGTACAACATCATGCAGGCGGCCATGGCCTCGGGTGAGCGCATCTTCCACCTGCTGGACAACGAGCAGGCCCTGCCCGCGCCCCGCACCCCAGCGCCGGAAAAACCGGGACCGGGCCGGGTGGAGTTTCGCGGGGTCATCTTTGGCTATGAGCCGAACCGGCCGGTGGTGCATGATCTCGATCTGGTGATACCGCCGGGCCAGAGCTGGGCTGTGGTGGGCCCCACCGGGGCTGGCAAGACCAGCCTGGTCAATCTGCTCATGCGGCTGTACGACCCGGACCAGGGCGGGGTTTTCATCGACGGGGTGGACCTGAGGGACATGGACCGGGGAGACCTTGCCAAGCGGGTGGCCCTGGTGTCCCAAGAGGTTTTTTTGCTTTCAGGCACGGTGAAGGACAACATCACCCTGCATCGCTCAGAGGTGGACCAGAAACATTTGCAACGGGCCCTGGAGGTAAGCGGCGCGGCCGAGTTCGTGGGCCATCTGGAGCATGGCTTGGATACCCAACTGGGCGAGGGCGCGCGCCGCCTCAGCGCGGGGCAGCGCCAGCTTTTGGCCTTGGCCAGGGCAGTGGCCGGGGAGCCCCGGGTGCTGGTGCTGGACGAAGCCACCAGCAGCGTGGACCCGGTGAGCGAGCGCCTCATTCAAAAGGCCCTGCCTCGGGTTATGGCCGAACGCACCAGCCTGGTGGTAGCCCACCGCTTGTCCACCATCCGCCGGGCGGACAATATCCTGGTTATGCACCAGGGCTGGGTGGTGGAACAGGGGAGGCATTTGGAGCTAATGGAACTGGACGGGCTCTATGCCCGTTTGGTGCGCCTGCAAAGGCTCAAGAATAAGGAGGAGCTTCATGCAAATGGGGATTAAGGGGCGCGTGGCCCTGGTGGGCGGAGCCAGCCGGGGCCTGGGATATGCCGTGGCCCGGGGCCTGGCCGCCGAAGGCTGCGACCTGGCCCTGTGCGCCCGGGGCGAGGAAACGCTCTCCCAAGCGGCACAGCAGATCGCCGATGACTATGGGGTCAAGGTATTCGCCGAGCCGGTGGACCTGGCGGTGCAGGGCGCGGCGGCCGAGTTTGCCCAAACTGCGGTAAAGGAACTGGGCGAGGTGGATATTCTGGTGAACAACGCCGGGGGACCGCCCACTGGTCAGTTTCTTGATTTGGATGAGCAGAACTGGCGCAAGGCAGTGGATTTGACTTTGCTCTCAGCCCAGGCCATGACCCGGGTGCTGCTGCCCGCCATGATAGACAAGGGCTGGGGCCGGGTTGTCAACATGACCAGCATATCGGTGAAGCAGCCCGTTGCCGGATTGATCCTGAGCAACAGCATCCGAGCGGCGGTGGTGGGCTGGGCCAAGACCTTGGCCGACGAGGTCGGCGATACCGGGGTAACGGTAAACAACGTGCTGCCCGGCTGGATGCATACTGAGCGGGTGGAGCAGTTGGTCAGGGATCGCGCCGAGAGCGGGGGCATCACCCGCGATGAGGCTTTGGCCAGCGCGGTGGAGGCCATCCCCATGAAGCGTTTGGGCAAGCCCGAGGAGTTCGCCGACCTGGTGGTTTTCCTGGCCAGCCAGCGCTCCTCCTACATCACCGGGGCCAGCTACCTCATCGATGGCGGGCTTAACCGGGGGCTGACCTAGTTTAGAGTTCCACCGCCCGGGGCGCGGCCAACACCGCCTCCCGCGACAGGAACAGGCGTCCCCAGGCCTCCAGGGCGATGAGGCTCCACAGGGCATCGGCCTGGGCCGCATCGCGTGGGCCTTCCAGCAAGGGGCGCAAGGCGGCACGATTTAAATAGGGAGCCAAAGCGGAGCGGCTTCCGGCCAGTGCCTTGCGCCGCTGTCGGCCGCCGGGGCTGTCTAGCCAGGCAGCCAGGGGGATGCCGAAGCCGGCCTTGCGCCTGTCCACCATGCTGGGGGGAACATAGCGGGTCAGGGCCTCCTTAAGAATCACCTTGCCGCGCTTGACCGTGGCCCGCTGCTCTGGAGGCAATGACAGGGCGAAGCGCCCCACTTGCACATCGGCAAAAGGCACCCGGGTCTCAATGGAGGCGGCCATGGACATCTTGTCCTGGCGCTCCATTATGGGCGGCAGATACACTGCCAAATCGTAAAGCTGGAAGCGGGTGAGGGGGTCGGCCCCGGTGTGCCGGGCCAACTCGGCCCGCCGAGAAGCCAGAGAGGCCTCGCTTGCCCCTTGCCCCAACAAGGCCTCCAGGGACGGGCCGTCCAAATGCTGGCGGCGGGTCAAGGTGAGGGTGTCCAAGTCCTGTCCCCGGTACTCGGCCAACAACAGGGCCACCGAGCGCAAGCGGGAGCTCAGGCCGCACACGGTCTGGGCCGGGGCCAAAAAGGCGCGGGGCACCCCGGCCAGGCGGGCAAAGGCCAGCAAGCGGCGGTGGGCGTCGTATCCAGCGAAAATCTCGTCTGCGGTCTCGCCAGACAGCAGCACCTTTACCTGGCCCTTGGCCAGGCGCGAGAGCAAGAAAATACCCACCGAGTTGGGATGGGTCAGGGGCTCATCCTGATGCCAGGTGAGCTGGTCCAATAGCTCCGAAAACAGCACCCCAGAGGTAAGCTCGTCCTGGTGCACCCGCATGCCCAGGGCCTGGGCAATGGCCGAGGCATAGGGTGACTCATCGCAGGCCGGGTCATCCACCCGGCAGAAAAAACCAGCCAAAGCCGCGCCCAAATCCCGGCGGGCCATGGCGGAGACCAGGCTGGAGTCCACCCCGCCGGAGAACTGGGTGCCCACCGGCACGTCGGCAATGAGGTGGGCCTGCACCGTCTGGCGGAAAAGCTCTACAAAGCGGTTGGTGTTGGCCTCCAGGCCGGCGCAGCCAAGCTCGGGGTCAAGGTTTTGGGTGATCTCCCAATAGCACACAGGCTTAAGTGCCTGGCCGGGACGATGCCAGGCATATGAGGCGGGAGGTAGCTTGCTCACGTCTTTTAACAGCGTGCGCTGGCCACTTAGGGAGCGGAAGCGCAGGAACTCGGGCAGGGTTTGGCGGTCCAACTCAGGGGTAAAGCCGGGCAGGGCGTAAAAGGCCTTGATCTCCGAGGCCGCGGCCAACTCGCCCTTGGGGCCTTGCCACAGGTACAGGGGCTTGATGCCAAAGGGGTCGCGGGCCAACAGGGCGCGGTCCGTGGCCGGGTCCCACAGCACCAAGGAGAACATGCCCCGCAGCTTGGGCAGAGCCTCGGGGCCCCACTGCTCCAGGGCCAGAAGCAGCACCTCGGTGTCACTACTGGTGGAGAAACTCTGCCCCAGGGACTCCAGCTCGGCCCGCAGCTCGCGGAAGTTGTAGATCTCGCCGTTGTAGACCAGCACTTTTCCGCTGGGAGAGAGCATGGGCTGGTTGGCCGCGCTGGAAAGGTCGATGATGGACAAGCGGCGGTGGCCCAGGAACACTACCCCATCGGCGCTTTGCCACTGGCCGTCCGCATCCGGGCCGCGATGGGCCATGAGGGCGGTGGCCCTGGCGCAGGCCGAGGCGTCGGCCTGGCCGCCGGGGGGGCTGAAATATCCGAAGATGCCGCACATGTCCGGGACGCTCCTTAATCCGATGCTAGTCCATTTTGCCGGAAAACTACCCTCCGTACCAGCCCGGCTTGCCATCCAGGCGGCCAGGGGTTTACCTTTAAAGCTGCGCTTAACCACCACCGGCTTAAGGAAGCTATATGCCCGCAGAGAAAACAGGCCTCAAGGTGCTGCAAGTGGTTTGGTCCCTGGAGGTGGGGGGCATGGAGCAGGTGGTGGTGCATCTGCTACGGGGCTTGCCTGCCCAGGGCTGCGCAGCCGAGGTGGTCACCCTGGGTGGGGCGGGGGGTTTGGCCAAAGACCTGGGGCCTGGGGTGCGCCATTGGGAGATGCAAAAGTCAGCAGGCCTGGACCTGAAGCTGGCCCGTGGCCTGGCCCGCTTGGTGCGCACCACCGGGGCCGACGTGCTGCACGCCCACAACACCGTGTCCCAGCTTTACGCGGTCATGGCCTCGCTCATTACCCGTTGTCCGGTGGTGGTAACCCTGCACGGGGCCAACTACCAGGGTAGCGCCCGCCACCGCCGCTTGCGCCGCATCCTGGCCGCCCGCTGCGCGGCCACCGCGTGTGTAAGCCAGGACGCCTTTAAAGCGGCACGCGACCTGGACCGTATTCCCGCCTCGCGCCTGCATTTGGTCTACAATGGTATTGACGTGCACGCCATGGCCGACGCCCGGTCCGAGCGCGAGAGCGTGCGGGCCGAACTAGGCCTGGGGCAGGACGGCCAGGCCATCATCAGCGTGGGGCGTCTCTCGGCGGAAAAAGACTACGCCACCCTGCTGCGGGCCTTGGCCCAGCTTCAGGGGCCGCGTCTATTCCTAGTGGGTCACGGCCCGGCCCGGCAGGGGCTGGAGCAGGTGGCCCGCGAGCTGGGCCTGGGGGAGCGGGTGGCCTTTTTGGGCGAGCGCTCCGACGTGCCTCGCCTGCTGGCTGCCTGTGATCTGTTTGCCCTGAGCTCCCTCACCGAGGGCATATCCATGGCCCTGCTGGAGGCCATGGCTTGCGGCCTGCCCGTGGCCGCCACTGCAGTGGGGGGCACCCCGGAGTTGGTCATCCCGGAAGAAACCGGCCTGCTGGCACCGCCCAGCGACCCCGCCGCCCTGGCCCAGGCTATGGGCGCCCTGCTGAGCGACCCCGAGCGTGGCAGGGTCTATGGCCAGGCGGGCGCCCAACGGGTGGCGACGCAATTCTCACAGGAGGCCATGTGCTCGGCTTATGCCGATCTGTACCGTAAGTCCTTAGGCCTTGCTTAGGCGGCCGCCCAGCAGCACCTTGAGGTTGCGCCACACCCGGTCGCCGCTACGCAGGTTGATCTTGCCGTTTTTAAGTAGATAGAAGTTCTTGAGCAGCATGCCCTTGCGCAGCTTGGCCTTGACCTGATCCTCGCACACCCCGGGCAGCAGCATGTTCTGGGACCACACGTCCTCAATGGTCTTGTCAGGCACCAGGGAGTGCCGCTGGGCCACTCCCCACAGGCGCGATCCGGGCATGGGGGTGGCCACCTGCCAGGACATGTAGTCAATGAGCTTGCGCGAGAGCAGACCCCGGCAGAAACGGAAGGTGGCGTCCACCTCGGCCGGTCCCTCCCAGCGCAGGCGGCCATCCTCTTCCCAGGCGTGAAAGAGCATCACAAAGCCGAAGATGCTCAGCCCCTCGCCCTTGAAAGCCCGGCAGGCATCCTCGATCTGGGACAGAGTCACGTGCTTGCCAATGCCGTCCAGGGTGGCTTGGTTGCCGCTCTCAATGCCCAGATGCACCATCCACAAATTGATGCGCTTGAAGGCGCTGGCCAACTCGGGAGTCACGATGTCGGCGCGCACGTTGCACTGGAAATACAGGTCGCGGTGCCCCAGTTTTTCCAAAGCCGCGCAGACCTGCAGGGCCCACTTGGCGCTGACGTTGAACTCGTCAGAGGTCATGTAGATTTCGCGGATGCCCCGCTGGTATAGCAGCTCCACTTCCAGGGCGATGTTGGCCGGGCTCCTCAGGCGCACCCAGGGCTTGTTGTACTTCCACACCGCATTGGCGCAGAAGTTACAGTCAAAGGGGCAGCCCCGGCTCACCAGCAAGTGGGTCTGGGGGCTGGCCTGGTGAATGTGCATGCCCGCGTACCTGGCGAAGTCCACCAGGTCCCAAGCGGGCAGGGGAATGTCGTCCAGGCTCTTGATGAACTCCCGCTGGGGGCTCAAGACCGGCTCTCCGTCCGGGCCGCGCCAGGCCAGGCCGGGTACGGTGCTCAGATCCGTCTCCCCCCGACCCACGGCCTGCGCGAACTCCAGGAAGGTCTGTTCGCCCTCACCCAGGCAGCAAAAGTCCACGGCCGAGTCGCTAAGCACCGTGGCGTAGTCCGCCGTAGGCTGGGGCCCGCCGCAGATGGTTATCAACTCAGGATAACGCTCCTTGACTGCGTTGATGGTGCGCTGGGCCAGGCGGGCGGTCCACAGGGCAAAGGAGATGCCGTAGATATCAGGCTTGAATTGGGCTATGGCCTCCAGGTGGTCGTCCAGGGAGGCCTGGCCTTGTAGGTAGCGCACCTGGAACTGGCCTGCGTAGTGCTCACGCAAATAGCTGATCAGGTAGAGGATGCCGATATTGGGATAGGAGAGGTCGTAATACTGTTCTTTGCGGGGCGGGTCGGCCAGGAGAATACGCATAGTCAGTTCCTAGCTTCGGCGGGCGCGGGTCAGGGTTATCAGGCCCACCAGTAGCAGGGACACGGCCAAGGTCAGGCCCAGGATGATGTTGTTGGCCGCCAGGGTCAGCAGGCGTTGAGCCAAGGGAAACCTCCCGTAGGTATGGCCATGGAACCGCTTAGGTGCCCAATAATACAAACGCTTGTTAGAGGGTAGGAGCCTGGGGTCGGCTTGTCAAGCTGGCCGGGAATGCCGCAGGGTTATTGCAGGGTGTGGTCGTACAGGGAGCCGAACTGGTTATGGTTGAACAGCACTCCCAGCTCGCGCAGCAGCTGGTTGGTGGAAACTTCTATGCGGTAAAGGTCGTTTTCATTGACCAAGCGGTGGTCCAAAAAGGCCAGTAATTCACGCAGGCGCTCCAGCTGATCCACGATGCGGGGGTTGATGTCCTCGGCCGAAAGACGCTGGCTGATGTGGTCGATTACCTCTTGGCAGGAGTCGACCCTTAGCTGCAATGATCTTTGGTGAGTTTCCACGGCCTTAATCCCTCCGCTCCCAACGGCCCCGCGCGTCCCGGTGCATGTCGATGACCTCTATATTACCCCGCTCCCCCACCAGGGAGTTGGCCGCCAGGCTGATGACGCTGAGCACCAAGGCTCCACCCACCGCGGCCCAGAAGCCGTGCACCTGGAACCCGGCCAGCAGAGTGCCGGTGAGCCAGAGCATCAGCGCGTTGATCACCAGGATAAACAGACCCATGGTGACCACGGTGATGGGCAGGGTGAGCAGGATAAGGACCGGGCGAACCAGGGCGTTGAACACGCCCAAAAACAGGGCAGCCACGAAAGCCCAGCCAATTCCACTTACCTGGATGCCATCGAACAGCCAAGATACGAAGAGCAGGCCCAGGGCGTTGACCACCCATCTGAATAGTAACCCCTTGCGCATGAGCAAAAGCTATCACAGGGCCGCTAAGCCCGCAACAGGATGTATACCCTCAAAAAAAGCGGGAGCCCGGTTGGGCTCCCGCCGTGTTTGGGACTGGTTTAGGCTCTAGCCGCCCATCTTTTCGATGACCCGGGCCATGGCCAGGGTGCGCAGCTTTTCCGCCTGAGTGAACAGGCGGGCCTTCTCGGCCAGCACCTCTTTCACAAAGTCCTGGTCCTTGATGCTGGGCACGTTGATGTCCACGCTGAGCATGCAGGAACGCAGGGCGGACTCGGCCACCATGGCTCCCACGCCCACGTCGCTGATGGCCATGAGGTTGCCGTACTTGGACAGGGCGTCGGCCTCGGCCACGATGTCCAGGCAGGTCTTGCAGATGTCCAGGGGCACCAGGGTGGCCTGCTTGGCCGCGTCTTCCATGGCCTGCTTGCGGGCCGCCTTCTCCTCGTCGGTGTCCTTGGGCATCTTGAACACGCCCATGTAGGCGTCAAAGGCTTCCATGTCCTTGATGGTCAGGTCCTTGAGCTTGGCGATCATGCCCATCACCCGATCCACGCAGCCTTGAGCCTGGTCTTTATGCTCCTCGTACTTTTTGTTGGACAGGGTGAGGTTGCCCACCATGGCCACCATGGAAGCAGCCAGGGTGGCCACCACCGCCGAAACGTTGCCGCCGCCGGGGGTGTGGCTTTTGGAGGCCGCGATCTCGATAAAGTCGTTAAGGGTCATCTCATAGACTTGCTGGGCCATTTTCGCGCCTCCTTACTTGTCCGCACCCTGGAGCTTGAGGGCCTTGAGCACGTTGCCCATGATGATGGTGGTGGTCAGGCTGCCCACTCCGCCGGGAACCGGGCTCATGGCCGCGGCCACGTCGGCCACGTCGGGCTCGCAGTCGCCCACGTACTTGCTCTCGCCGCTCTCTTCGTCCTTGACCTCATTGACGCCCGCGTCGATAACCACCGCGCCGGGGCTGATCATGTCCTTTTTCACCAAACCGGCGAAACCGGCGGCCGCCACCACGATCTCACCGCGCTGGCACTCGGCGGGCAGGTCCTTGGTCTTAGTGTGGCAAACGGTGATGGTGGCGTCGCGCTTGATGAGCAGGCTGGCCAGGGGGCGGCCCACGGTGTCGCCACGGCCGACCAGGGTGACCCTCTTGCCCTTGAAGTCGATGCCCGC
>JAHLLJ010000140.1 GCA_020444205.1 Deltaproteobacteria bacterium | reverse complement strand
TCCAGGCTGCCGCAGTGGTGGATGCCAAAGGGATGGCAGGCCTCGGCCAGCATGTTGTCGTAAGGCAGGCCGAACTCCTCGTAGGTGTCGCCGGAGATCTGCTCCACCGTGCAGTTGGGCACGCAAAAGATGCTGGGGTCGCACATGGGGGTCACGTCCACCGCGCCGGTGCCGGTGATGGGATAGATGAGCTGCCACAAGTCGATGATGCACTCGGCGCAGAACTTGAGGAAGCGATGGGCAAACTCGGGCTCCTCAAAGTAGTCCATGTACAGCTCCTCGCCCCGGAGCTTCAGGGCCAGGTTCTGCACCCCGGTGACGTTGATGTCGCCCACCACCTTGCCGTACTTGCCTTTGAGGTAGTCGATCTGCTTAAGCACCGTGGCCATGGGCTCGACCTTGGTCAGATCAGGCTTTTGGAGCTTGTCGCACTCTTCGATGGACAGGTTCATGGGCATGGCCCAAGGCAGGGCAGCCTCTTCGTAAACGATCTCGCAGCCAAAGATGGCCGGCAGCATCACCATGCCAAAGGTAATCAAGGGGCGGGGTTGGGGATCAGCCTGGCCCAGGCCCACGTCACCGAAGCGCTCGTACAGGGCCTTTTGCTGCTTCATGCCCACCTCGACCCGGTAGTCGGGATCATAGTAATAGTCCCGGCCGAAGGTGATATTGAAGTTCGCCTTCCACCAATCAGGGTAAAAACCCACGCCTAGGGGGATGTGTTTTGAATCGCTCACGCTGAACTCCTTGAAAGAACATGCGGCCGATCATGAGTGACCGGGGTATAGCAAAGGCAGATACAACATATGTGCCAATGAGTCCTATATAAAGGCGGCCACGGCATAGGCTCAATCTCCCCTATGGAAGGGTGCTCAAGGAGCTTTTGTCCCCAATAGCCGCTCCATTCCGCCGCGCAGCCCCCAAAAACCCTCATTTCTTTGGGTCATTTCGCCTCAAAAAGGGGACTTCCGGCGGATAGGGCTTCTTTTTTTGGTGCATTTTTGCAGTAACCATGTTTTTCGCTGCGAAAATGCACCAAAAAAAGAAGAAAAAGCTTTTTTTCACTTACAAGAAACTTTTTATTCCTCTGGCCGCCAGCATTTTCATAATTATTGGCGCATGGCAAAATTGACATAATAATTTGTTTTTATTGGCTTTTAATTAGTAAAGTCTTCAATGACGAATACAATTTCGTAGTCAAATATTTTTTATTGGGCCCGTTACCAGAAATATGCACCACGCCTCTGCGGCCCGGGGAAGCCTTATATGTTGCATTCATGCAATTCCCATATGATTACTTATAATTAGCTTTATGGCGGTCCCCCCGCGCAAATATGGGATATGTCCCTGTAATCAATTAATATTTAACAATAAAAATTACAGAAACACCTTGCGCTAACTAGGCCTGTTTTTTTGCCGATTTTTGGAAGCCACTGCTTTGAGATTCAGGCCCAACCGCTGGGCCTTACGCACCACCGTACTGTGGTCAACCCCCAGTAAATGAGACGCCTTACGGGCATTGCCGGTTTTGGCGACCGCCTTTTGTATCATCTGGCGCTCCAAGGCGTCGCGCGCTTGGCGCAGGTTCAAATTTTCGCCGACCCACCAGTAAACACCCTCTTCCACTGCTTCCTGATAAATGGAGTTGGGCAGATGATGGGCGCGCAAGATGTCGCTGTCCGCGGTGACCACCAGGCGCTCGATGACGTTTTGCAGCTCGCGCACGTTGCCGGGCCAGTTATAAGCCTCCAGAATTGATATCAATTCATGGCCCAGGGTGCGGGTGGTTCCGTATTTTTCATTGAACTCCTTGAGGAACATTATGGCCAGGGGCAGGATGTCGTCGCGCCTTTGGCGAAGGGGATCAATGTTGATGGGCACCACATAGAGGCGGTAAAAAAGGTCTTCGCGGAACTGCCCCTCGGCCACCATTTTGCGTAGGTCCCGGTTGGAGGCGGCGATAAAGCGGATGTTGAGGTCGATATTGCGGGTGCTCCCCAGGCGGCGGCAGCTCTGATCTTGAATTACTTTCAACAACTTGACCTGCAGATTTAGAGGCAGCTCCCCCACCTCGTCCAGGAAAAAGGTACCGCCGTTGGCCTGCTCGAAAAGCCCGGGCTTGCCGGTGCGGCTGGCCGAGGTAAAGGCCCCCTTCTCATAGCCGAAAAACTCGCTCTCCAGCAGGTTTTCAGGCACCGCTCCGCAGTTTACCGAGACGAAAGGCTCCTTGTTGCAGGGGCTTATCCTATGAATCAGCCTGGCAACAACGTCCTTGCCCGTTCCGCTCTCGCCGCTCAGCAAAACGGTGGAATGAACCTGGCTTACCCTGAGCACCAGCTGCAGCAGGCGCTTCATGGACGGGCTTTCGGCCACGATTTCGCCCAGGGCCTCGTGATGTTGCTGAGAGCTCTCTCCTTCCCGCCGAAGCACCGAAAGCTTCTTGATCTGTTCTTCCAGTTTTTTTAACTCAGTGATATCCCGAACATTTATTACTACACGGTCCACCTGCTGCCTTTGGTTGAAGACCGGGTTGCAGGTGACGAAAATCTCGTTTCCCGAGCGCAGTCTGCGCTGCAAGGTGATGGTTTTCTTGTGATGACGGGTCAGGCGGATAACTTCGACCAGGGCGGCCAGGCACACATGCTTGGTGGCGTCCAACTTGTCGATATATTTCCCCACCAAAAGGCTGGGCGACACCCCAGTTATGCGCCCGAAGCTGGAGTTGACCTTAAGAACCCTGACGTTATCAGCCACGATGATACCGTCATAGGAGTTGTCGAGCAGGTAAGTGAACTCCTTTTGCAGGTATTCGTCTATCTGCTCCTGGCCTGGCCGCACAACTAGCGTGGAGCCCTGCTCAGGGCCTTGCATTTGCTCCAGGCAGACATAGCAATCCTGTCCATTGATCTGCATGATTTTGCCCTTACTAGGAGCTTCTTGCAGAAAAGACAGTAGGTTGCCGGAAGACAGCAGCTCTGGCGCGGCCTGGCCCAGGCATTTTTTGGGGTCCAGGCCCAGCAGCTGGGCTGCCTTGGTATTGAGGCTTTTTAAGTGCCCCGTTTTATCCCAGTTTAAAAGGGCGGTGCCGTTAGTCGGTGTGCGCTCTAGATGTTCTGCCCTCTGCGAAATCGGAATGGTTTCTGACAGAGAGAACATATATGGCCTTTTGCTTGCTCCGGCTTATTTTAAAAAAAAGAAGGGATGCTCTGACAAAGCTGGATAATTCTATCATTGGTTGAAGTTTTGGTGCAATATCGCAATAGGTCTAATAGGGAAAATTGAACCAAATTCAGGAGGGCCCCCCAAGGGGAGGCCCTCCATCATTGCTTCTACTGGCGTTTTTGCCAGATTTTCCTATTCTTCCGGGAACTTGGGCTCGCGTTTCTCAATGCCCGCGGTGAAGCCTTCCTGGGCGTCGGGCAGCAGGGCGGCAATGGCCATCATTTCCTTGGCGTAATGGTAGGCTTGGTCTTCGGTCATTTCGATCTGACCGTAGAAAACCTGCTTGGATATGCCCAAGGTAATGCGCGAGCCCTTGGCGATCTCTTGGGCCCAGGCCAAGGTCTCTTCCTCCAGCTTGTCATCGGGCACCACCCGGTTGATCAGGCCCATGTCCATGGCCTCTTGGGCGGTGTAAAGGCTGCCGGTGAAAAGCATTTCCAGGCATTTCTTGGAGCCCACCGCCCGGCTGACCGCCACCGTGGGGGTGGAGCAGTTGTAGCCGATCTTCAGTCCGGTCATACCGAACTTGGCGCCCTGCTCGGCGGCTACCGCCAGGTCGCAGCCGGCCACCAAGTGGCAACCGCCGGCCATGGCAATGCCGTGCACCTGGGCAATGATGGGCATGCGCACCGAGCGCATGCAGGTCATCATGTTGTAAGAGGTTTGGAAAAGAGCACGAATAGAGGAAGGTGTGCCATCGCGCACCTCCAGCCGGTCGTGCCCCGAGCAGAAGACCTTGCCGTTGGCCTTGAGGATAACTACCTTGACTTCCTTGCCATTTGCCCAGGTGTTGAGGCAGTCGGTAATCTCCCGCTCCACCGCGGCGCCCAAGGCGTTCATCTTGTCGGGCTGGTTCAGGGCCAAGATGCCGATGTTATCCTTGACCTCAGTCAGGATGTATTTGTAAGCCATGTCTATGCCTCCGTATTTTCTGGAGATTCCCCGTACGTGCCTGGGAAGTCCCTTAATAAACCCTTCAATCCCCCTATGTTTATTTCTAAGCCATTTCGCGGCTAAGAGCCAAACCCTTTGTTAGGTCCTCATGATGGCGGGCAGATAAGTTGCCAGCGCCGGCCAGAAGTAGAGGATCAAAAGAGCCACGAACTGGATGATGATAAAGGGAACGCAACCCCGATAGATATCGGTCAGCTTCACCTGTGGTGGCGCTATTCCCTTCAAGTAGAAGATGGAATAGGCGAATGGGGGAGTTATGTAGGAAATCTGTAAAGTTATGCAGAAGAGCATGGCAAACCACAGCGGGTCCCAACCCATGGTCTTTACAATGGGCACGAAAATGGGGATGACCACCAGCAGGATGCCGATCCAGTCCATGAACATACCCAAGACGAATATCAGGCCCAACATCAGAACCAACAGGCCGGTGGGCCCCAGATCCACTGAAAGCAGCATATCGCCGATAAGGTTGCCGCCGCCCAGCTTGTTAAAGGTGGACATGAAGTATTTTGCCCCTAAAACCAGCCACATAATGAAGGTACTGATCTTGAGGGCGCTGAAACAGGTTTCCTTGATCATCCTCAGGCTGAGCTTGCGGTAAAAGGCGGTGATGATCAGGGCGCCCAAAGCGCCCAAAGACGCGGCCTCGGTGGGCGCGGCCCAACCAAAAAAGATGCTTCCCAAAACCGCCAGGACCAGCCCCACCGGCGGCACCCCGGCCACCAGCAGCAGCTTGGCTATCTCCTTTTTGGAGTATTGGGCCGCTTCCTCCTTGGAGACCGGCGGGCCCAACTGAGGCTTAACCCCGCAAATAAAGATCATATATAGGATGTAGAGTCCGGCCATGATCAGGCCCGGGAAAACCGCGGCCATGAACAGTTTGGCAATGGACACTCCGGCCTGGGGGCCGTAGAGAATCATCATGATGCTGGGCGGGATGATCACACCTAGGCCGCCGCCGGCGCAGATAGCCCCGGAGGCCAGCTTTTTGTCATAACCGAACCTGAGCATGGACGGCAGGGCGATTAGGCCGATGGCGATGACCGAGGCCCCGGCGATGCCGGTGCAAGCCGCGAACATGGTGGCCAGGGCCATGGTGGAAATGGCCAAGCCGCCGCGGATAGGCCCCAGCATCAGGCGCAGGCCGGTGTATAACCGGTCGGCCAGTTCAGCCTTTTCCAGTACAACTCCCATGAAAACAAACAAGGGGATGGCCAGCAGCGACCAGCCGGACATGACGCCGTAAGTGCTCAAAGCCGCTTGATAACTTGCCGCATTGAAGCCGTAGGCCAAGGTCCCGAACAACACACCCAGGGCGCCAAGCATGAAGGCCACCGGGAAACCGATGATCACGCCGCCCAAGAGCATGCAGACCATCAAGATGGCGTATATCTCATTAGGCGACATACTGATCCCTCCCGGCCAAGGTGTAGATGTTTTTGATCAATTCGGCCAAGGACTGGAGCAGTATGATGGCGAAGGTCAAGGGCATCACGAACTTATAGGGCCAGATGGCCGGGTGCCAGGAGCTTTGAATCGACACCTCGCGAGCCTCAAAGGAGTACATGAAATCCAACCAGGTGGATGAAAGCAGAATTACGCACATGGGCAGCATGAATGCCAGGTAGAACAGCACTTCCAACCAAGCCCTGGTCTTGACGGAAAAGGTGTTGTACAGCACGTCAACCCGCACATGGCCTTTATGCAGGAGCGTGTAGGCCCCGGCGATCATGAAGTTGGTGCCGTAAATCATGTAATTGACATCAAAAGCCCAGTCCGTGGCCCTTCCGGTGATCCTGCGCTCGAATAGGTCCCAGGCCACGGTTATGCACAGGACCAGAAACAGCCAGGAGACGGTCTTGCCGCTCCAATCGCTCAGCCAGTCGACGATTTTTATAAACACCATCGCGCGAGGCTCCTTGATTGCGTTTGAAAGGCCAGCCCCCGCCCGTCAAGGGGGCGAGCGGGAGCCGGCTGGTTGCTCAAAAGTTCAGCCTAGATCAGGTCGTCGATGAACTTGACGTACTTGCCGTATCCCTGTTGGTTGAAGAACACATCGTGGTGCTTCATGTACTCGGCGAGCTCCGGGTCTTCCTTCATCTTCTTGGCGTAGAACTCGTTGGCCTTTTCGTGAATGAACTTGCCAACTTCCATGGGAATGATGGCAACCGTGGCGCCCTGCTTCTCGGCCTTCTTCATGGCCAGGAAGTCCAGGAACAGGCACTCGGCCAGAGACCACTTCATGGACTCGAAGGCCGCTTCCTGAATCTGCTTCTTGAGGTCGGCAGGCACCTTGGCCCAGACGTCCTTGTTCACGAAGAACATCAGGTCGCAGGGGGCGGAGCTGTAGGGGTTGAAGTAGACATACTTGGCAACGTCGGCAAAGCCCAGGTCCACGTCGCCAAAGAAGTTGGCGAACTCGCAGGCATCGATTACCCCGCGCTCCATGGCGGGCATAACCTCGCCGGCGGGCATGCCCACCACCGAGCAACCGGCGAACTTGAACACGTCCCCGCGCACGCCCACGGAGCGAATCTTAAGTGATTGCAGGTCCTTGATGGAGTTGATTGGTTTGGTGGAGTACAAGAAGGTCTCGGTGGTCTGCATGGCGCTGGGCATGATCTTCACGCCGAATTTTTCCATGCCGATCTTTTCGAGCTCTTTCCATACCGGAGTGGAATAGTCCTTGGTGCGGGCCACGTCCTTGGTGCCGTGGTAGAAGGCCATCTTCTCCACCGGCCCCAGGCCCGGGGCGGAGCAGTACATGCCGCTGGTCCAGTCCTTGCGCATGGTGTAGCAGGTACAGGCCAGACCGGCGGGCAGCACCCCGCGCTGCACGGCATTCCAGGTCTCATAACCAGGTACGATCTCACCGGCGCTGTGCCGCTCGAACTTGACCCGGCCGTTGGTCCACTTTTCGATGAAGTCCAGGGTACGCATCTGCAGGTAGTGCAGGCCGCTGCCCCGGGGCCAGGAAGACTGAACCTTCCAGACGAACTCAGGTTTGTCGGCCGCCATGGACGGCAGAACAAAGGCCACCCCCAGCATAAGAGCCAGAGCCAGCACCATCAGCTTTTTCCCAAGTCTCATTACTTCCTCCCTCGTTGGTAATTAACCAGTTAACCATCCTTATATTTTCGGCATCATCTTGCCGGAAAGCGGGGCAGGAACAGCCGGGGCGGTGGCTGCGGTTACGCATGCGGGAGGTTTGACTGAAGGTGTTAAGCAATGCTGATGTTGTCCCTCATCTGGAATCTCATCCGCCCAGTGGCAGCAGTTAATTGGAAAGTGATCATTGCCAGGCATTTCTTGCCTGCACAAATAAGCAAAACGCATGCCACCGGTCGGGTTTGTCGGTGCCACAGCGACTTCAGTCCGGCCATCGGGCCGATTGGTGCGAATGTTGCAGTCTGCTGTCTTGGTGCGTGGGCGCCGTATGGCGCCGCGCCGGGAGAAAGGGCCACCCTTAATCAAAGAAAGGGGACTACTTTGAGAGCTGTTTGCCGGATGAACAATGGTTTGGGTTGCCGGGCAGCCGCCTGGCTGGCTTTCTTAGTGGTGGGGGCTCTGATTCTATGCCCGCTTTCGGCCTGGGCGGGCGGGTGTTATCCAGACGTATACTATGAGATGATGTTCGAGCCGGTGGCCTTGGAGGCCCTGGGCGGGGGCGAGGCGCGTTTGCAGGCGTTCAGCGACTTTCTGGCCGCCACGGGCAAAGACCCGGATGACGATGGCGCTAAGGGCTCCGGCTGCATGTGCGGGGTGAACAACGGCCGCTGGGACCAAGGCCTGGTCAACACTTCTTTGCATAACGCCCAACGCGCCCCCGTATCTTTTCGCATCGACCGCTTGGACGTGGAGATGTTTACCCGCGAGGGCAAACCCCAGGGCCGTCCCTTTTTCTTGAAGGCCTCCAAGATCGCCTCTTGCCTGAACAGCGGGCTGAGCAAGGAGGGCCGCCGCCGCTTTGATCATTCTTCAGGGGTTGTCGCGGCCCCGGGAATCCTGGAGCCAGGCGAGAATCTGCTGGGGTGCATGTGCCTGTTGCCCGAGGACCGCAGCAAATCAGGATATGTGAAGCTCAAGGTGGGCTACACCCCGTTGATCCCCGCCGTCGCCCTGCCCGGCCCCAGTGCGGACCAGCAGACCGGCTCCGGCAAAACCACCCTGGAGCAAAGCGTAAAAATCGGACCCCTGGACAAAGGGGAGGCTCGCTATTTCCAGTTGCAGGCCCCTGCCGGTGCCGCCGCCTCCTTGGCCTTGGCCCAGGCCCAGGGGCTGGCCTTGTTCACGGCAGACAAGTGGCGCCCCTTGCAGAGCGAGTGGAAATCCGGAAGCTTCACCGGATCGGGCCCGGTGTTGATCATGGTCCGGGCGATGGCGGACAAGGCCCAGGGTGCCTTACAGCTCAAGCTGAGCGGGAGCGGCTCCAATATCAAGCTCCCGGCCAAGCCCGCCCCGGCGCGCCTGTTGCCCGCGGGCAAGCCGGCCTCGCGCGTTTTCAAGGCTTACATGCTGGGCATGGGTGGCTCCTCCAAGAAAAAAAGCAGCTTTGAGCCGGGTATCAAGTCTCCTTGTTGCAGCGGGGAACCCCGCTGAACCTGGCATGGGTTCTGCAATATTGACTGTGAGCTAATTTTATCGGAGTTGGCTGGCCGGACTTGCTTCTGGCGCCCCAACCACGGCTTAAGGAGGTTGCCTTTGCACAACAAGTTGATGACCATGCAAGAGGCGGTGGCCGCCTACACTTGGGACGGCATGACCTATTGCCACGGCGCGGCCTTTCCCGTGGGATCGGACTCGGTGGCCTTTGGCAAGGAGATGGTCAAGCAGGGCCGCAAGGACCTCAACGTCATCTGCCACTGCGGCTCCAGCCAGGTCAACCTGCTGGCCGCGGTGGGAGCGGTGCGGCGGGTGGAGGTCGGCTTTTCCGGACTGGAGGTCTACGGCTTTGCCAACGGCCTGAACCGGGCGGTAACCAGCGGCCAAACCGTCATAGAGGACTACTCCAACGGAGCCATGGCCTTCCGCTTCTTCGGAGGGGCCATGAACTGGCCCTTTGTGCCGGCCACGGTCAACATCTGCAACGACCAGCAGTGGTGCTCCGGCGACGAGCCTGACGTGTATCCGGCCACCGCCAAGATACCCACCATCACCGACCCCTTCACCGGACAGACCCTGGGCGCCTTCCGTTCTCTGCGGCCCGAGGTGGCGGCCATCCACGTGACCATGGCCGATATCCACGGCAACGCCATCATGCTGGGCAGCGAATGGAGCCGCTTTGAGATGTCGCGGGCAGCCGAAAAGGTGGTGCTGGTGGCGGACAAGATCGTGGACACCGCCTGCATGCGCCAATACCCCAACCTGGTGCGCATCATCGCCGAGGTGGTGGACGCGGTGGTCTACTGGCCCTTGTGCTCCTGGCCCCAGGCCTCCTGCGGGCTCTACGACTCCGACGAGGAGCACATGTTCTACATGAACAAGGCCATGAAGACCGCCGA
>JAHLLJ010000139.1 GCA_020444205.1 Deltaproteobacteria bacterium | reverse complement strand
ACCTGCCGCTCGTTGAAGCCTTGGCCGATGGCCTGGTTCAGCTCCTGGCTGGAGTCCAAATCACTGCCAAAGGGCTTTTCCACAACCAGCCGCCGCCAGCCTTTATCTTCCCGGGAAAGCCCGGCCTGAGCCAGGATAGTGGCTACGGTCTGATACATGGTGGGCGGTATGGCCAGCTCCAAGATGCGGTTGCCCGGCACGCCGTGCTCGGTGTCCAGCTCATCCAGCCGCTGGGCCAAGGTCTGATAGGTTTCCACCTGATCGTAGATCACCGGATGATAGTGCAGGCAGGCGGCGAAACGTTCCCAGGCGCTCATGTCCGCGCCCTTGCTTTCCACCGCCTGGCGCATCTTGGCCCGGAATTGTTCTTGGCTCATCTCGCTGCGCGCCGCGCCGCAGATGTAGAAATGCTCCGGCGTGGCCCCGGAAGCGAACAGGCGATACAGGGCGGGCACCAGCTTGCGGCCGGTGAGGTCGCCCGAGGCCCCGAAGATCACCACCCCGCAGTCATCGGGCCGCCGGGGCACCACCGACAAATTGACTTCGCCTTGGGCCATGCTTTTCTCCCTTACCAATTGGCGGGTTCACGCATTGCCTTTTTAGGATAGCAGAATCACCACCCCAAAAATAAAACCCGGACGAGAGGCGTGCTCCCGTCCGGGCAATAAGCGCGAGGATTAGGCTTATTTCTTGATCAGCTTTAGGGCGGAGTTGACTACGTTGTCCAGGTTAAAGCCCAGCTTTTCCATGACCACCGGGCCGGGGGCGCTCTCGCCGAAGCGGTCCAGGCCGATCACCGCGCCCTGGAAACCGACCCAGCGCTCCCAGCCCAAGGTGGCTCCGGCCTCGATGGCCAGGCGAGCGGTCACCTGGGGAGGCAGCACCTTGTCCTTGTAGTCCTGATCCTGGGCCTCGAAAATCTCCCAGCAAGGCATGGACACCACCCTGACCAGCAAGCCCTTGGAGGCCAGTTCCTCGGCCGCGGCTAGGGCCAGGGTGACCTCGGAGCCGGTGGCCAGCAGAATGAGCTCGGGAGTGCCGTCGCAGTCCTTGAGCACGTAGGCGCCCTTTTCCACGCCCTTGGCGATGGGGTAGGCCTCGGTATCCAGGCAGGGCAGCTTTTGGCGGGTGAGCACCAGGGCCACCGGGCCGTGCTTGTGCTTCATGGCCACGCGCCAGGCGGCGGCGGTCTCGTTGCCCTCGGCCGGGCGCATCACCGCCAGGCCGGGCATGCAGCGCAGGGACATTAGGTGCTCCACCGGCTGGTGGGTGGGGCCGTCCTCGCCCACGCCGATGCTGTCGTGGGTGAAGATCCAAATGCTGTGGCAGCCCATGATGGCCGAAAGCCTCAGGGCCGGGCGCATGTAGTCGCTGAACACAAAGAAGGTGGCTCCATAGGGAATCACCCCGCCGTGCAGGGCCATACCGTTGACAATGGCTCCCATGCCCAGCTCGCGCACCCCGAAGTGAATGTTGCGCCCACCGGGCTCCTGGTTGGGGCGCATGTCAGGGCTGTCGGCGATAATGGTCTTGGTGCTGGGAGCCAGGTCGGCCGAACCGCCCACCAGGTTGGGCACCTTGAGGGCCAGGGCGTTTAACACCTTGCCGCTGGCCGCCCGGGTGGCGATCTTCTCGCCGGCCTCGAATACCGGGACCTCGGAGTCCCAGCCCGAGGGCAACACCCCGGCCAGCTCGTCCTGCAGGCGGGCGGCCAGCTCGGGATACTCCTTGCTGTAGCGGGCGTAGGTCTTTTGCCAGGCCGCCTCCTGTTCCATGCCCCGTTTTTGTCCCTCACGGAAGAACTTCAGCGCCTCCTGAGGAATGCAAAAGCTGTCCGGGTCACACTTCAGGGCCTTGCGGGTGGCCTCGATGGCCTCGGCTCCCAGGGGCTCGCCGTGCACACCGGAGGTGTCGATCTTGGGGCTGCCGTAGCCGATGTGAGTGCGCACCGCGATGATGCTGGGCTTGGAGGTCTCCGCCTTGGCCGCTTGAACCGCCGCGGCCATGGCCTCCAAGTCGTTGCCGTCTTCCACCTTTTGGGTGTGCCAGCCATAAGCCGCAAAGCGGGCCATGGCGTCTTCGGTGTAGGTGAGCTCGGTGCCGCCCTCGATGGAGATGTGGTTGTCGTCATAAAGATAGATGAGCTTGCCCAGGCCCAAGGTGGCGGCCAGGGAGGCGGCCTCGCTGGCCACGCCCTCCATCAGATCGCCGTCGCTGACAATGGCGTAGGTGTAGTGGTCCACCACTTCCAAGCCGGGGCGGTTGTAGGTCTGGGCCAAAAAGCGCTCGGCCAGGGCCATGCCCACGCCCATGGCGAAGCCTTGGCCCAGAGGCCCGGTGGTGGCCTCCACTCCGGGGGCCACACCGTACTCGGGGTGACCAGGGGTCTTGCTGCCCCACTGGCGGAAGTCCTTGATGTCCTCCAGGGAGAGATCATAGCCGGTCAGGTGAAGCATGGCGTAGAGCAGGGCCGAGCCGTGCCCCGCGCTCAGCACAAAGCGGTCCCGGTTGGCCCACTTGGGATCAGAGGGGTTGTAGTGCATGAAGCGGGTCCACAGCAGATAGGCCATGGGGGCCGCGCCCAGGGGCATGCCGGGGTGACCGCTGCAAGCCTTTTCAACCATATCGGCGGCCATCATGCGGACGGTGTTTACGGCCAACTGCTCCATATCCTTGTCGCTCATCTCGCCTCTCCCGAGGTTCATGTAAAGGGAAACAGCGCCCCGCCCAGCCTCCGCGGTGGGTAGGCGTTTTCCCGTATGTTGGGTATCGCCCAGCAACGGGCCTTGGCCCGGCTCCCCAAGACTATGCCAAAGATATAGCGGTGACAATAGCCTTTGACGGCCCATGGCCAAAGGCTTGTTTGAGTAGAACCCGCAAAGGCTCGTGAGCATCAAGCTTCACGGGATGCCAGGTCATGGATTGCGTAGGCATCCGCCGTTTTCCACCTTGTGCCCGGCCAGAGGCAGTCAGGATTTTAGCTCCGCCGGTTCCAGAATCTTGATCTTTTTCGCCTTCAGGAACTCTTGGAAGCCGATCAGCCTGGTTCCGTCGTATTGCATGTACACCGCCTGGGCCGGGCAGTTGTTCAGGCAGCCAAAGCAAAGAACGCAGGCCTCTCGGTTCACGGAATAATCAGCCAGGTCGATGGCCCCGGACGGGCACTTTTCCTCGCAGGTCCCGCAGGCAATACACTGGTCCTCCATGAGGTAGTGCTTTTCAATGGAACGCTTGGTCCACCAGATCGGCCCGAAATAGGTGGAAATCTCCCGCAGAGTCAGTTTTTTGGAAAACTCGGCGGGTTGCCCTTTTGCGACTTGCTGGAGCACATACCGGGCATATTCGCGCACCTGCCCATAGGTCTGCCGGTCCGGGAGGCTGTGATGCTTCCAAGGAGTTTTGTTAATCTTGTCGCCCGCCCAGGAAAGTGGGTAGGAGCCGAGGTTCATGAAGGCCTTCTGGGCCACCGGCACGCCTTGTTTTTGCACCAGGCGCTCCAGGATGGAACAAGCCGCGTTGTACTGGTTCCCCTCCGGGCCTCCGAAGCTCACATAGGCGGCCACGGGCATGCCTGCCAGCACGGGTAGGGAGCCGACCCATTGCTGCACATACTCCGGCGCGTCGTAATAGAAAACCGGCGAGCCGACCACCAGGAGGTCATATTCCCCTATCTTGCCCAGGTCGGCTTCGCGCAGATCGCAGGCTGTTACCTTCACTCCTTGCTTCTGCATGGTCTTGGCCATCAACCTGCCGTAGCGGCGGGTGTTGCCGGTTTGACTGTACCAAACCACCAAGGCGCTGTTGACCTGGCGCGTTTTCATGGGGACTTTGGCGCGTATGGTATCCAGGCAGGCGCAACTGGACAAAGCGGGCACTGCCAGCCCAGCGGAAACCAGGGCGCTCTTTTTTAAAAAATCTCTGCGGTTATCCATAGCCGTCCCTCGATCTGGTCCTTGGAGGCCCTAGTTGGCGCGGATGCCAATAACCCTAGCGGGCCATGGCCTCGGTGGTGGCCTGGGTGATCACCTCATGGATTTTTTGATACTGCTTAGGGCCCAGCTTACGCGTGTCCAGGGCAAGGTAGCGAATTTTGCCCTTGGGCCCCACCACCACAAAGCTGGAGGCGTCCTCGGGCAATTGGTAAGCTTGGCGCATGTCCCCTTCCCAGTCGCCGTAAACGGTGAGCCCCTCTTTTTGGCTGGCCTCCTTGAGGCCGTCGGCCCAAAAGCCCCTGGTAATGAAGTTGGCTGGAGAGCAGTCCACCACCGAGACCCGGACCACCAGCTTTTGTATGTCAAGCGGCTGCTGGTCATAGAAGCTGTTCAGGTCCTTTTTCAAGGCGCGGCTGTACTCCACCTGATCTCTGCCCTCGTAAAAGATCACCGCGACCTTGCCCTTGAGCCGGGCCAAATCCAGCGGCTGCTCATCGCCGGCGGCGACCTGGAAGCCGGGCGCTTGCGCACCTATTTGCGCCGCTCCGGCGGAAGGGACCCACACCAGGCAAAGCGTGGCCAGCAGGCCTAGGGCTAATGTCCTCACGATCCCCCTTCCTTTCATCCCACGCGGGCGAACATGCCCCCCAGGCGCATCAGCAAGCTGATGTCCCCTTGTACCTTGTACAGACCCTGCATGAAGGCGGCCTGGCCGTCCTGGCGGCCGTAGGCAATATCCAGCCAGACCTGGGCCGGAGTCTCTATGGTCAATGCGGGGCTGTCGGCCTTGCCCTCATGATAGGCGCACTTGCCGCCGGAAATGTCCAGGTAGGCATCGAAGTTTTCCGTGCCGCTCACCTTGAATTGGATCACCGCCTCCACCCCTTGGGCCTTATCCGAATTAAAGGCCTGGGGCATACCCTTGATAAGCTCATGGCAGCTTTCAGGCAGACCGGAGGGCTCGGGGCTGGCCAGGCGCGCCTGTTCAGCCGCGTCGGGCCCTGGCTTCATCATCTTCTTGTCCTTACGCTCAGCTATCATTTGCTTGATCCAGGCGTCTCGGGCTTCGCCGCCCAGGCCCTCCACATGGGACCATTGCTGATCAGCGTACTTCTCAAATCCCTGGAAGAAGCCCTTTTCCTCCCAGTGGAGGTAATCAGCCTTCATTACCTCGTCCTTGTGTCTTTGCACCAGCCAACCCATGTGCAAATAGAAGAACAAGTCTTGGCTGGTAACTGGGTAGCGCCGCTTTTGTTTCACCGCCCGGGCCAGGTCGCGGGCCAAATCCTGGGCTCTGGCCTCCACGGTTTCGCGGCCAAGGAAGCCACCAGGGCTAGTGGCCATGGCGGTGAATTCGCCCACGGAAAAGGCCCCATACACGTGCAGGATATGGGCCAGGTAATGAGCCACCTCCACCTCCTGGAAAGCGGCGGCGACGCTGATAGCCAGGCCGGGTTTGTAGGTGTCCCGGGGCTTGTGCCCCCAGCTCAGGCTGCGGTCAATGAAGGTCTTCATCTGCGCGGGTACGTGCAGGAAATACACAGGCGCAGCCAAAATGATGCCGTCCGCGTCCAGAAGCTTTTTCACCAAGCCCCGATGATCATCGGGAATCCAGCACTTGCCCTTTTCCAGGCACAGGGCGCAGCCGGTGCAGTAGTCAATATCCTTGTCCTGCAGGCCTATGACCTCCAGGGCCAGGCCCTCGGCCTCCAGGGTGGGGCGCAGCATCTCGATCATTTGCGCGGTGTTGCCTATGGCCCCATGGGGCGAGCCGTTCAGGGCTACGATGGTTTTTTGTCCAGACATGGTCTCCTCCCGGATTGGACGCGGCTCGGGGGCCCGCGCCGGGGTTGGTTCAATATTCAAAGCCGGAGCGTCCTCGGTGGGTGTAGGCGCGGCGGCCTCTTCCACCGGCTCCAGGCCCAGTTTGCGTTGGTAATGGGCAGGATAGGTTTTGGTAAAGGGAAGCCCGATGCCCAGCATGATGCCCACGGGAATCACCCCGGTGAGCAGGGCCTGGGCTATTGGCCCCTGCAAGGCCGGGACCAGCGCGGCCAGGGTGGCGCACAGGGCGGCGGCCAAAAACAGCAAGCACCATACCAGGGTCATGTTGCGGTTGATGCGTTTGAAGATGTCGGTTTGCCATACCGCCTCGGGCGTGGTGCGCTTGGCGAAAGCCTCGGTAAACGGCGGCGCGCCAAAGGCCCAGGGCAAGCAGGCCCCGGCCAGCAGCACCCAATAGACCCAGGCGATGGGCCCGGCGGCGATGGCCCGGCCCAGGCCGCCCGGCCACAGCCAGAAACCAGCCGCTGCCAGCAGCACAAAAACCCCGAAGCTCAAGTTTATGGCCGTGGCCCGCCCTGCCCGGCGCAAGGGGACCAGGACGGCCGCGCACACGCCCAGCATCAGCAAGGCTAGCCAGCGGGCCAGGGCCAGGGGCCACTCGCTGGCTTCGCCCACGGCGACCAAAACCACAGAAGCCGCGATGGGAACCATGCCCATCACCCCCCAGCGGCGCTCGGAGTTCATGAGAGCATCTCCTCGTCCTTAAGGTGACGCGCACCGGCCACCCGGAGTTGGAACAGGCGGTCGATCACATAACCGCGCATGGCCCGGGCCCCCTGGGTCAAGGTCAGGGTCAGCTCGGCGTCCGCGGCTGGAGGCAGGTCTTTGGTAATGCGGGCACGAAGGGCCATCTCCTGGTCCACGATTTCCGACCCCAGACGATGGTAAAAAGACAAATCCTCGGGGCCCACCCCCCGCCCTTGGGCCGTGGCGAACATCCGCCCCATGGCCAGGTCTTGCTGGTCATAGCGGCCCGGCTCCAGGGGCAGCAAGAGCCCGGCATCCTGGAACTTCTCCAGCGCCCGGCGGCTGAGGCCGCTTTGGCGCAAAAACTCCTGCTTGTTCAACAGGTTTTCCTGCTGGTGGCCGAACACTTCGTGGCCCAAGGCGATGAGGGCCTCAGTGTCCTGCCCCTGGGCCTGGGCATCCAGGATGGTCCTTATCTTGCTCAGGGGCAGGCGGTGCTGGGTTTGGATGCGTTTGATCAGCCGGGCCCGCTCCACGCAAGCCTCGTCGTAATAGGCCATGTTGGGGCTGGTCTTCACTGGTTGGGGCAACAGACCCTGCTCCACGTAGTACAACAAGGTGGACTTGGGCAGGCCGGTGGCGGCCATCAGTTGATTCATGCGCAGCCCCAGGGGAGCGGTGTCGCCCGCCGTCTTTTTTTGTTCTTGGCTTTTAGTGTTTGTGCTCATGGTCCCAGGCTAGGCCCGGCCAGTATTCATGTCAAGTGAAAAGTGCCACCTTACACTTTTTATTTTTAGTAGTGATTCTCACCGTGCCAGCGCTCTTGCCAGGCAGGGGTGGTGGGGCTACCATGAGGCCGGAGGTAAACCAGCCATGCGCCTCAGGGTCGGCATGATATATATTGCAGCCGTATTTGTGGTTTGCGCTCTGCTCCCGGTTCAGGCCGGGGCCGGTGGTCTGGCCAAGGTAAGCCTGCAGCTGCAATGGGTTCACCAGGCCCAATTCGCCGGTTTCTACCTGGCCCAGGACCTAGGCCTGTACCGCAAGGCCGGGCTGGAGGTGGAGCTGCGCCCCGGCGGACCGGGCATCGAGCCCCTGAGCGAGTTGGCCACCCTGCGCTGCGACTTTGCCCTTAGCTGGCTCTCCCAGGCCTTGGTGATGCGCTCCAAAGGTGTGGACTTGGTCAACCTGGCCCAACTTGTTCAGCGCTCGGCCCTCATGCTGGTAGTGTTCAGCGACAGCGGTATCAGAAACGTCAAGGAATTGGATGGCCGCACGGTGGGGTTGTGGCAGCGGCAATTCGGAGTGCCACCTCGTGCCCTTTTCGCCAAGCTGGGCATTCAGGTCAACGAGGTCAGCCAAAGCGTATCCATGGCTCCCTTTCTGCAGCGCGCCGTGGATGCGGCCACGGCCATGCTTTACAACGAATATCATCAGCTTTACCAGGCCGGAGTGGACCGCGACGAAATCACGGTTTTCGACTTTGCCGAGCAGGGGCTCAACTTCCCCGAGGACGGCATCTACACCCTGGAGGAAACCTGGGAACAGCGCCCCCAAGTATGCCGGGCCTTTGTCCAGGCCAGCCTGGAGGGATGGCGCCAGGCGTTCATAAACCAGGAGTTGGCTCTGGCCTCGGTTATGAAGCGGGTAGACGCGGCCCATCTGGCCAGCAACCTGGCCCACCAGCGCTGGATGCTTAAAAGCATGAAAGATCTCTACACCCACAGGGTCGGAACTGTGCTCATGGGCCAGCTGTCACCATATGACCTGCTGCAGCTCAACCGGGTGCTGGTGAACCAAGGATTTATCCCCGAGCCCATAGAGGCCAAGGATTTTGTGGCTGAAGCCTGGAGGCAGCAGTGAGCAGCCAAGGGCTGAAACCGCGCTGGCTTCGCCTAAGGGCCCGCTTCGTAATCTTCGTGCTCAGCGGGGTGGCGGTGGTTGCCGCGGCCATGGCCCTGGTCAGCCACATGGAGGCCTCCACCGCCCTGCTGAACTCCAGCCAGGAGGGCCTGCTCACCCTGGCCTCCTCCCAGGCCGCCGAGTTGGCCAGGCGCCTGGAAAAAGTCAGCGCGCCGGCAAAGGATTTGGCGGTGAGCTTGGAGGTGGTGGGCGTGTCCAGCGAGGCCGAGGCGGGCGAGCTGGTCAGCCAAAACCTGGTGGCCAATCCCCGGGTCTACGGCATGGCCCTGGCTCTGGCGCCCTACTCCTTTGCCCCGGACCGGCGGGCTTTTTCCGCCTATGCCTTTCGTTCGCCCCAAGGGCTCAAAGTAACCGACCTTGACAGCCAGTCCTACGACTACCCCAGCCAAAACTGGTATTTGGTGCCCTCCCTACTGGGTCACGGCGTGTGGAGCGAGCCCTACTTTGACGAGGGCGGCGGCAACATCCTAATGTCCACCTACTCCGCTCCCATGGTCAAAAAAGGCAAGGTGCTGGGAGTGGTCACCGCGGACGTGGACCTGGGTTATTTGGGCCGGGAAGTGCGCTCCCTGGCGGTTATCGAGGGGGGATACGCCTTTTTGATCACTCACCAGGGTAATTTCCTGGCCGGGCCCAGCGACGATTTGATCATGCGCCAGAGCATCTTCTCCCTGGCCGAGGAGCTAAAGCGCCCCAAGCTACGCAAACTAGGCAGGCGCATGATTCGCGGGGCCAGCGGGGTAGTGCGCATAAAAGACCCCATCAGCAAGCGGGACGCCTGGCTGGCCTATGCCCCGGTCAAGGGTGTGGGCTGGAGCTACGGAGTGGTGGCTCCGGAGGAGGCGGTGCTGGCCCCGGTGAGCGACCTTACCCGCCACCAACTCTACTTCGCCCTGGGCGGCCTGGGCATAATGGGCATCGTGGTGCTGCTGATGGTGGTGGGCCTTACCAAGCCGGTGAAGCTGCTGACCCACGGGGCCAAACGCCTGGCCGGTGGCGACCTGCTCACCCGGGTTACCGGCATCCGCCCCGGCGACGAGGTGGGCGAGTTGGCCCAGACCTTCAACACCATGGCCACGGACCTGCATTCCCACGTGGAAGAACTCAAGCGCAAGAAGCAGGAGTTGGAAGACAGCCTGCACCGCATCGAGCTATTGGAAAACATCCAAAACACCTTGAGCAAGTTCGTGCCCACCTCGGTCAAGGCGCGCATCGACGAGGCGCCCGAGGCCCCGGACCTGAACAAGCGCGAAACCGACGTGTCGGTGCTCTTCCTGGATGTAGCCGGCTACACCAAGATGAGCGAGCAGGTCAACGGCGAGGACATGAACTTCCTCA
>JAHLLJ010000138.1 GCA_020444205.1 Deltaproteobacteria bacterium | reverse complement strand
CGGCCATGGTCTACCCCGGACGGCGCAGCTCCAACTACACCGACTCCACCCAGATTCGCCGCTCCTACGCCATTGTCAACGCCCTGTTGGGCAACTGGGACCGGCCCGGCGGCCTCACCGCCGCGCGGGTGGTGGGCCTGAGCGGGGGCGTCCCCTTTGAGGCTCCTTTTTACGAGGACAACCCCGAAGATCGCATCGACGCGGGCAAGGCCACCCTCATGTTCCCCGAGGAGGGCTCCTTCAAGCTGGCCCGGGACGCGGTGCTCTCGGGCAAGCCCTATCCTGTAAAGGGCTTTTTCCTGTATCACACCAACCCCATGCAGACCGCGGCCAACCGCTCCAAGACGGTAGCCATGCTGAACTCCATGGAGTTCGTGGTGGCCATGGACATCCACATGAGCGACACCGCCTGGATGGCCGACCTGGTGCTGCCCAGCCAGACCTACCTTGAGCGCCAGGACCCATGCTCAGCCCAACAGGGCTCCAGCGCCTGCGCCTGCGTGGTCATGCGCGACCCGGTGGTGGCTCCTCTGTACGAGTCCAAGCCGGTGTTTTGGGTGATGCAGCAGGTGGCCCAGCGCATGGGCATGGGCGAGCACTTTGACTTCACCATCGAGCAGTTCCGCGACAAGCAGCTCTCCGGGCTGGCCGGGGCCAAACAGGCCCTGGAGCGCGACGGGGTCTACTACAACCCCTCCAAGCTTTACGGAGTCTACGAGGGCAAGATCTACAAGACCAAGTCCCACAAGATCGAGCTGTTCAACAGCCGCTACGCCGAGATGGGCCTGGAGCCCATGCCGGTGTACACCCCGCCCAAGCCGGGCGGCTATGCGCGCATGCGCATGGTGGTGGGGCGCAACGCGGTGATCACCCAGTCCTCCAGCCAAAACAACGCCCTGCTTTCCAAGTTCCAGCCCACCAACTATCTGTGGATACACCCGGATAGGGCCAAGGAGCTGGATATAAAAGACGGCGACTGGGTGTGGGTGAAGAGTTCCGCGGGCAAGCAGCGCATCAAGGCCAAGGTGACCTACGAGACCCGGCCGGACACGGTGTACATGGCCACCGGCTTCGGAGTCTTGAGCACCGGCTTGGCCAACATCTACGGCAAGGGCGCTTGCATCGCCCAGGTGCTTAACGACGACTTCGATTCCATCACCGGCAACATGGCCATGCACGAGACCTGGGTGCGGGTGGGCAAGGAGGCGGCCTGATGGCTAAACAGCTAGGCATGGTTGTCGATGCCGGGCTTTGCATCGATTGCAAGGGATGCATGGCCGCCTGCAAGGTGGCCAACGAGGTACCCGGCGACAACTGGCGAAATTGGATAAAGAGCGGCGACATTGACTGGCAGGCCAAAAAGCGCGGCCGCATGGTGTTCCAGCCTGGGGGCTGCATGCAGTGCGACAAGCCCACCTGTGTGAGCGCCTGCCCCACCGGGGCCACCTACAAGAGCAAGACCGACGGGGTGGTGGTCATCGACCGGGGCTTGTGCATCGGCTGCGGCCAGTGCATCAAGGCCTGCCCCTATGGGGCCCGCTATCGCAACGACAAACTAAAGGTTGCCGACAAGTGCGACTTTTGCGCCAGCCGCCGGGCGGTGGGCCTGGAGCCGGCCTGCGTAAACACCTGCCCCACCAAGGCCCGCGCCTTTGGCGACCTCAACGACCCGGCCTCTCCTGCGGGCAAGCTCATGGCCCAAAACAAGGGCAAGCTCACCCAGGTGGTCAACGCCCAAAGCAACACCGACCCCAACCTCTATTACCTGGGCGACGCGGGCCTCAAGTCCTGGCCGGTCAAGGCCCAGATGCCCGGCGCCTTTGAGTTCTGGAAGAACCTGGCCGACCCGGCGGTAAAGGTGGTGGTGGGGCTCACCGGCCTGGGAGTGCTGGCCATGCTGGGCAAGCAGCTGATGCTCAAAAACGACGCCCCTCCCCCAGAGGAGCACGGCGAGGAGGGCCATCATGAGTAGCCTCAAAATGATCCCCCGCCACACCAAAGCTGGCATATTCATCCACTGGTTCAATGCGGCCTGCTGGCTCTTTTTGCTGATAACCGGCCTGGCCCTCATTCAAAACCCGGAGCTGAACCCCCTGGGCGCCTGGTACCCCAAGGCGGTACGCGCCGTGTTCGGCGGCGGAGCCAACCTTCTGGTGGCCCACTGGGTGGTGGCGCTCCTGTGGCTGGCGGTGTGGGTGGTCTACCTGTTCTGGGGCATGAACCGCTTTGTGGCCCCCTTCCTATACTCGGTGTTCACCCTGGAGCCCAACCGCGACATCCAGTGGATGATTAAGAAGAACCTGCAAATGATCCTGGGTTACAAAATGATGGCCAAGCTGGTGAAGCCCTTGGGCTATGACGGCCACCTGCCGCCCCAAGAGTATTACAACGCCGGCCAAAAGGTGGCCGCCCAGGGCATCATCATCGGCGCCCTGGTGCTGGTGGGCACCGGGTTCATCATGCTGTTCAGCAAGTATTTCTTTACCGCGGCCGATACTTGGCTGGTGCAATGGTCCATCACCGTGCACTTCATCGCCGCCGGGGTAACCACTGCTTTGCTCATGGTGCACATCTACATGGCTGCCATCAGCAAGGAAGAGCGCCCGGCCTTTATCTCCATGTTTACCGGCAAGGTGCCCGAAGAATACGCCAAGCATCATCACCAGCTCTGGTACGAGGAGCTGGAGGAGAAATAAACCCTCGGAGGTTATTAGAGGAGGTTTTCAATCATGAGGTTTCTCAGCAAAAGCGCCATGGCGCTCATGGTCATGCTCCTGGCAGTGGCATTGGCCATACCGGCCCTGGCCGCCGGCGAGCCGACTTTCAAGCGCTATCCCCAGACCGTGGACGCGCCTTTTGTCAAGGACGTGGTCGATGGCAAGGTCAAGGGCTATCTGTTCGACGCACGCCCCTACAAGAAAAAGTATCTCAAGGGCCACATCCCCGGCGCGGTGAACCTGCCCGCCACCCAGTTCGACAAGAACCAGGGCAAGCTGCCCAAGGACAAAAGCGCCCTGATCGTGTTCTATTGCGGCGGTCTCAAGTGCGCCCTTAGCCACAAGGCGGCTTTCAAGACCCGGGCCATGGGCTACGACAACATCGTGGTCTACGACGAAGGCTATCCTCAGTGGAAGAAGCTCTACGGCCCCGGCGTGATGGGCCCCAACCCCACGGCCAAGGCCGAGCCCGCCTTCAAGACCTTCCCGGTAATTGTTGAAGCCGCTGCGGTCAAAGACGTGGTGGACGGCAAGACCGTGGGCATGATCATCGACGCCCGCCCCAAGAAGAAGAAGTATGACAAGGGCCACATCCCCGGCGCCCTTTCCCTGCCCACCAGCCAGTTCGACAAGATGAAGGGGCTGCTGCCCGCGGACAAGAACGCCCTGGTGATCTTCTACTGTGGCGGCCTCAAGTGCGCCCTTAGCCACAAGGCGGCCTTCAAGGCCCAGGCCATGGGCTACAGCAAGGTCAAGGTCTTTGCCAAGGGCTACCCCGGTTGGAAGAAAGTCTACGGCGCGGGCGTGGCCGGCGCCGCCGCTCCCAAGGCCGCCAAGAAGGCCAAGGGCAGCTTGAAGCCGGGCAAGGAAGAGGGCAGTGTGGACATTGCCTTCTTCCAGCAGACCCTGGCCAAGAAACCCGGCAGCGTCTACGTGGTGGACGTGCGCGACCCCGGTGAGTTCAAGGCCGGTTCCATCAAGGGCTCGGTGAACATCCCGGTGGACAAGCTGGAGAAGAGCCTGGACAAGCTTCCCCAGGACAAGCCCGTGGTGTTCGTCTGCGGCACCGGCGCGCGCAGCGGCGAGGCCTATTACATGATCAAGGACCTGCGCCCGGCCATGACCGAAGTGTACTACGTGGATGGCGAGATCACCTTCAACCCTGACGGCAGCTGCAAGATCAGCCCGCCCAAGTAGGCAACGGTTGCGCGGCTACCTCTCATTGCTGGTGCGTGGCCCGGCCCCCTTTAAGGGGGGGCTGGGCAACGCCGTTGCCGCGTTGCTGCTGTTGGTCCTGACACTTTTCGCTCCCTCCATCGCTTCCAGCGCATCGCATCCCGCTTGGTGGGCCCAGGTTCAGGCCGAGGCTGATCAAGGCGGCTACAAGGTGATCGACGGCAAACAGCTGAAAGCCATGCTGGCCGCCAAGCCCGCGCCGGTGCTCTTGGACGTGCGCCCGGACTATGAGTATGCCCAGGCCCACATCCCCGGTGCTCTAAACCTGGAGTTTCACCTGGGCGACCGCACCACCCTGGACCCGGCCAAGGCCCAGCGCATGGCCCAGCTGGTGGGGCCGGACAAGAACCGCCCCCTGATCATCTACTGCCGCAGCTTCCGCTGCCTGCGCAGCGGCATAGCCTCCCGCTGGGCGGTGAACATGGGCTACAAGAAGGTGCTGCGATACCCTGCCGGGTGGCACGGCTGGCTGGCCCTGCAAGGCAAGGTGACTCCGGACGCCGAGCCCGGCGGGCTGCGGGCGGGCGACTATTTTCCCTCCTGCCGCCTAGTGGTCCTGGACAAGGCCAGCGACCGGGCCTATCTGGGCCTTACCCACACCCAGCCCAGCTTCGCCCTGGAGGACGTGGACGCGGATTTTTTGTTCGTGGAGCTATACAACGAGCTTTGCTACGGTTGCCTCAAGGAGGTGGCCTCCTACAACGCCCTGTTCAGGGACATTGAGAACGACCCAGCTCTGAATGGACGATTGAAGATGCTGGGCTTAGGGGTAGGCAGCCTCAACCGCGAGGTAAAGCGCTTTCGGCGCCAAAAAAAGGTGCTGTTCCCCTTGTTCGCGGACCGGGGCCGGGATGTGTTCCATTGCCTGGGCGAGCCCGAGCTGCCCGTGGCCTACCTTATACAGCGCACCGGCAAGGGACGCTGGAAAATACTATCCATGTTGTCGGGGCATATTGGCGACACCAAAGCGGTGCTTAGACGCATCAAGGCCGCCCTGGCCGCGGCTACAGCGCCCTAGGATTACCCGCCGTCTTCCTCCCCAGACAACTGAGCCACCTCTTCCAGCAGGATCACCAGCAGCTTGGCGGCCAGGGGAAGAAAAGGGCTGGAGGCGTTTTTCTGCAGCTGGGCGAACTCCTTGACCCAAGGCAGCATAAAACGCCGGGCCATCTCCCCGGCCTCGCTCTCTCCCGTCCCGCGCCGCCCGGCCAGGCCTTCCTCATACAGAAAAATTAGATACTCCAGCTCCACGGACAGATGATCCGGGGGCTCGCCGTTTTTTTCCCCCAGGGTCAGGCCGGCCTGCTCCAGGCGCTGGGCCATGGCCCCCGCCGGTGGGCCCATTACAAGGCCGTCGCCCACATAGCAGGAGTGATAAAGCGGCGCGCCTGTCCCCCCGGGGCTGTTCACGTGGGTGGCTACGTAGGCGGTTTCCAACTCCTCGCAAAGAGCCTCAGAGGACTCGGCGCCTTGCAGATGGGCCTGCATGGAGCGCAGGGAGGGGGCCGCGCCGGGTATCACCCTGGCCAGGCGGGTGAATAGGTCGCGGCCCGCCGGGCTGGCCAGTTCGTCGCAAAGCTCCTGGTCCGGGCCCCAGTAAAAACGGGCCAACAGGCTCAATCCGTCCAAAAGGGTTTCCTGATCCCGGGGCTGGGATTGCTTGAGGGGCATGTTTCCTCGTCTGAATGAAACGTCCCGGACGGCGGCTTAGGGCCGTCCGGGACACATAGGTATCAGTCCCAGATTGGCGCGGCGGTGAGGTCCACCGCGCTGGCCACCAATTCGGTGAGTTGTTCTTCAGCAGCTTCCAGGGGAACCAGGCTGGTATTGAGCACCATGTGATACAGGCTGGGGTCGTTGGGGTCGCCCTGGTGGAAGTTGGCCAGATAGCGTTCGCGCTTACGGGTTTCGCGGTTGATCATGGCCTCGGCCCTTTCGGGCTCCAGGTTGTAATTGCGCACCATGAACTGGATGCGGTCGGCGCGTTCGGCCACCAGCAACACCCGCAGGGCGTTGGGGTCGTTGCGCAGGATGAACTGGCTGCCGCGGCCCAGGATGACCATGTTGTCCTCGGCGGCCAGGTCCTCGATGATGCGGCTGAGAAACTCCACGTAGCGCTTCTCGTCAAAGTCCGAGCCGCTTTCGCCCAGGTGGCGGTCGATGAAGCTGGAGGGCACCAAAGAGGACAAAAAGCGCATCAGATGACCACCGGCCTCGCGTTCCACCCCCTCGACCCACTTGAGGGACACGTTGGCCTTTTCCGCCACCTTGTGCAGCAGGCCCTCGTCCACGAACTCATATCCCAATCTCTGGGCCACCCGGGCCCCCAAAGTCTTGCCGCCTGCTCCGAACTGCCTGGAAATAGTCAGCACCGCCATTTAGCTACTCCGCTTTGATCTGGGTTGGTTGACACCGCGCATAACTGGGCCAATCTTAAGCCATGGTCTGCTTTTTAAATTCCGCTTCGATGCGTTTGACCAGCTTGGTAACTTGATTGGTGGCCCCTTCCAGGGACAATAGGCTGGTGTTGAGCACTAGGTGGTACAAGCTCGCTTCGTCCGGCTCACCGGGATAGAAGTTGTTCAGGAATCTCGCCCTTTTCTTGTCAGCCTCTTCGATGAGGCGCTTGGCCCTGTCCTGGTCCAAATTATAATTTTGGGTCATGAAGCCGATGCGGTGAGGCAATTCGGCAACCAAAAGGATGCGCACCGTGTCCGGCCGGTAGCGCAGAATGAACTGGCTGCCCCGGCCCAACATCACCACTTTGCCCTCGTCGGCCAATTCTTGAATCACATGGGTTAGGCGCTCAATGTGCCCCTTGTCATCGCCTTCGCTGCTGGTCCAGCGGTCCATGAAGTTGCTGGGAGCCAACGAAGTGAGCAACTCCACCACCTGACGGTGGTATTGGCTGTTGTCCGTGGCCGCATCCGCTCCTGCCGCTTTTTCGGTCAACTGGTCTAGTTGGGATTCATGCAAAAAGTGGTATCCCAACTCGGCTGCCACCAGAACCCCCAAGGTTCTGCCCCCGGCCCCGAATTGCCGCGAGATGCTGACCACCGCCATGCGCCGACCTCCTTGACTTGGTTTGCCTTTGAACTCTCCCCCTGGTTGTGAATCTCCTTTGATGATCCCCTAATCCGGTAACTTCATCATAAACCATGGCCATCGCGTATGGCAATTGCCCCTGGAGAGGCCGTGGCAACATTCGCCGGTTGCCAAGCACGGCGCGGCTCGCCTATACTGGTTTGCGAACGGTAGTTGACCGCTGGGTGAAAGGGAAATTCGTCCGGTTGCCCGGCGGGAAGTAGACGCGACAACAGATCTGAAGTTATGAGGACGCCCTAAGGCAAAAGGTAAACAGCAGCGATTGAACCCGCCATTCGGCGTTCTTCAGCTAGGCAGCCTTACACTGCCCCGGCCGCGAGAGGTGAACGCCCATGCAGCAGCCGCCCACCCCCGAGGAGCGGTATGAAGCTGAATCGCAGGTAATTTCGGGTCAAGTTCGTCCCGCCAGACGCTCCTACACTTTTTTCTTCACTTTTCCAACGCTTTTGGCCCTCTGGGTGGTGCTGTCCGGGCGCTTCGACGCCTTCCACCTGAGCCTTGGGGTCATCTCCTGCGGCTTGGTTTCCTTTTTCTCGGGAGACTTGCTGTTCCCTCACGCCCCCCATCCCCGCCAGACTCTGCGCCTGTGGTGGCGCTTTCCTTTCTACGTGCCCTGGTTGCTCTACCAGATATTTCTGGCCAACCTGCACCTGCTCTACCTTACCTTCCACCCCCGCATGCCTCAGCTCATTGATCCCCACATGGTCCGTTTCCGCAGCAAACTCAAAAGCGAAATGGCTCTTTTGGCCTTTGCCAATTCCATAACCCTGACTCCGGGCACCATCACCGTCCGGGTGAGCCCGGACGGCGATTTCGTGGTGCACGCCATTGACCGCTTTTCCGGCGAGGCCCTGCCTGGAGAAATGGAGCAGCGCCTGGTGCGCACCTTTGGGGAGGATTGATGGATAAGGTTTTCCTCTACGCCGGTTTGATCCTGTGCCTCATTATGGTGCTTTCGTTGTATCGGGCCGTATTGGGGCCCAGCGTTTTGGACCGGCTGATCGGGGTCAACGCCGTGGGCAGCAAGACCACGGTGCTTCTAGTGTTGGTGGGGTTGTTGTTCCACCGGGTGGACATGTTCGTGGATATCGCCCTGGCCTATGCCCTGCTCAACTTCGTGGCCGTGCTGGCCGCGTCGCGCTATTTCCAAAAGCGGGGCGGCCTGGGGCGCTGAGGGGAAGGAACTTTAAACCTCCATGAACCTGGTGGTTACCATAATCCTGGGAATGGGGCTGGTGTTTTTCTTGGGCGGCGCGGTGGGCATCCTGCGCTTCCCCGACTTTTACTCTCGCCTGCACCCGGCGGGCAAAATGGACACCCTGGGCAGCTTTTTGATGCTGGGGGCCCTGGCCCTGTACCACCTGTACCCCTTCACTCTGGACAACCTGCTGGTAGCCATAAAGATCGCCTTGATCGTGGTGTTTTATTTCCTGGCCAGCCCCACCGCCACCCACGCCATAGTGGACGCGGGCATACGGGCGGGCCAGGCGGCCTGGCAAAAGCCGGACCGGGGGGCGGGCTCATGATCTGGCAGATCGACCTGGCGGTGCTGATCCTGGTGGTGGTCTGCGCGGTGGGGGCCCTGGCGGTCAAAGACTTGGTGGGCGCGGCCATACTTTTTGGGGCTTACAGCTTTTTGATGTGCATCCTCTGGGCGGTGATGGGCGCGGTGGACGTGGCCTTTACCGAAGCCTCGGTGGGGGCGGGGGTGAGCACGGTGTTTTTCGTGGCCGCGGTTTTCCGCACCAGCCGGAGAAGCAAGGATTGAAGGCTCTTGCTCTGGCCATAGTTGCTCTGGTGGGGGGGCTTTTGATATCAGCCACCGTGGATTTCCCTGATTGGGGCGATCCCGCCTCTCCCGCTTCCATGCACGTTTCGCCCCATTACATCGAAAAGACCATGGAAGAGACCTCGGTGCCCAACATCGTCACCGCGGTGCTGGCCGACTACCGTGGTTTTGACACCATGTTCGAAACCACGGTGGTGTTCACCGCCGGGGTGGCCTGCTTTCTATTGCTGCGGCGGCGCGAGCCCCGGCCCGGCCCTTCGCGGGTATACCGCCACCGGGCCACCGGGGTGATCGTGGAGATGAGCCAGCCGCCCGACAGCGAACCAGCGCCCGATGTGTTCAAACGCATTGACGACGATTGGACCCCCCACGATCTCATCGTCATGAATGTATGCCGTCTGCTCATTCCCTTTATCCAGCTCTTTGGCCTGTATGTCATCGCCCACGGCCACCACAGCCCGGGTGGCGGCTTTCAGGGCGGGGTGATCCTGGGGGCCAGCGTGATCCTGCTGGCCCTGTCCTGGGACCTGCGCACCGCCAGTCTGCGCATGCGTGAAGTGGCCACCGGCCTGATGAGCGCCATCGGGGTGTTCATCTACGCCGGGGTAGGGGCCCTGGCCCTGGCTTTGGGAGGCAACTTCCTGGACTACGCCGCCTTGTCCCCCATACTCAGGGTGGACCCGGTGGCCGCGCGCAGCCTGGGCATATTCTTCGTGGAGGTGGGGGTGGGCCTGGCGGTAATGGCCACCATGGTGCTGATCTACAAAAACCTGGCCTCCGAGGGCAGGTTGGATCAGGGGTTGTAGGCATGGAGCATTACATCCCCCTGTTTCTCACCAAGTACAACTATTGGGTCTACATTACCCTGATGATGATCGGCCTGTGGGCCATGATCGCCAAGAACAACCTGGTCAAGA
>JAHLLJ010000137.1 GCA_020444205.1 Deltaproteobacteria bacterium | reverse complement strand
ACAACGTGCAGGGCGCCTGCGACATGGGTGCGCTGCCCAACGTGTACCCCGGCTACCAGAAGGTCAACGACGAGGCGGTCAAGGCCAAGTTTGAACAGGCCTGGGGCGCTCCGGTGGAGGACAAGGTGGGGCTGATGATGCCGGCCATGTTTGACGGCCTCATCGACGGCAAGGTCAAGGGCATGTACATCTTCGGCGAGAACGTGGCCAATACCGAGCCGGATATCTCTCACGTGGAGCATTGTCTGGAGTCGGCCGAGTTCGTGGTGTGCAATGACATCTTCCACACCGAGACCACCCGCTTTGCCGACGTCATTCTCCCTGCCGCCGCCTGGTGCGAAGACGACGGCACCTTTACCAACAGCGAGCGCCGGGTCAACCGGGTGCGCAAGGTGTTGGACCCGCCGGGCAAGGCCAAGCCCAATTGGTGGATTTTTAAAGAGATCGCGGGGCGCATGGGCCAGGAGTGGGAGTCCAACTCCGGCCAGGAGATCTGGGACAACGAGATATCGGTGCTGGCGCCCCAGATGGTGGGCATCAAGTACCAGCGCATCGAAAACGACGGACTGCAGTGGCCGGTGCCGGACATCCACCACCTGGGTACGCCGTTCCTGCACAAGGACGGCTGCTTCACCTGCGGCCTGGGCAATTTCAAGGCCGCCGAGTGGACCCCGCCCGCCGAGGTGCCCGACGATGAGTTCCCCCTGGTGCTCAGCACGGGACGCAGGCTGTACCACTATCACACCCGAACCCAGACCGGGCGCAGTGGCGGGCTCAACGACCTGTTGGGCGAGGAAACCGCGGACCTATCCGTGCAAGACGCCGAGCGCCTGGGAATCAGCCAGGGCCAGAAGGTGGCGGTGAGCTCCCGCAGGGGCCGGGTGGAGGTTACCGCCAAGGTCACTCCTCAGGTGCCGCCGGGCATGGTGTGGATGGCCTTCCACTTCCGCGAGGGCTGCGCCAACTGGCTGACCAACCCGGTGTACGACCCGGTCTCCCAGACCGCCGAATACAAGGCCTGCGCGGTCAAGGTGGAGCCGATCTAAGACCCACCCAAAGAAAAATAAAAGGGACGCCCTTGATGGGGCGTCCCTTTCTTATTGGCGGCGGTGATGGCTTTACCGGGGGGAGGATAATTCCCGGCTATCATTAGGCCCTATTGGGCCCGTCCGGGGGCCCAAATGGCCGCTTATTGGCCCTACCGGACAAGGTTCCGCGATGTAACTAATGAAAACTGCTGTAATTTATCGGATAAGTCCATTTGACTCTGCTCCGGCGACATTGTAAGCCAAGCCTAGCACAAAAAGCTGCGCCACCATTGCCCGCGCATCATGTCTCCTTCAATCCTTCAACTGCTTACCTGGAGCCGAAAATGGCCAATCCGACCCTGAGCCTTAACGGCGAGTCCGTGGAGTTCCAACCAGGGCAAACCATCCTGCAAGTAGCCCGAGACCACGGGGTGAAAATTCCCACCTTGTGCTATCTCAAGGATTGCACCCCCGCCGGGGCCTGTCGCATCTGCTTGGTGGAGGTGACCGGCGCGCGCACCCTGGTGGCCTCCTGCGCCACCCCGGCCGCCGGGGGCATGGAGGTGTTCACCGACAGCGACAAAGTGCGCGAGGCCCGAGGCCTGGCCATCGAGCTGCTGCTGAGCAGCGGAGACCACAACTGCCTGCTGTGCGAGGCCAACGGCGTGTGTGAACTCCAGGCCCTGGCCTATGAGTACGGGGTGAACCCCGACCGCTTCCCGCCCACCCTCTCGCGCCAGACCCTGGAAGACAACAACCCCCTGATCATCCGGGACCCCAGCAAGTGCATTCTCTGCGGCCGCTGCGTGCAGGCCTGCAACGAGGTGCAGGTTAACCGGGCCATCGGTTTCGGCTACCGGGGGGCCGAGGCCAAGATCGTCACCACCGGTGACCGGCCCCTGGATCAGAGCGATTGCGTGTTTTGCGGCCAGTGCGTGCAGGTCTGCCCCACCGGGGCCCTGACCGAGAAAAAGGCCCAGGGTCTGGCCCGCTCCTGGGAGACCAGCAAGGTGCGCACCACCTGCCCCTACTGCGGGGTGGGCTGTCAGCAGTGGCTACACGTCAAGGACAACCGCATCGTCAAGGTGACCGCGGTGGAGGATGCCCAGCCCAACCGGGGCCGCCTGTGCGTCAAGGGCCGCTTTGGTTACGACTTCGTGCACAGCCCCGAGCGCCTGACCACCCCGCTGATCAAGGAAAATGGCGAGTTCCGCGAGGCCACGTGGGACGAGGCCCTGGACCTGGTGGCCGCCAAGTTTCGGGCCATCATCGCCGAGAGCGGCCCCGACGCCCTGGCCGGGGTGAGCTGCGCCCGCAGCACCAATGAAGACTCCTATAATATGCAAAAGCTTTTCCGGGCGGTGTTGGGCACCAACAACATCGACCACTGCGCCCGGGTGTGCCACGCCCCCACCGTAGCCGGCTTGGCCCGCTCCTTTGGCTCCGGGGCCATGACCAACAGCTTTGCCGATTTCGACCAGGCCAAGATGTTCTTTGTCATCGGCTCCAACATGACCGAGGCCCACCCCGTGGCCTCCACTTTCGTGAAAAACGCGGTGTTAAACGGCGCGGACCTGATCCTGGCCGACCCCCGGGCCACCGCGCTCAAGGATTTCGCCTCCACCCACATGCAGCTCAAGGTGGGCACCGACGTTGCCCTCATTAACGGCATGATGAACGTACTCATCACCGAGGAGCTCTACGACAAGAAGTACGTGGAGACCTGCACCGTGGGCTTTGAGGAGCTCAAAGAGGTGGTGTTGCAATATACCCCCGAGCGGGCGGCCCAGATCAGCGGGGTGGACGCGGAGATGATCCGCGAGGTGGCCCGGCGCCTGGCCGCCAACCACCCGGCCATGCTCATCTACACCTTGGGCATCACCGAGCACACCTGTGGGGTGAACAACGTGATGAGTACCGCCAACCTGCAGATGCTTCTGGGCAACGTGGGCTTCCGCTGCGGCGGGGTGAACCCCCTCAGGGGCCAGAACAACGTGCAGGGGGCCTGCGACATGGGGGCCTTGCCCAATGTGTACCCCGGCTATCAGAAGGTGGACGACCCCGCGGCCCAGGCCAAGTATGAGCAGTTCTGGGGGGTGAAGCTGGACGGCAAGGTGGGGCTGATGATGCCGGCCATGTTCGACGGCCTGGCCGATGGCAGCATCCGGGGCATGTACATCTTTGGCGAGAACGTGGCCAATACCGAGCCGGACATTAGCCACGTGGAGCATTGCCTGGAGTCGGCCGAGTTCCTGGTGGTCAACGAGATATTCCCCAACGAGACTACCCGCTTTGCCGACGTGGTTTTCCCGGCCACTGCCTGGAGCGAGGGCGAGGGCACCTTCACCAATAGCGAGCGCCGGGTGAACCTGGTGCGCAAGGCCCTGGATCCACCCGGCCAGGCCAGGCCCAACTGGTGGATCTTCCGGGAAATCGCTAAGCGTATGGGCCAGGTGTGGGATTCGGCCAGCGGCCAGGAGATATGGGACAACGAGGTGGCGGCGCTGGCCCCCCAGATGGCGGGCATCAAGTTCCACCGCATCCAAAACGACGGTTTGCAATGGCCGGTGCCCGACCTGGAGCATCCGGGAACGCCTTATTTGCACAAGGACGGTTGCTTCACCTGCGGCCTGGGCAACCTCATCCCCATAGAGTGGACCCCCCCGGCCGAGCAAGCGGACGCCGACTTCCCCCTGGTGCTCAGCACGGGCCGCAGGCTGTACCACTATCACACTCGCACCCAGACCGGCCGCTCCGGCGGGCTAAACGACCTCTTGGGCGAGGAGACGGCGGACATATCCCTGGACGATGCCGCACGCCTGGGCATCTCCCAGGGTCAGAAGGTGGCGGTGAGCTCCCGCCGGGGCCGGGTGGAGGTTACCGCCAAGGTGACCCCGGAGGTGCCGCCGGGCATGGTGTGGATGGCCTTCCACTTCCGGGAGGGCTGCGCCAATTGGCTGACCAACACCGCTTATGATCCCGTGTCCCAGACCGCGGAGTACAAGGCCTGCGCGGTAAAGGTGGAGCCGCTGTAGACGATCGCCTGATAGAAAAACCAAAGGGACGCCCAATAGGGCGTCCCTTTTAATTTGCTTGCTGGCCGGGGTTACTGGTTGAAGTCTATTTCCAGCATCTGCTGCTTGGTGATGCCGCGCAGCTTTTGCAGCGAGTCCTCGTCAAAACCCAGGCAGAGCACGCCCTTGAGGGTATTGCCCTGGCGCATGGGCGTGCAGAGGCCCAGGCCCGGCCCGTATTGAGTGTACACCTCAAAGCTGGCAATCTTGTTGTCCTGGTACACCGGGTTAAGCTTGCTGAACTTGGAGTAGTTTTGCCCTATGAACCCCTGGTAGGTCTTTTTGAGGTCATCTGGGTCAGGGCTGCGCCAAGCCAAAACCGTGGCCTGGGGGCCGAGCACCGCCAAGTCATGGTAAAGGGGTTTGCCCTTTTTGATCGCCTCGGCAAACTGTTGGTCAATGTTGTCCTGTAGCTTGGGGGCGGGGTCGGTATTGTCCAATATAGGCATGAATATCTCGGCCTCTTGTTGCATCAACCGGAGCATTTCGGTCTTAAAGGCGGCCTGTTGGGAAGTGAGCTTTTGTTTGGGGTCCTCGGTGCACCCCGCGGCCAACAGGCCGCCCAGCACCAGGCCCAGCAGCACTCCCGCGTGAATCAGATGATAAACCAGCCTCTTAAGTCCAGGCATCGATAGCCCTCCTTTGGCAGGAGGATTATAACCCAAAGACAGTGTTAAGTGTGCAGACCATCTCACCCCGATGATTGCTTATCTGTGGGCGGTGTAGGTCGGCCAGGGGGCCTTCCAGGGTTTCATGGTCCAGTATGCCCAGCTCATGCAGGGTTTCGGTGACCGCCGGTCCCAAGGCCCTTAGACCGCCGTCTTCTATGTTCAGAGCCACTCCTACTCCCTGTTCGGGCAGGGCCAGGGCGTAGGAGCCCTCGGAGCCGGCCTTGGCCAGCACCACCCCCGGCGCGGCCTGCATGATGCGGGTGCAGATGCGCCCGGTGCCCGCGATCATCTCCGGGTGGGCCAGGCAAACCTCCATGAGTTGCCCCACTGCTTCAGCCATTTCCGGCTCCAGCCCGGCCTTGTCCGGCGCGGCCATACGGGCGTAAGCCCCGGCCATGGCCACCAGGGGCATGCGAAACACCGGGGCTCCGCAGCCGTCCACCCCAATGCCGATTTGCTCCTTGGGGTAGTGGCTCATCAGGGCCACGGTGTCCAGGATCAGCTTTTGCACCGGATGGCGGTTTGCCAGATAGTCCTCGGTGGGCCACTCGTAAAAAGCGCAGAGCACCAGCATGGCCGCGTGCTTGCCCGCGCAGGGGTTGTGCAGGGTGGTGGGCTTGACGCCCTCGGCCTGCATGGCCTTGTAGGTGGCCCGGTGCAGGGGCCAGGATGCGCCGCAATCCAGCAGGTCGGTGCTCAGCCCGGCCTTGGCCAAAATGCTGGTCACCGCCTCGATCTGAAAGTCTTCGCCGTTGAGCGAGCCGCAGGTGGCGGCCAGCTCGGCGGGGCTCAGGCCAAAGCGCTGGGCCGCGCCGCTGGTGATAAGTGGCAGGGCTTGCAAGGGTTTGGCGGCCGAGCGCATGAAGGTGGGCATGGCTGGATGTCCCAGGCCCTTGCTGCGCTTGCCGTCCGGGGTGCACACCGCGATGGCCCCCCTGTGCACGCTTTCGGTCAGGCCGCTACGGCGCAGCTCCACCAGGGCCGGGGCATACTCACCGGGGCCGGGGCCGCCGCCCCGGGGATGCTCATGGCTGTGATCATGGTGATGATGTCCGTGGTGCCGCGAAATTGAGAAAGATTCCTGCACGGTTACACCTTTTTTCTTCTATAAGTTGACAGGTACAGAGGGCGGCATTACCTTTAAATTGTTAGAGGGAAGGTGCAATTAAGTAATACCCCTGTATAAATTCCGCCCCAAGATGCCGCGGTAAGAACACCCCCTCTCCCCCGGTATTGTAAGGCGGAACCTTCTCTCCCCTCCTCCCAGAGGACCCTGGGGCTTGTGTCCCGGGGTCCTCGTTTTTATACTGCCTTAATATTCTGTTATTTTCTTGCGAGGTCAAGCCATGAGTTCAAAAGTGGTCACCGGCCTGAGCCGCCTTTGCCACGGCGAGTTCGGCCAATTCAAAGGAGCCTCCCTGGGCCTGCTGGCCAATCCGGCCGCGGTGGGCCCGGATCTCACCCCGGCCTGGCGTATGATCCAACAGGCGCTGCCCGGGAGTATCAAGGCCCTGTTTGGCCCACAGCACGGCTTTTTCGCGGAAAAGCAGGACAATATGGTGGAGTCCGGCCATGGGACCCACCCCGAGCTGGGAGTGCCCATCTACTCTTTATATGGCGAGACCCGGCGCCCCACCCCGATGATGCTCTCTGGTTTGGACGCCCTGCTGGTGGATCTGGTGGACGTGGGTTGCCGGGTCTACACTTTTTTCAGCACCTTGGTGGCTTGCCTGGAGGAGTGCGCCGAGGCCGGGGTGGAGGTGGTGGTCTTGGACCGGCCCAACCCCATTGGCCGGAGGACCGAGGGCCCGGTGCTTCCCCCGGAGCTGATGAGCTTTGTGGGCGCCCACGCCATTCCCCTGAGCCATGGCCTGACTCTGGGGGAGCTGGCCAAGCTGGTGGTCGGCGAACGTAACCTGAATGTCGCCTTGACGGTCATACCCTGCCAGGGGTGGGATGGCGGGGACTTTGCCTTCACCGGCCTGCCCTGGGTAATGCCCTCGCCCAACATGCCCACCCTGGAAACGGCCCGGGTCTACCCCGGCCAGGTGCTCTTGGAGGGCACCACCCTGAGCGAGGGCAGGGGCACCACCCGGCCCTTTGAGATCTTCGGCGCGCCGGGCCTGGAGCCCGAGGTGGTTGCGGAGGCCCTGGAACCGGGCGCCCTGGATGGGGCCATCCTGCGTCCGCTCAATTTTGAGCCTACTTTCCATAGGTTCGCGGGCCAGGTCTGTGGCGGCTTTCAAATTCATGTCACCGACTCCGCCACCTACCATCCGCTGCGGGCCAGCCTGGCCCTGCTGGGGGCCATCAACCGGGCCCAGCCCGGCCTGTGGGGCCTGCGCCCGCCACCCTATGAGTATGAGCACGAGCGCCGTCCCCTGGACCTCTTGCTGGGCGACGCTCAGGCAGTGGATATGCTGGTTGCCGGGGCCAAGGCCGCCGAGTTGGAGGCCCGCTGGGAGGATGATTTGGCCGTTTGGCACCAGCGCCGGCAGAGTAACTTGCTGTACCCGGCTTGAGTCGTACCCGGTTAGCCGCTATCATTAATACAAACGGCAACTCTCAGAAAAACCGGGAGAATTAAGTTTTATGCCCTTTTACACTGCTCTGCGCGGATACACCAATAAACGGCTGGAGGAGATCGCCGAAGCCGATATCTTGGTGGGTATTCCCTGCTACAACAACGAAACCACCATCGCCCACGTGGTCCAGATGGTCACCCACGGTTTGGCTGATCATTACGGGGACAAACGGGCGGTGATCCTGGTGGCTGACGGCGGCTCCACCGATGACACCCGCGAGGTGGCCAAGGAGTTCGAGATAAAGCCGTGGCAGGAGAAGATCGTCAGCATCTACCGGGGCCTGCCCGGCAAGGGCAGCGCGCTCAGGGCGGTGTTCGAGGCGGCCACGCGCCTCAAGGTGACGGCCTGCGCCATGGTGGACAGCGACCTGCGCTCCATTACCGGCGACTGGGTCAAGGCGCTCATCGACCCGGTGATGACCAAGGGTTATCAATATGTTTCGCCGGTGTATCTGCGGCACAAGTACGACGGCACCATCACCAACAACATCGTGTACAACCTCACCCGGTCCCTGTACGGCAAACGGGTGCGCCAGCCCATTGGCGGAGACTTTGCCATCAGCCGCGATTTGGCCAAATTTTACGCCGAACAGGACGTGTGGGAGAGCGAGGTGGCCCGTTTTGGCATTGATATCTGGATGACCACCAGCGCCATCACCCAGGGGTTCAAGGTGTGCCAAGCCAACCTGGGGCTCAAGGTGCATGACGCCAAGGACCCGGCCTCCCACCTGGGCCCCATGTTCCGCCAGGTCATCTGGACCCTGTTCAACCTCATGGAGCGCTATGAGAGTGTGTGGAAGACGGTGAAGGGCTCCGAGCCGGTGGAGACCTTTGGCAACGGCGGCGACGGCGAGCCCGAACCGGTCAGGGTGAACCTGGAGGCCATGATCGAGAACTTCCAGAGCGGCTACAAAAACTTCAGCGCCTTGTGGAAGGAAATCTTCTGCCGCGACTGCTTCAAGACCATTGAGGCCGCCTCCACCATGGACGCCAATAATTTTAGTTTTCCCACCTCTGCCTGGATCCAGATACTCTATGAACTGGCCGCCACCTACCACGCCTGGGACCAGCACCGCATGCGCCTGTTGGACCTGGTGACCCCGCTGTATTATGCGCGGGTGGCCAGCTTCGTGCGCCAGAGCTGGGATATGAGCTCCGCCGAGGCTGAGGAGTTGGTGGAGCAGCAGGCCCAGGAGTTTGAGGAGCAAAAGGATTACCTGCTCCAGGTGTGGGGTCAGGGGCCGATCAAGAACGGCATCGCCTAAACCGGGAGCAAGAGGGAGACGCGGATGGCTGATAGGGTGCCCAGCCAGGCGGCCAAGGATTCCCTGCCGCCGGGCAGCCTGGTTCACGTTGGGGAAGCGGCCAGCGGACCCACCCGCATCACCGTGCTGGAATACGACTCCCAGGGGGTGCGCACCCTGGAGGAGCCCGACACCGGCCAGATCGAAGAGCTGAAGAAAGAGCCTCAGGTGGTCTGGTTCCGGGTGGAGGGGGTGCACCAGGTGGATGTGGTGGCCCGCTTGGGCGAGATATTCGGCCTGCACCCCCTGGTGCAAGAGGACATCGTCAATACTCAGCAGCGCCCCAAGCTCGAGGAATACGACAAATACCTCTACATGGTGCTCAGGGACCTGAGCTTTGACTCACAAAAACAGGAAGTGGTGTCAAAGCAGGTGAGCCTGATCCTGGGCCGGGGCTGGGTGCTCTCCTTCACTGAAAGCGGCCGCGACCCCTTTACCGCCGTAGCCGGGCGCATCAACGGGGGCCGGGGCCGCATCCGCCACCTGGGGGCCGACTATCTGGCCTACGCCCTGATCGACTCGGTGGTGGACCACTACTTTGGGGTGTTGGAGGCCCTGGCCGACGCTAGCCAGGACCTGGAGAACCAACTGGACACCGCCGCGGACCAGACGGTGCTGCACACCCTGCACCGGCTCAAGCGCCAGGGTCTGGCCCTGCGCAAGGCGGTGTGGCCCCTCAGGGAGGTGGCCGGTTGGTTGGAGCGGGGCGAGCACGAGCTGGTCAGCTCCACGGTGCAGCCCTATCTGCGCGACGTGTACGACCACGCGGTGCAGGTCATCGACGCTACCGAGTCTTTGCGCGACAGCCTGGCCAGCCTCATGGACCTGTACCTGAGTGTGGTGAGCAACCGCATGAACCAGATCATGAAGGTGCTGACCATCATCGCCACCCTGTTCATACCCCTTACCTTTATCGCCGGGGTTTACGGCATGAACTTCAAGTACATGCCTGAACTTGAGTGGCCTTGGGGTTACTATACCGCCCTGGGCCTCATGGCGGCGGTTACGGTGGGCATGCTTATCTATTTCTGGCGCAAGCGCTGGCTGAGATCGGGCGATTAACTAGCTTAAATAATAAATTAAAAGGGGCGAGGTCGTCAACCCCGCCCCTTCTTAATGCAAACGCTTTAACTTAGATGAT